>JBKJJF010000134.1:0-6888 GCA_046598195.1 Rhizobacter sp. | reverse complement strand
CTCGGGCGGCATGGCGTACATGCCCGCATCACCTTTGCCGTGCGCGGCAACAAGCCCCGCACTGCGGCCTTGAAGCATGCCGTGCTGGAGGTAGAGCAACACTTCGAGCGCGACTACGGTTTTCCCCGCAGTGCCAGCGTTGAGGTGGCCAGCGGCTACCCGTGGGACGTGGCGGGCCTGCAAGCCTGCGACTACTTTCTGTGGGCACTGCAACGCTTCTACGAGCGGGGTGAAGAGCGATTTCTGAAGGCCACCTGGCCCAAATTCGTCGAGGTGATCGACATGGACTTGGAGGCGCCCAAACTGCGCGGCAAGCCCCGAACCACCGGCGTGACCTTCACAAAGGAAAACCCGCTCGACCTGAGGGCACGAGCGGGTTTAGGAATAGAGCCCGGCGATATAGGGTGAGCGGGTCACCTCACGGCATGGAGCCGAATTTCGTCTCCGGGCCGTCAAGTGTATACGGGGGCCTGAGCACGCGTGTGAGGTGTATTACCGATCTGTACGGGCTTTGGTGGCCGGTCAACCGATGCGTTTGGCCAGCGCCGCCCCGATGCCGGTGTAGCTGCCGGGCGTCATCGCCAGCAGCCGTGTCTTCTCGGCCGCGGGGATCTCCAGCGTGCCGATGAACTGCTGAATGGCTTCACGGGTGATGGTCTTGCCGCGCGTCAGCTCTTTCAGCCGCTCATACGGGTTGGCCAGCTTGTAGCGGCGCATCACGGTTTGAATCGGTTCGGCCAGCACTTCCCAGGCGCTGTCGAGGTCGGCGGCCAGCGCTTCGTGGTTGACTTCTAGCTTGCTCAGGCCGCGCAGCAGGCTGTCGTAGCCCAAGAGTGCGTAGCCGAGCGCCACGCCCATGTTGCGCAACACCGTGCTGTCGGTCAGGTCGCGCTGGAAGCGGCTGATCGGCAGCTTTTGGCTCAGGTGGGTGAGCAGCGCGTTGGCAAGGCCGAAGTTGCCCTCGGCGTTTTCGAAGTCGATCGGGTTGACCTTGTGCGGCATGGTCGACGAACCGATTTCGCCTTCTTTCGTGCGCTGCTTGAAGTAGCCCAGGCTGATGTAGCCCCACACGTCGCGCGACCAGTCGATCAAGATGGTGTTGGTGCGCGTGAGCGCATCAAACAGCTCGGCCATGTAGTCGTGCGGCTCGATCTGGATGGTGTAGGGGTTGAAGTCCAGGCCCAGCTGCTTCTCAATGACACGGCGGCTGAAGGCCTCCCAGTCGAAATCGGGGTAGGCCGAGAGGTGGGCGTTGTAGTTGCCGACCGCGCCGTTCATCTTGGCCAAAAGCTTCACGCCGGCGATGCGCTCGCGCGCCGTGAGCAGCCGCGCCACCACGTTGGCCACTTCCTTGCCCACCGTGGTGGGGCTCGCGGTCTGGCCGTGGGTGCGCGCCAGCATCGGCACCTCGGCCTGGGCTTTGGCCAGGGCTGCCAGGGTGGTGATGATGGTGTCGAGCGTGGGCAGCAGCACCTCTTGGCGCGCGGCCTTGAGCATCAGGCCATGGCTGGTGTTGTTGATGTCTTCGCTGGTGCAAGCGAAGTGCACGAACTCACCTGCCGCCTTCAGCTCGGGCGTGTTTTCGAAGCGGCTCTTGAGCCAGTATTCGACCGCCTTCACATCGTGGTTGGTGGTTTTTTCGATGTCTTTGATGGCCTGGGCATCGGCCTCGCTGAAGCGTGAGACCAGGCCTCGCAGCAGGCCGCGGCCGGCCTCCGAGAGCGGCTTGAACTCGGCGAAGCCGGCGTCTGACAGCGCGATGAACCACTCCACCTCCACCTGCACCCGGCGGTGCATCAGCCCGAACTCAGACAGCAGTGCACGCAGCGGCGCCACCTTGGGGGCATAACGGCCGTCAAGCGGAGAAAGGGCGGTGAGGGCAGACAGGTTCATGGGGGGCCAAGGTCACGAGAGAACAACGGTCGCAATTTTAGAGGCCCGGGCGGCCGTCGGCCCTGCGCGGCTGGCGTGATATTTCGGCTGGCCGCGCTTCGTGTCTTCAGGCGCCGCGCGGGTGGCGTGCCAGCACGGTGCGCGCTTCGCGTGCCAAGGCGTCTTCAGGGTGCGTCAGCATCAGCGCCTGCAACTGCGCCAACCCGTCTTCCTGTCGGCCTGCGGCAATCAGCGTCTGGCCGTGCAACCACTTGAACAGCGGCGTGGCCGTGTCACCCGGGCGGCGGCTGCCAAAACCGGTGAGCAACTTCAGCGCCAGCTCTGGTTGACCGGCTTTCAGCGCCTGCTTGGTGAGCGGCACCACGGCCGCGGTGCCGGGGTCGAAATCGGCTGAGGCTTGCGTGGCGATGGCGTAGCGGGCCAGGGCTTCGTCCATCCTGCGCTCGCTCAGCAACTGCTTGATCTCGCTGGCTGCGCGCATCGGCGCAGGGCCGGGCGTTGCTGCACGGCTTGCTGCAGGCCTTGCGCTGGGGTCCCCGGGCGCTGGGCTGGCTTGTGCTGCCGCCGGCCCGCCCAGTGTCAACAGCATGTGAAACACCGCCCACAGCAGCATGACCGACAGCAGCGGCAAGAACGTCGAAAGGAACAGCACGGTGACCAGCACACCGACGAAGGACGCGCGGCCGGTGTTGGCCGGCGCGGCGATCTGCGTGCCGATGTACATCGCCAGCAGTTGTGCGCCCACCCACAGCACCAGATAGATGTTGATGCGCATGAGACCGGGCCGCCGGGCCAGGATGCGTGGGCCAAGCCGGCCGCCCCACACCAGCGCTGCACCCGCCACAAAGGGCAAGGCCATGATGAACCAGCGGCTTGCCACGTCCACGGCGCTTTCGCGCGGAGCCCCGCCGACCTTGCCGTGCAGGGAAAACAACTGCGACATCGCTTCGGCGGCGCCGCCGGTCGATGCCGGTATCACCCAGGCCGTGCTGCAGATCGACAACACAGCGGCTACCGCCATCGCCAGGCGCAGCGTCGGCGCGTTTTGATGGAGCCCGAGCGCAGGCTCCTGCGTGGGCGGCAAGCGCAGCACGATCCAGGCGCTGCCCCCGATCACGGCCAGGGCCAGGCCCCATTGAAGGTAGGCCCGCACGGGCTCCAGGTAGATCACTGGTTTGCCCAAGAGGTGTGGGGCCGCGAGCAGCCACAGCGCAGAAACGCTGATGACCCACAGCGGCAACGCAGGCACCGCCTTGGCACGCTCGCCCAGCCGCAGCCGAAGACAGAGGCCCAAGCCCAAGGCCAGCGCGATCCCCAGTGCAATTGACTGGGATGCGTCGCGACTGAGCTTCCAGTTAAGGAGCAGATCCAGCCGTGCCTGCATGAACCACCAGGCCAGCACGCTTGCAATAGCCAAAGCTTTCAACATCGTCTTCCCTCCCCTTTGCGCCTTCTTGGAGGCGGTGGCGCTTAAGCCGCTGTGCCGGGCTCACGCTACTCGTGCGAACCGAGTTTTACACGGCTGTGCAAAAACGCTGCCTCGCAGAGCATGAAGTTTTCACGCATCACGCGGGTGATTCACGCGCGCTTCGTTCACTCGCGGGCTTGCGGCGGCGATGAAAGACGGACTTGGCTTGATACGGGCAGGCATTCAAGGACAGGGCGGTGGTGAGGTTGCGGCCGCCGGAGCGCGCAGCGCTGGAAGTCGTTGCGTGTGAGGTTGGAGTGGGGGGCTACGCCTAACGAACAGCTTGTGCGGCAACCTCCCCCTCCTCCTACTCCTGCCGGCGTCTCCCCCGGAGGGGCACTCGCCTGGGCCCACGTTGCTGCGCGGCGCCAGCATGGTGCTGGCGGGTGTGATGCGCGCCAGCGGCACCGTGTGGGCGTCGACCGGCCTGGGCATACGCTGCACCAAGCTGCCGTTCGCGCATCTGCCGGATGCGCAGAAGGGCATGGCCGGCATCTGGTGGGCCGGTGCGATCACCTTCATCTAATGCCACCGTTTCGTCATGCAACCGTCACGGCCGCTCACCACAATTCTTCCATCGTTGGATACGAGGAATGGCCATGGCCGACGTGGTGATCGACGTGGTGCAGCTGCGCAAGACCTTTGGCCAGCACGCTGCACTGCGTGATGTGTCACTGCAGGTGAAGCGCGGCGAAATGGTGGCGCTGCTCGGGGCTTCTGGCTCGGGCAAGTCGACCCTGCTGCGCCACCTGAACGGCCTGCACCGCGCCGATGCAGGCAGCCACTCGCAGATCACGGTGCTGGGCAACGTGCTGCAGCAAAACGGCCGCCTCGGCCCCGGCACCCGCGCCACACGCACCAAGGTGGCGGCCATCTTCCAGCAGTTCAACCTGGTTGACCGCTTGTCGGTGATGAACAACGTGCTGGCCGGCGCGCTGCACCGGCTGCCGCTGTGGCGCGGCCTGCTGGGCCGCTTTCCACAGACCGAGCTGCAGCGTGCGTTTGATGCGCTGCAACGTGTGGGCATCGAGCGTTGCGCCTGGCAGCGTGCGTCCACGCTTTCGGGCGGGCAGCAGCAGCGCGCCGCCATCTCGCGCGCGCTGGTGCAGGGCGCACAAATCATCTTGGCCGACGAGCCCATCGCTTCGCTCGACCCTGAAGCCAGCCGCCGCGTGATGGAGCTGCTGGCCCAAGTGAACCGCGAGCTCGGTGTGACGGTGATCGTCTCGCTGCACCAGGTTGACTACGCGTTTGCCTACTGCCCGCGCACCGTGGCGCTGCGCGCCGGCGAGGTGGTGCACGACGGCCCCACCGAACAACTCACCCCGCAGCGCCTGCGCGATCTGTATGGCACGCAGACCGACGAGCTGCTGCCGCGCCGCAACGAGAGCGCAGCCGACCTTCAACCCGCGCCGGCCAACCTGCTGGCCGCGTAACCCCAACCCCGTTCAGGAGCATTCACATGAACCGCAGAGCCACCCTTCTCATCCTGGCCACCACCACCTTGTTGTGGTTGGGCCCCGCCCACGCGCAACAGCCGCGCGAAATCCAGATGGGCATCATCGCCACCGAGTCGTCGGCCCACCTCAAGACCGCGTGGCAGCCCCTGCTCGACGACATGCAAAAGAGCACCGGCTTCAAGATCAACGCGTTTTTTGCGCCCGACTACTCCGGCGTCATCGAGGCCATGCGTTTCAACAAAGTGCAGGTGGCCTGGATGGGAAACAAGTCGGGCATGGAAGCCGTCGACCGTGCACAAGGTGAGATCTTCGCCAAGGTCACTCAGTCGGACGGTGCCCAGGGCTACTGGGGCGTGATGATCGTGCACAAGGACAGCCCGCTGAAGACGCTCGACGACGTGATCAAGAGCCGCCAGAGCCTCACCCTCGGCATGGGTGACACCAACTCCACCAGCGGCACCCTGGTGCCCGGCTTCTATGCTTGGGCGCAAAACAAGGTTGACCCCGCGCGCGACTTCAAGCGCTCAATGCGCGCCAACCACGAGACCAACATCCTCGCCGTGGTCAACAAGCAGATCGACGTGGCCACGGTCGCGAGCGACGGCGTTGAGCGCATGAAGATCAAGATGCCCGAGAAGGCTGCCGAGCTGCGCGAAGTGTGGCGCTCGCCGCTGATCCCGAGCGACCCGATGGTCTGGCGCAAAGACCTCGACGCCGACACCAAGAACAAGCTGCGCACCTTCTTCATCACCTATGGCAAAGACGCGCGCGAAAAAGAGATTCTGAAGAACCTCACCTGGGCCGGCTTCGTGGCCTCTGACAACACCCAGCTCACGCCGATCCGCCAGCTCGAGCTGGCCCGCGAGCGCAGCAAGGTCGAAGCCGACACCGCCATGTCGGCCGACGACAAGGCCAAGAAGCTGAAAGACATCGACCAGCGCCTGAGCGAGCTCGCGCGCCCGGTGGCGAGCATCAAGTAACGCGAGCGGGCCGTGTCGTCGACCTTGAGCCTGGCGGCGGGCGCACCGCGTATCACACCGCCGCGCACGCCGCTGGTCACGCTCGTGATCTGGGGCCTGCTGCTGGCCGTGCTGGCGGGCAGCTGGAAGGGCGCCGACATGCGCCCGCTCGACCTGTGGCGCGACGCCGGCAACATGGGTGAGTACGCACGCGGCTTCTTCCCGCCCGACTTTTCAGACTGGCGGCACTACCTGTCGGAGCTGGTCGTCACGCTGCAGATCGCGCTGTGGGGCACGGCGCTGGCCATCGTGGGCTCGGTGCCGCTGGCGCTGCTGGCGGCCGAGAACATCACACCCTGGTGGGTGCACCAGCCGGTGCGCCGCCTGCTCGACGCTTGCCGTGCCATCAACGAGATGCTGTTTGCGCTGCTGTTCGTGGTGGCCGTCGGCCTGGGCCCCTTTGCCGGTGTGCTGGCGCTGTGGGTGCACACCACCGGCACGCTGGCCAAGCTGTTCTCGGAGGCGGTCGAGGCCATCGACCCGCAGCCGGTGGAGGGCATACGCGCCACCGGCGCCCACCCGCTGGCCGAGATTGTCTACGGCGTGATCCCGCAGGTGATGCCGCTGTGGATCTCGTATGCGCTGTATCGCTTCGAGGCCAACGTGCGCTCGGCTTCGGTGGTGGGCATGGTCGGCGCGGGCGGCATCGGCATGGTGCTGTGGGACGTGATCCGCGGCTTTCAATATGCGCAAACGGCCGCGGTGCTGTTGATGCTGGTGGTGCTGGTGTCACTGATCGACCTGCTGTCGGCCAAGCTGCGCAAGCGGGTGACCTGAACATGCGCCCGCTGGTGCCCGAGATCGAAGCCCTTTTTTTGCGCCACGGCGACCAGGCCTACGACGGCAGCCGGCGCGAGCCGGTGACGGCGAAGCAGCACGCCCTGCAATGCACCCAGCTCGCCGAGTGGGCGCAGGCCGACGACATGACTCCTCCGTTCGCCCTTCTATGAGGACTGTTTTGTCAAGGCCAAGAATCAGGGCGGATGTGTAAAGCGGTTTTTGGGGTCTGGGGTGCACCCCAGCAAGAGCCGTTGTCCATCAAGGCAAG
>JBKJJF010000002.1:0-7488 GCA_046598195.1 Rhizobacter sp. | reverse complement strand
GAACACGAGGAAAAACGCGAGTGGCACACCGACCGACACCGCCGCCGTGGCCGGCCAGCCAAACTTGCCGTAGCGCCGCATGAAGTAAGCGATCAACACCAACGACGACAGGTAGATACCGAGCAGCGCAATGCCGCCCACGTAGACCACCATCGGGATCAACATGGCGAACACGGTCTTCAACTGGGAGCGCTCGGCAAACACCGGGCTCGGCTGGCGCCAGCGCAGCAGCGTCGTGACGAACACCGTGCCGCTTGCGGCCAGCAGCAAGAGCCCGATGTAGAACGGAAAGTAGCCCGAGCGCGGCCCGTCGTCAGCCCAGCCGATGCCCACACGCAGGCTGTCGGCGATCACCATGCCCGCCATCAGCAGCAGGAAAGCGGCCACGCCCAGCTCGGGCCCGCGGGTGCTCGGGCCGGCTGGCGTGGTGGTGTCGGTGTTGTCTTCGGTGGGGCTGCTCATGGCGATCAGTTGGCCGCCATGAACCCGGCTTCTTTCATCAGCAGGCGGTGAATGTGCTCGTTCTTGCCCAGCCATTCAACGAACTCTTCGCCCTTCAGGGTGGTTTGCCGGAAGGCGCCCTTTTCCATGAACTCTTTCCACTCGGGCAGGGCGCGGATCTTGTCGAACACGCCGTTGTAGTAGGCCACTTGGTCGGGGGTGGCACCAGGCGTCATGAACACGCCGCGCAGCATCAGGTAGCTGACACGCAGGCCCACCGAGCCGCAGGGCGGCACGTCGCTCCACGACTGGGTGGCGGTGAGCTTGGTGGTGTAGGGCAGCTTGTCTTTGTCCATCACGCACAGCGGGCGCAGCTTGCCGGCGCGCCAGTGTGATTCGGCCTCGATCGGGTTGTTGACGGTGGAGTCGATGTGCTTGCCCACGAGCTGCACTGCCACCTCGCCGCCGCCCTTGAAGGGCACGTAAATCATCTTCTTGCCGAGCGTGTTTTCGATCAACACGGTGATGATCTGGTCTTCTTGTTTGGAGCCGGTGCCGCCCATCTTGAAGGTTTTGTCGGGCGCGGCCTTGACGGCGGCCATGAAGTCCTTGGCGGTCTTGTGCGGCGAATCGGCGTTGACCCACAACACAAACTGGTCAAGTGCCAGCATTGACACCGGTGTCAGGTCGCGCCAGTTGAAGGGCACGCCAGTGGCCAGCGGCGTGGTGAACAGGTTCGACAGCGTGATGACGATTTTGTGCGGGTTGCCCTTGTCGCCCTTCACGTCGAGAAAACCTTCAGCGCCTGCACCACCGGCCTTGTTGACCACGATGATCGGTTGCGCCGTGAGCTTGTGCTTGGCGGCCATGCCCTGAATGAAGCGCGCCATCTGGTCGGCGCCACCGCCCGTGCCGGCGGGCACCACGAACTCGATGGGTTTGGTGGGTTCCCAGGCGGCGAGGGCCGGGGCGGTGACCGTTGCGGCGGCCAAGCCGAAGGCGGCAATCACGGTGTGCAGTTTGAATCTCATCACGTCGAACCTCGTTGCTTTCAGATGGAGATGGGAATGGACAGGAAAACTCTGAATCGGGGTCACAAACCGAGCTTTTGTGCCAGCCCGATGCGTTGCAATTTGCCGGTGGCGCCTTTGGGAATCTCGTCCATGAACAAGATCTTCTTCGGCACCTTGTAGTCGGCGGCGCGTTTGGCCACAAAGTCTTGCAGCTCACGTTCGGTGGCGGTGATGCCTTCTTTGAGCACCACGACCGCAGCCACTTCTTCGCCCAGCTTGGGGTGGGGCATGCCGAAGCACACCACCTGCGCCACGGCCGGGTGGTCCATCAATATTTCGTCGACCTCGCGTGGGCTGACCTTCTCGCCGCCACGGTTGATGATTTCCTTCAGGCGGCCTGTGAGGCTCACATAGCCGTCGGCGTCTTTCGTGCCTTGGTCGCCGGTGCGAAACCAGCCGTTCAAGAAACCCTCGGCATTGGCCTTGGGGTTGTTCTCGTAGCCGGTGGTGACGTTGGGGCCTTTGATGACGATCTCGCCAATCTCGCCCGCCTTCAAGAGCGAGCCGTCATCACCCATGATCTGCACCTCGGGCCCAGCGGCCAGACCTACCGAGCCGGGCTTGCGCACGGCTGGCGGCAGCGGGTTCGAGGCCATCTGGTGCGTGGCCTCGGTCATGCCATAGGCCTCGATCAGCGGCGACTTGAAAATTTCTTCGAGCTCTTTGATCACCTGCGGCGGCATCGACGACGACGACGAGCGCAAAAAGCGCAACGGGTTGCGTGTGATCACTTCGGCGTTGCCCTTGGCACGGCTCACGATGGCCTGGTGCATGGTCGGCACGGCGGTGTACCAGCTGGGCTTGGCTTCGTCCATCCAGGTGAAGAACTTGAGCGCGTTGAAGCCCGGTGTGCAAAAGACCTGCGAGCCGGCCGAGAGCGGCGCCAGCACGCCCGCAATCAGGCCGTGGATGTGGAACAGCGGCATGATGTTCAGGCCGATGTCGTTGGCGTTCAGCTGCAACGTGGTGCGGACGTTCTGCGCCGAGGCGCACAGGTTGCCCACCGACAGCGGCACGATCTTGGGGCGCGAGGTGGTGCCCGAGGTGTGCAACACCATGCCCACGTCGCCGGCCTGCGAGAAGCCACCGTTTGTGGTGGCGGTGGCGGCGCCACCATCGCGGGCCTGCAGCGTGAAGCTGCCCGCCGGAGCGCCCGCAGGCACCACCAGGTCGACCACACGCACGCCGAGTTTTTGCGCCACCTCGATGGCCGGCGAGGCGCTGGCCTGCTCAACGATCAAGACCTTGGCGTTGAGGTCAGACAGGTAGAACTCGAACTCGTCGCCACGGTAGGCCGGGTTGAGCGGCGCGCTGGTCGTGCCCGAGGCGCAGGCCATGTAGCAGGTGGCCATCTCGGGGCCGTTGTTGAGCACGATGCCGACCCGGTCGTTGCGGCCCACGCCCATCGCATTCAGGCTGGCCAGCGTGGTCGCGATCAGCGTGCGCAGCTCGCGGTAGGTGAGGGCGAGGCGGCCGGGTGCCGAGATGGCGATAGCGCTGTCAGCGCCGCCGGCCAGCAGCTGCTGGAGTGTGGTGTGCATGGCATTCCCTAGGGCAGCCACGCGGTCGCAGCGGCCTCAGTCAGTTCGTCGGATACAAAGCATTATCTGTGCGCGGTACGCCCGTGCAGGCGAGCCTGCGAGAAGTGAATTCCCTGATAACAAGCCCATCGGGCCACACAAAGCCGTCACAGACCCAACCAGGTGCCGATGCTCATCATGTCGGCCTGTTTGTAGGGCGCAAAGCCGGTGTACTTGGTGGGCTCGAGCTTTTTCTTGCCTTCGTCGGTGGTGTCGAGGGCCAGCAGGTACTCACGTACCTTGTCGGCTTGCTCGGGCGCCAAGTTGGGGCTCGCGATCACGTGCTTGATGGGCACCGGCCGCGATTTGGCGAGGATCTTGCCGCCCTTGGCTTGCCAGGCCTTGATCACGCCGCCGGAGGCGGTGGCGCCGGCCTTGGTGAGGTTGTTGTCAACGAAGAAGGGCACGGCGTCTTGGTAGCGGGTGTGGACGTACTTGATCTGCTGCGCGTCGGTGCCGATGGCGTCGCGCAAGGTGGCCCGCACCATCCACGAGGTGATGGAGTCTTCGTCGGGCAGGCCCAGCGAGTTGGCTTTCAGGTCGGCCAGCTCCTTGATCGGTGAATCGGCTTTCACCAGAAAGTTGGCGGTGTACTGCTGGAAGCCCTTGGTCACCACCAGCAGCGTGTAGCCGCTCTTCTTCATGGCCTCGATCGACAGGTGAGCCGGGTGCACCATCGCCAGGTCGTACTGCTTGGCGGCGAGGCCGCGCCGCAGCGAGGGGTAGTCGGCCACCGGCTCGATGGTGACGGGCTGCTTGAGCAGCTTGCTCAAGTCGGCCGCGATCGCGGTGTATTTGGCCCGGATCTCGTCGTTGGTGGTTCGGTAGGTCACGCCCTCATTGATGGCGAAGACCAATGCGTGGCTGCAAGTGGCGGCAGCAGCGAGCGCGGCGCCCAGGCAAAGGCGCAAAACTTTCAATTTCATGGTGAACCCCAGTTTCGAGGACTCAAGCCTAATGCTTCTGTGCGACGCCTTGTTGCCGCTTGAAACAGGAAATCACCCCGCATATCGGTTGGAGCGAACCCCACTCCTAGAATGTTCGCCCCCTCTGCCCACAAGGCGCCCCCTATGTCATCAGGTCTCATCCGCATTCGCGGGGCCCGTCAGCACAACCTCAAAAACCTTGACCTCGACATTCGCACCGGGGAAATGACGGTGGTGACCGGGCCCAGCGGCTCGGGCAAATCGAGCCTGGTGTTCGACACGCTGTACGCCGAAGGGCAGCGCCGCTACGTTGAGACCTTCAGTGCCTATGCCCGGCAGTTTCTCGACCGCATGGACCGGCCGGCGGTGGACCGGGTTGACGGTGTGCCGCCCGCCATCGCCATCGACCAGACCAACCCGGTGCGCACCTCGCGCAGCACGGTGGGCACCATGACCGAGCTGAACGATCACCTGAAGCTCTTGTACGCCCGGGCTTCCGAGTTGTTCGACAAAAAGACCGCGCAGCGCGTGCGCCACGATTCGCCGGAGACCATCTACGCCGAGCTGATGGCGCGCACGAAAGAGAGCGACCCGCGGCTCGTGTTCACCTTCCCGGTGGAATTGCCGGCGAACACAAGCGCTGAAGAAGTGGCGCAGTGGTTGGCCGCGAGTGGCTTCACCAAGGTGCAGGCCGAGCGCGAGGTGGCCTCACCCACCGGCCCGCGCATGAGCGACGCCGGGCCGCCCCAAGGCGCGAGCGCCCCCTCGGGGGGCAGCGCCGCGGCCAAGGCCGCAAGCGTGGGGGCCAACAAGATTCTTGACGTGGTGGCCGATCGTTTTCGCATCCAGGGCATCGAGAAGGTGCGCGCGGTTGAGGCCATCGAGACGGCGTTGAAGCGGGGCAGTGGGCGGGTCAACATTTATGTGCTGGAAACTGAACCCGTTCGGGCTGAGCCGCATCCCACCGTTCGGGTTGAGCCTGTCGAAGCCTTTCGACAGGCTCAGGGCGAACGGAGTGGGGTGCAACAGGGCGAAGTGCTCTGGCGCTACTCCACCGGCCTGCACTGCCCCGACAGCGACACCCGCTACCAAGACCCGCAGCCCGCGCTGTTCTCCTTCAACTCGGCCATGGGCGCCTGCGAAACCTGCCGCGGTTTTGGGCGTGTGATCGGCGTCGACTACGGCCTCGTCATTCCCGACCACAAGAAGAGCTTGCGTGCCGGGGCCATCAAGACCCTGCAAACCCCCGCCTGGGCCGAGAACCAAGACGACCTGATGCGCTACAGCGCCGAGGCCGGCATCCCGCGCGACACCGCCTGGTCGCAGCTCACCGAGGCGCAGCGCGGCTGGGTCATCAACGGCTCGCCCCACTGGAACGGCAAGTGGGGCAAACAGTGGTACGGCGTGAAGCGTTTCTTCGAGTACCTTGAATCCAAGTCCTACAAGATGCACATCCGCGTGCTCTTGTCCAAGTACCGAAGCTACACGCCGTGCCCCACGTGTGCGGGTGCGCGCTTGAAGACCGAAGCGCTCTTGTGGCGCATGGGCACGAAGGCCGACGCCGATGGTGTGTTGCCGCCTGAGAAGCGTGTGATGCCCAGCGGCGTGGAGTGGTCGCGTGCGCAGCTCGAAGCGCTGCCCGGCCTCACCGTGCACGACCTGATGCTGATGCCCATCGACCGCATCAAGCGATTCTTCGACGGCATCTCGCTCCCGAGCGGCATGCTCGACGATGCGCTCAAGCTGCTGCTCGACGAGATTCGCACACGTTTGAAGTACCTGTGCGACGTCGGCATTGGCTACCTCACGCTTGACCGCCAGAGCCGCACGCTGAGCGGCGGCGAGGTGCAGCGCATCAACCTCACCACCGCGCTCGGCACCTCGTTGGTCAACACCATGTTTGTGCTCGACGAGCCCAGCATCGGCCTGCACCCGCGCGACATGAACCGCATCGTCGAAGCCATGCACCGGCTGCGCGATGCCGGCAACACGCTGGTGGTGGTGGAGCACGACCCGGCCGTGATGTTGGCGGCTGACCGCCTGATCGACATGGGCCCCGGCCCCGGCGAGCGTGGCGGGCAGATCGTGTTCGACGGCACACCCGAAGCCATCCGCAGTGCCGACACGCTGACTGGCGCTTACCTCGGCGCACGCAAGCAGGTGGGCATGGGGATCAAGCGCTTGGTGACAGCGAGCACGCCCAAACTCATCTTGGAAGGCGCACGCGACCACAACCTGAAAAACGTCAGCGTCGAGTTCCCGCTGCGGCACCTGGTGTGCGTGACCGGCGTTTCGGGTTCGGGCAAAAGCACGCTGATGCAAGACGTGTTGTTCCCCGCGCTGGCCCGCCACTTCGGCAAGCCGACCGAAACCCCCGGCGAGTTTGACCGCCTGCTCGGCGCCGATTGGCTCAGCGCAGCGGTGTTCGTCGACCAGTCGCCCATCGGCAAGACGGCGCGCTCCAACCCCGCCAGCTACGTGGGTGCCTTTGACGAGATCCGCAAGCTCTTCGCTCAATCGCCGCTCGCCGCGCAGCGCGGCTACAGCGCCAGCATGTTCAGCTTCAACGCGGGTGATGGCCGTTGCCCCACTTGCGGTGGCTCGGGCTTCGAGCACGTGGAGATGCAGTTCCTGAGCGACGTCTACCTGCGCTGCCCCGACTGCGACGGCCGCCGCTACCGCGCTGAATTGTTGGAGGTGAAGATCGACCGCCGCATGCCCGGTGACGTGCTGCGTGAACTCAGCGTGGCAGATGTGCTTGAACTCACTGTCAGCGAAGCCGTGCAACTCTTCGCCCAAGACCGCGAGGTGCTGCGTGTGCTGCAGCCCATCATCGACGTGGGCCTCGAATACGTGAAGCTCGGCCAGCCCGTGCCCACGCTTTCGGGCGGCGAAGCGCAGCGCTTGAAGTTGGCTGGCTTCCTGGCCGAGGCCGCGCAAAGCGCCACCGCCAGCCGCCAGCCCGTGGCGAAAAAGGGCACGCTCTTCATGTTCGACGAGCCGACCACCGGCCTGCACTTCGACGACATCGCCAAGCTGATGCGCTCGTTCAGAAAGCTCCTGGAGGCCGGCCACTCGATCATCGTCATCGAGCACAACCTCGACGTGATCCGCGCTTCCGACTGGCTGATCGACCTCGGCCCCGAAGGTGGCGATGCCGGCGGCGAGGTGGTCGCGACCGGCACGCCCGAAGACGTGAAGCGGCACGGCAGCTCGCACACCGCGAAAGCGCTGCGCGACTACGACGAAGCGATGGGCTTCGCACCACCTCGCGCCGAAGATCGCACCTTCCTGCTCCCTCTCCCGCTCGCGGGAGAGGGTTGGGGTGAGGGCTACCGCACCCCGCAAACCCTCACCCCCCGCCCTCTCCCGCAAGCGGGAGAGGGCTTCATCCAGATCGTCAACGCCCGCGAGCACAACCTGAAGTCGCTCGACGTCTCGATCCCGCGCGGCAAGTTCAGCGTCATC
>JBKJJF010000221.1:0-10943 GCA_046598195.1 Rhizobacter sp. | reverse complement strand
TTTGTGTTTTCGCTCAAGGCCAACCGATTTGCGACCAACCGGCGTGTGCTGGCCGAGGCGGGCGAGTCGGTGCAGCGTTTTATCGACAGCGGCATCGCCGAGCTGGGCGACAAACTGGGGCCCCTGCTGTGGCAGTTTGCGCCGACCAAACGTTTCGACCCCGTGGACTTTGAAGCCTTTCTGAAGCTGCTGCCCTCGCAGACACAAGGCGTGCCGCTGCGCCACGTGATGGACGTGCGGCACGAAAGTTTCAAGACCGCCGAGTACCTGGCGCTGGCGCGCCGCCACCAGATGGCCACGGTGTTCACCGACTCCGACGACTACCCTTCGTTTGCCGACCTCACCGGTGGTTTTTTATATGCCCGGCTGATGCGCTCGCAGTCGCAGCTTGCGCAGGGCTTCGAGCCGACCGTGCTCGACGGCTACGCGGCCTGTGCGCTGGCCTGGGCAAGTGGAAACGAGCCCGATGGCTTGCCACGAGTGCAGCCCAAGCCGGCGCCAGCGCCCCCGCGAGATGGGTTCATGTTTTTCATCAGTGCCGCGAAAGAGCGCAACCCGGCTGCGGCGATGGCGCTGATCGAACGCTTGCGCGCCTGAGTGGGCTCAGGGCGGCCCTGAGCGCAACAGATCGGCCGTGTTGTGCTGGCCCGCGATGCGAGGCCGTTTTGGGTCGGGGTGCACGCGGCGAATCCAGACACCGGCAATCTGTTGTGGGAACAGCGCCTGCAGCTGCGCATAACTTTCCGGGTCACGCTCACCGTCGTCGCCCAGCAGCACAAAACGCAGCTCGGGAAACGCCTTCAAGATGCCACTGATGCGCTGGACTTTGTAAGCCTGCTGGTCGATCAGCGGGTCGTGGCTTGCGCCGCTCACTTCCTTCAGCTGCACCACCCCGCGCGGGAAGCCGTGGTGCTGTAAGAAGCGCCGAATGCCGTCGCTCAGCTGGCGCGGCGAGGCCGACACATAAAACACCGGGGTGGCGGCGGGGTGCGGGTTCTTCTTCATCCAGGCCTGGTACAGCGAGGCCATGCCGGGCACGGGTTGGCGCGACTCGGGCGACACGGTGAGGCTGTTGCGCAGCAAACGGCTCTTGTCGTTGACCTCGCTCACCAGCACGGTGTCGTCGATGTCGGAAATCAGCCCCAGCGTGTTGCGCGCATCGTGCACCAGCAGGCCGGCGGGGCCGCTGGCGGGTGGCGTGGTGGTGATGTCGTGCCAGCCGGCTGGCAGCGAAGCAAGCGCCTGGTTGGTTTGCAGCTGCCAGTAGCCGTGGTCGCCGGCGCGGGTCTGCCACTGCGCGGCACCCACCGAGACGCTCACGCGCCCCTCTTCGCCGCCGGTGAAGATCAGCCGTGTGTTGCGGTAGAGGCTGGCACGTTTGCCGCTGCCTGCCGCCGGTGCGGAGCGCGCCTCGACCAGCCGGCCGCTGAGCTGGTAACCCTGCGCGGTGGCCCAGCTGTCGTCAATGATGTTGTGCAGCCGCTCGGCCGCGAGCGTGGGCCCGGCGAGCAAGAGCAGCAGGCCGGCCACGAGGCGTGTCATGGTTTGGTGGCCACGCGCTTGAGTTCCATCTCGGCCAGCGCGTGCTCGCGGTAGGGGGTGGCCTTGATCTCCACGGTGCGCTGGAACATCTTGCGGGGGTCGCTGGTCTGGCCGCTGAGCAGCATCTGCTGGCCCCCGCAGAAGCAGGCCTCGGTGAGCTTGAGCCGCTCTATGTTCACACGGAATGCGCCAAGGCACGAACAACGAGGGAGGTGTGGCAGCAGAGTGGGTGCATGGGCGTGGCGTGTGGTCTGCGGCCATTATCTTCAGTGGCCCCGGTGGGTACGGGGCCCTGCGCCCAAAGCTTCTCAGGTGAGGCGGAATATGGCAACCGCCTGCACCAGCCGTTGTGCCTGCTGTTTGAGGCTTTCGGCGGCGGCGGCACTCTCTTCCACCAGCGCCGCGTTTTGTTGGGTCGCCTGGTCCATCTGCGTCACCGCTTTGCACACCTGGGTCACGCCCGAACTCTGTTCCACGCTGGCCGAGCTGATCTCGCCCACGATGGAGCTCACTCGGCCGATGGCGGCGACGATCTCTTCCATCGTGCGGCCCGCTTGGTCAACCAGTGCCGTGCCTTGTTCGACACGCTCGACGCTGGTGCCGATCAACTGCTTGATTTCTTTGGCGGCTCCGGCGCTGCGCTGCGCCAGGCTGCGCACTTCGCTGGCCACCACGGCGAAACCTCGGCCCTGCTCGCCAGCGCGTGCGGCCTCCACCGCAGCGTTCAACGCGAGGATGTTGGTCTGGAAGGCGATGCCGTCGATCACCGAGATGATTTCGGCAATTTTTCGGCTGCTGTCGGTGATGCCCTTCATGGTGTTCACCACTTCGCGCACCACCTGGCCGCCTTTGGCCGCCACTTGCGCGGCGCCCTGCGCCAGCTGGTTGGCCTGGCGCGCGTTGTCGGCGTTGTTGCGCACGGTGGTGCCGAGCTCGTCCATGGTGGACGCCGTCTGTTGCAGTGCGCCGGCTTGCTGCTCGGTGCGGGTGGAAAGGTCCTGGTTGCCCTGGGCAATCTGGGTGCTGCCGGTGGCCACGCTTTCCGAGCCTTCGCGCACTTGGCGCACGGCGTCGGCGAGGCCGCCCTGCATGGCTTGCAGGCTGGCCATGAGGCTGGTGCTGTCACCGGGCCGCACGGGCACCGGCGTGCTCAGGTCACCTGACGCCACGGCACGCGCCACACGCACGGCTTCGCTCGGCTCGCCGCCCAGCTGCCTGAGCAGGCCCCGTGTGATGACGGTGGCAAGCAGCGTCACCAGCACCAGCGCTGCGGCGAGCAGGCCCATCACGACGCTTCTGGCTTGTGTGTAAGTGACGTTTGCCAGCTCGGCGGCGCGCCGCCCACCGGCAAAGTTGAAGTTGGCAAGGGCGCCCAGGGCACCGATGGTTTCGTCAAGCGCCATGGCGGCGGCGCCGTCGCTGATATCGGCTGCGTCGGCTTGTTTCTTTTCGCGGCCGAGGGCGATCACCCGTTGCGTGAACTTCTGGTAGCCGGCCCAGCCCTTGTCCACGGCGGCCAGCAGCTGGGTGTCTTCTTCGCTCACTGCGATCTTGCGGTAGACCGAGAGCGCAGTGCTCACCGTCTTGGCTGCGTCGGCAATTTTCTCTTCGTACTCGGTGTGGTAGCTGCGGTCTTCGGTGCGGCTGTGCTTGATTTCGAGTTCTCGCAACTCGATCACCGAGGCACGCGCTTGTGCCAGGTGGCCCACGCCGGCCAGCCATTTGTCTGACAGCTCACGGGCGCTTGTGTCTACCTTGGCCAGTGAGATCAAGGCCAGGGCGCCAAGCAGGGCCGTGATGGCCAGCGCGAAAGTGAAGGCCACGGTCAACTGCCGCGCAACCCGCATGCGAGAGAAGGCGCTCGCCAGTCGGGCTGCGTGGGTCAGGGGTTTCATGGTCTGGCATTCCGTAGCTGAAAGGGCCGCGTGGCAGAGGCTTATTTCTTGTGGCCGATGTAGCTCGCGCCGATGATCTTGCCGCCTGCATCCTTGATGGGGTTGTAGCAAGCGTCGAACGCCGTGCCGAGCACGTCGATCGGGCCGCAGTATTGGGCGCCCTTGCTCACGGCTTCATAGGCGACATTGCGCGCCAGCTGGGTGCCCACGCCGCGTTTTCCTTCGGGGGTGAGCACGTTGGTGCTAACGCGCACGAACTCGTCGCCGTCTTTCACGAACACGGTGGCGGTGGCGTTGTGGGCCTTGCGCACGGCGTCAACAACGTCGTAGTTGTTGTTGATCTTGCGGTCACCGAAATAGAGGGCGGGCACGGTCTTGCCGGCCACGGCGTCGGTGCCTTCCAGCTTGGGCGCGCCGATCTTGGCGAGGCGCGCGTCGAGGTCGGCAATGGTGGCCTTGGGGTCGGCCGCGTGGGCAGACATCGAGACAGCAACAAAGGCCAACGTGGCCAAGGCACGGGGGTAGTACTTCACGGGCGCACTCCGATAGATGAGGGTCGAGGCCGGCCGATGAGCCGGGGTTGCCCCGTGTTTCGGCAGGTCGGAGAAAAACCTGAGCCTTGGCGCCCAAAATGGTGGCTTTGGGTGCCGACCCCGCAGCACCTGCGGGATTTTTTAACGCTCAGCCGCCCGAAAGGCTGCCAGCTTTGTGCTGCAGGGCGCCGCCGTCGAGGTGGCGGCTGCAGTCAAGCAACTCCACCACATGCGGTGGGCTGGCGCCGAGCACGCTGATCGAGGTGTTACCGATGCGCGGCAGCTCCTTGTCATCGGCCCGCTGCGCATGCTGCGCCAGCAAGGCCCGGATCACCAGGCCGTGGGTCACCACCGCCAGAGTGCCACCGAGCTGGGTGCGCAGCGCCACCATGTGCTCGAAGGCTTGCGCCACGCGCGCTAGAAACGTTGCCACCGATTCGCCGCCGGGCGGTGCTTCGTTCATCGTCAGCGGGTTGAAACCCAACGTGTCGTAAGGCTGGCCGCGCAGGTTGCCGAAGTTGCGCTCGTGCAGCAGCGTGGTGGTGCTGATCGGCAGGCCCGTCGCGGCTGCAATCGCCTCGGCCGTGCTCAGTGCACGCGGCAAGTCGCTGCTCACGATGCCGACGAGTTGCATGCCCGCCAGGCGCTGGGCGACCCGTTGTGCCTGGGCCAGCCCGTTGGCGCTGAGCGGTGTGTTGGCCGGCTGCAGCATGCGGGTCACATTGAGCGGCGTTTCACCGTGGCGGACGAGGATGATGGACATCGCTTGGGTCGCTTTCGTGGGGCAAGGCGGGCTTCGATTGTCGTCACCCCTGAGCAGCCCCGCAGCCACCTTGGCGACGCGGGAATGCCAGACTTGCAGCCCCTTGCAGATTCGTCAAAGTGCTCGCCATGAACGCCTCCGACACCGCGCCGCTCGACCCTACCGCCGCCGAGCGGCCCCCTCGCCCCGCCGCCACCTTGGTGGTGGTGCGCGACGCCCCCGGCGGCATGCAGGTGCTGCTGTTGTGCCGCGCAGAACGTGGCGACCACAACAGCGGCGCCTGGGTGTTCCCCGGCGGCACCATCGACAAAAGCGACGCGCAGTGGCGCGCCCACTGCGCCGGCAGCGACGACACCACCGTGAGCGCCCGCCTGGGCCTGCCCGAAGGCGGGCTCGATTACGTCATCGCCGGCATTCGCGAGTGTTTTGAAGAATGCGGTTTGCTGTTTGCTGCCGATGCGAGCGGCGCGCCGGTGGCGCTGCAAGGTGAGGCCGCCACGCGCCTGGGCGAATGGCGCGGCCCTTTGCACCGTGGTGAGCGCAAGCTGGGTGCGCTGTGCGAGGCCGAAGGCCTGAAGCTCGATGTGGATCAACTTGTCTACTTCAGCCACTGGCTCACGCCCCAAGGCCGCGCCAAACGCTTCGACACGCGCTTTTTCGTGGCACTCGCACCCGCCGCACAAACCGCCGAACACGATGGCAGCGAGATGGTGGCGATGCAGTGGCTGCGCCCGAGCGAAGCGCTGGCCCGCAGCGACTCGCTCAAGCTGATGGGGCCGACCCGCGCCACGCTGAGCGCCATCGCCCACTTTGACAGCGCGCCTGCGCTGATGGTCTGGGCACGCGAGCCGCGTGAGGTGAGCCTGATCAACCCGCGCATCGGCATGGGCCACCAGGGCTTGCGCCCGGTGCTGCCCACCGAACACGCCTGGGCCGAGATGGGCCGCATCGACCCACTGGGCCACGGCACCGCGTCGTATGAGATCGTGCCCGGCCGCGCGGTCAAACTTTCGGCGCATGTGATCCGCGTCACCGCGCCCAACGCGAGCGTGATGACCGGCCCCGGCACCAACACCTACCTGGTGGGCGGCGGCGCCAACAACGAGTGGGCCGTGATCGACCCGGGCCCGGCGCTCCCCGAGCACGTGGAAGCCATCCTGGCCGCATCGCCCGGCCCGGTGCGCTGGATTTTGGCGACCCACACCCACATGGACCACTCGCCCGCTTCGGTGTCACTCAAGCAGCACACCCATGCGCAAGTGGGTGGCCTCCAGCCCGACCACCCGCACAAACAAGACAGCAGCTTCGTGCCCGACCGTGTGCTGAGCGACGGCGAGCGCATCGAGCTGGGCCCAAACATCACGCTGCGTGTGGTGCACACACCGGGCCATGCGTCCAACCACCTGTGCTACCTGCTCGAAGAAGAAAAAACCCTCTTCACCGGCGACCACGTGATGCAGGCCTCCACCGTGGTGATCAACCCACCCGATGGCGACATGGCGGCTTACATCAACTCACTGCGCTCACTGCTGCACGAAGACATCGACTGGCTCGCCCCCGGCCACGGCTTCCTGATGGCGCAGCCGCGCAAAGCCATTCAGGCGGTGATCGACCACCGCCTGAAACGCGAAGCGAAGGTGCTGAGCGTGGTGCGCGCGCACGGGCCGGCGACGCTGGAGCAGCTGCTGCCCTTCGCCTACGACGACGTGGATGCGCGCCTGCTGCCGGTGGCGGTGCGCTCGTTGTTGGCGCACTTGAACAAGTTGCAGGTTGATGGTGTGGTGAGCGAGGCCACGGGGCATTGGCGCGCCGGCTGATGACTCTTGCGGGGCCGGGCGGCGATCCCGCTACATTCCACCCCTGTCTTTTTGCATTGACCCTGCCATGGTGACCGGTGAACTTCGCAGCCAGATCGACCGCATCTGGGACTCTTTCTGGTCGGGTGGCATCTCCAACCCCATGGAGGTGCTGGAGCAGATCACCTACCTGCTCTTCATGCGCCGGCTCGACGAGCTGCACACGCTCGAAGAAAACAAGGCTGCCCGGCTGGGCAAACCCATCGAGAACGCCGTGTTCCCCCGCGGCAAAGACGACAAAGGCCGCGCTTATGCCGACCTACGCTGGTCGAAGTTCAAAGACTTCGAGCCCCGCGACATGTACGCCGTGGTCGCCGACCACGTGTTCCCGTTTCTGCGTGGCTTGGGCGAAGACGGCAGCAGCTACAGCGCCCACATGCAAAACGCGCGCTTCACCATCCCCACGCCCGCTTTGCTCACCAAGGTGGTCGATTCGCTGGCGGCTGTGCCGATGGAAGACCGCGACACCAAGGGCGACCTCTACGAATACATGCTCGGCAAGATCGCGAGCGCTGGGCAAAACGGCCAGTTCCGCACGCCGCGCCACATCATTCGCCTGATGGTCGAGTTGACCGCACCCACCGCCAAAGACGTGATCTGCGACCCGGCCGCGGGCACCTGCGGTTTCTTGGTGGCCGCCGGTGAATACCTGCGCGAGCGCCACCCCGAGATCTTGCGCGACGCCAAAGGCCGCAAGCACTTTCACCACGGCATGTTCCACGGCTACGACTTCGACCACACCATGCTGCGCATCGGCAGCATGAACATGGCGCTGCACGGTGTGGAAGGCCCCGACGTGCGCTACCGCGACAGCCTGGCGCAAGACCATGCCGACGATGCCGAGGCTTACACGCTGATCCTCGCCAACCCACCCTTCGCTGGCAGCCTTGACTACGAAGCCACCGCCAAAGATCTGCAGGCTATCGTCAAGACCAAGAAGACCGAGCTGCTGTTCATGGCGCTCTTCTTGCGCCTGCTCAAACCCGGTGGCCGCGCCGCGGTGGTGGTGCCCGATGGGGTGCTGTTCGGCAGTAGCAAGGCGCACAAGGAGTTGCGCAAATTGCTGGTCGACGGCCACAAGCTCGACGCCGTGATTTCATTGCCGGGCGGTGTGTTCAAACCCTATGCCGGCGTGAGCACCGCCATCCTGCTGTTCACCAAGACCAACAGCGGCGGCACCGATCAGGTGTGGTTCTATGACCTGCAAGCCGACGGCTGGAGTCTCGACGACAAGCGCCAGCCGCTGCTCGCCGAAGACAAGCTCGGGCCGGTGCCCGAATCGGCCTTGAGCGTGGCCGAGCATGCGAAGAACAACCTGCCCGATGTGCTGGCACGCTGGCTGCAACGCGATGGCACCGAGCGCGAGCGGCCGCGCACGGCGCAGAGCTTTTGTGTGCCGCGGGCGGAGATTGAAGCAAGCGGCTATGACTTGAGTCTCAAGCGTTATGGGAAGGTTGTGACCCGGTCACTACAGCATCAACTTCCCGGCGACATCCTGATCGAACTGGATCGGATGGAAGCGGAGATTCTTCGAGGAATGAGGGAGCTGTCGGAGATGGTGAAGTGAAGGGTTGGCCACTTGTACCTCTTGGCGAGGTATTTGACATTGCTCGTGGTGGATCGCCGCGTCCGATTGATAGCTACATCACGGAAGATCCGAACGGTGTCAACTGGATCATGATTAGCGACGCTTCGGAAGGCTCGAAATACATTGAGCGAACGAAGCGACGCATTCGACCAGAAGGCGTTAGTCGCTCGAGAACGGTAAACCCTGGCGATTTCTTGCTTACCAACTCTATGAGCTTTGGTCGGCCTTACATCATGCGCACGAGCGGGTGTATTCACGACGGGTGGCTTGTGCTGAGAAAGAAGCGCGAAGAAATCGACCAGGATTTCTTCTTCCACCTGTTGGGGTCTGAAGCCATCTACGCTGAGTTTTCAAGACTTGCCGCTGGAGCAACAGTCAAGAATTTGAATATTGACTTGGTTAAGGGGGTGATGGTCTCCGTCCCGACGCTGACTGAACAAAGGCGAATTGCCGAAGTTTTAGACAAGGTTGAGGACTTGCGATCCAAGCATCGTCTGGCTATCGATAAGTTGGATGACCTCTTCGCCTCCCTCCAACACCGAGCCTTCCGCGGCGAACTTTGACCTCTACAAATAACTCGGACGGCATGAACGACTTCCCCATCGTCTCCATCCCGCTGGACGCCCGCGAAGACACCGAGCAGTTGGGAAGCAAGCCAAAGTTCTGGGTGCTGTTGGAGGGGCGCCGCTGGTTGTTCAAAGAGGCGCGTGCCAACACCGGCGAAGACTGGGCGGAAAAGGCGGCGGCCGAGATTGCCCGAGAGATGGGCTTGAGTGCGGCCACGGTGGAATTGGCCGAATACCAGGGCCGCCGTGGTTGCATCTCTAAAAACTTCATCGACGTGACCGCTGGCGAAGCGCTGATCCACGGCAACGAAATCCTGGCCTGGACGGTCACCGGTTATGGCAAGGCCAAGACCTTCCGGCAGTCGGATCACACGATCGAGAACATTCAAAGGGCCATGCGGGGCTTGTTTCCCGAAGCAGAGGCGCACAAAGTCCTGACGGTTTTGGCTGGCTACATCGTTTTGGATGCGCTGATCGGCAACACGGACCGACACCACGAGAACTGGGGCTTGAAGCTGCGCGCCGATCCGCAATCGCCCGGGTTCGAGGCCGCGCCCAGTTTTGACCACGCCTCTTCGCTGGGGCGAGAGTTGCTTGAGGAGCGACGGGCTGAACTGCTGGCCGCCGACCGTGTGGGCTGGTATGTGGGCAGGGGCCGAGGCGGGATCTTTCGAGACCCCGATCAGCGGCATGGCGAGAACCCCCTGCGGTTGGTTCAGGTCGCTGCGCGGGCGTATCCTTCTCACTTCAGCCCCGCCCTGGAGCGAGTGGCGGCGCTGAACCCCGAACGAATCAGAACCATCCTGTCGGCGCTTCCGCAAGAGCGGGCGTCGTCGCTTGCAAAGGAGTTTGCCGTGGCAATGATCTTGAGCGCCCGCACTTCCTTGATTGAGCTTCTCAAATGAGCACCCTTTTTGTTGCATGGCAGGCACCGGACCCGACGCGGGCCTGGTTTCCGATTGGGCGCCTGGATGCGTCGACCGACCGGCGGGACTATGTTTTTCGGTACACCAACGGTGCACTCCACGCCCATAAACGGGCCGGGTTTGAGCCCCTGGTGTCGTTCCCTTCTTTTGACCGGCGCTACGAATCAAGCGAGTTGTTCCCGCTGTTCAAGAACCGCATCCTTGAGCCCAACCGCAAAGACTTTGCCGAGTACTTGCAATGGCTTGACCTGGATCCGGCACATGCTGACCCGATCGAAATTCTGGGCCTCACAGGCGGGGAGCGGCAGACCGATAGCCTGGAGGTCTTTCCGAAGGTTCAAAAGCTCGCCGACGGGACGATCAGTTGCCGCTTTTTCCTGCACGGGCTGCGGCATGTGTCTGCGGCAGCTCGCGAGCGTGCAGAGCAGCTGGCGGAGGGCGAGACTTTGCAGGTTGCCATTGAGGTGAACAACCCGGCCACGGGCTGTGCGGTGCAACTCCAGACAACGGACTGCCACCTGATTGGTTGGGCGCCGCGCTACTTGGTGGACGACCTGCGGGCTGCGTTGCTTGAGCACTCGACGATCAGCGCCCATGTGCGTCGGATCAATCGCCTGGGCGCGCCCTTCGCGCGGCGTGTCTTGGTTGAGCTGCGAGGCGGTGTGCCTGCGACCTTCGAACCGATGACATCTGACGAGTACACCGTCGTCGCTGCCTGAGGTGCATTGTTCTGGTTTACGGGCGCATCGTGTTAAAAAAGTCACCTTGTTTTTTTAACGCCTCCCCGGCACACTGCGCCCATGCCGTGCCCTGCTGCCTCAATCGCTCACAGCATCACCCAGCAGGTGAGCCAGCGCATCACCCGTGCCGGCACCAAGCAGGCAGCCCGCGTCTACACCCCGTTTGACTTTCTCGACCTGGGCACGCCCCACGCCGTGGGCATGGTGCTGATGCGTCTGGTGCGCGCCGGCCACCTGCGCCACCTGGCCCGCGGGCTGTACGACGTGCCGCGCAGCCACCCGCTGCTGGGCGAGCTGCAGCCCACGGCCGATGAGATCGCCCAAGCCCTGGCGCGTCGCGACGGTGCCAGCGTGCAGCCCTCGCAGGCCATGGCGGCCAACCTCTTGAGCCTGTCGGAGCAGGTGCCTGCCAAGGCGGTGTACGACACCGATGGCCCGAGCCGCACGGTGAAGGTGGGCACGCTCACCGTGCAGCTCAAGAAGCGCCCACCGCGCCAGGTGAGTAGCACCCACCCCATGAGCCACCTGGTGTTT
>JBKJJF010000212.1:0-4876 GCA_046598195.1 Rhizobacter sp. | reverse complement strand
GCGGCTTCCGCCCAGAACCCCTATGAGCGTGGCCCGGCACCGACCACCGCCTCGCTCGAAGCCAGCCGCGGCTCGTTCTCGACCAGCTCCTTCACCGTCAGCCGCCCGAGCGGCTATGGCGCCGGCACCGTGTACTACCCCACCAACGCGGGCGGCACCGTCGGCGCCATCGCCATCGTGCCGGGTTACACCGCACGCCAGTCGAGCATCAACTGGTGGGGCCCGCGCCTGGCCTCGCACGGCTTCGTGGTCATCACCATCGACACCAATTCGACGAGCGACCAGCCTGCCAGCCGTTCGCGCCAGCAGCTGGCCGCGCTCGACCAGGTGGCTACGCTGGCCCGCACCAGCAGCAGCCCGATCTACAACAAGGTCGACACCACGCGCATGGGCGTGATGGGTTGGTCCATGGGTGGTGGCGGTTCGCTGATCTCGGCACAAAACCGCCCCTCACTCAAGGCCGCCGCACCGCAAGCCCCGTGGAACAGCTCGACCAACTTCTCGTCGGTCACCGTGCCCACGCTGATCTTCGCTTGCGAAAACGACTCGATCGCCGCAGTGAACTCACACGCCTCGCCGATGTACAACAGCATGACGCGCAACCCGAAGCAGTTCCTGGAGATCGAAGGTGGCAGCCACTCTTGCGCCAACAGCGGCAACAGCAACCAAGCCCTGATCGGCAAGAAGGGTGTGGCCTGGATGAAGCGCTTCATGGACAACGACACCCGCTTCACGTCGTTTGCCTGCGCCAACCCCAACAGCACCCGCGTCAGCGATTTCCGCGTCGCTCGTTGCTCGTGATCTGAACCGACCTACCAGGCCCTCGCGGCTTGGCGTTAAAAGCGAAAACGGCCCAATCGGGCCGTTTTTTGCGTCTCGTGCTGCGCTCAATGAGCCAGGATCTTCGACAAGAACTCTTTCGCCCGCGGCGAGCGCGCGTCGGGGTGGCCGAAGAATTCGTCGCAGGTGCAGTCTTCGACGATCTTGCCCACGTCCATGAAGATCACACGGTGGGCTACTTTCTTGGCGAATCCCATCTCGTGGGTGACCACCATCATGGTCATGCCTTCGTGCGCGAGCTTGACCATCACGTCGAGCACCTCGCCGACCATCTCGGGGTCGAGCGCCGAGGTGGGCTCGTCGAACAGCATCACGATCGGGTCCATGCTGAGCGCGCGCGCAATCGCCACACGCTGTTGCTGGCCACCCGAGAGCTGGCCGGGGAATTTGTCTTTGTGCGCCATCAGGCCCACACGGTCGAGCATCTTCAAGCCGCGGGTCATGGCCTCGTCAGCATTGCGGCCCAGCACCTTGATCTGCGCCAGCGTGAGGTTTTCGGTCACGCTCAGGTGCGGGAACAACTCAAAATGCTGGAACACCATGCCCACCCGGCTGCGCAGCTTGGGCAGCCGGGTCTTGGGGTCGCTGATGCTGATGCCGTCGACGACGATGTCGCCCTTTTGAAACGGCTCCAGCGCGTTGACCGTCTTGATGAGGGTCGACTTGCCCGAGCCCGAGGGCCCGCACACCACCACCACCTCACCCTTCTGGATGGAAGTGGTGCAGTCGGTCAGCACCTGGAAGCTGCCGTACCACTTGGAGACGTTTTTGATGTCGATCATGGCGATGGACCTTATCGGATGATTTGAATCTTCTTCTGCAGCCGGCGCACGAACATCGACAGGCTGAAGCAGATGACGAAGTAGACGACCGCGGCGACCAGGTAGGTCTCGACCGGCCGGTTGAAGTTTTTGCCCGCCACCTCAAAGCCCTTGAGCATGTCGTAGGCGCCAATGGCGTAAACGAGCGAGGTGTCTTGAAACAGGATGATGGTTTGCGTCAGCAGCACCGGCAGCATGTTGCGGAAGGCCTGCGGCAAGACCACCAGCTGCATGCACTGCGGGTAAGTCATGCCCACCGCGTAGCCCGCATACACCTGCCCCTTGGGTACCGACTGGATTCCGGCACGCATGATCTCAGAGTAGTAGGCCGCCTCGAACACGGTGAAGGTGATGATGGCCGACAGCTCGGCGCCCATGGGCCGCCCGATCAAAAGCGGGATCAGCAGGAAGAACCACAGAATCACCATCACCAGCGGGATGGAGCGCAGCGTGTTGACGTAAAACGCCGCCGGCATCACCAGCCACTTCTTGCCCGACAGACGCATGAGCGCGAGCACGGTGCCGAGCGCAATGCCACCGATCATGGCAATCAGCGTGAGCTGGATCGAGAAGAAAAATCCCTTGGCGATGAAGCTGCCAACCACGCCCCAGTTGAGGAAGGCAAAGTCCAGATTCATTTGTTGCCCCCAAAGGTGCCGGGCACTTGAACTCGGTTTTCGATGAACAGCGCAATGCGGTTGATCGCAAATGCGGAGATGAAATACAAGCCCGTTACCGCCAGGTACACCTCAATGCCGCGCGAGGTTTCTTCTTGCGCCTGCATCGCAAACATCGTCAGCTCGGCCACACTCACCGCGAAGGCCACCGACGAGTTTTTGATGATGTTCATCGACTCGCTGGTGAGCGGCGGGATGATGATGCGAAAGGCCATCGGCAGCAGCACGAAGCGGTAGGTCTGCGGCAAGGTGAGCCCCATCGCGAGGCCCGCATAACGCTGCCCCTTGGGCAAGGCCTCGATGCCGGCCTTGACCTGCTCGGAGATGCGCGCCGAGGTGAAGAAGCCGAGCGCAAACACCACCAGCACGAAGCTCGGCACCTGACGCAGGCTCAAGAAGAGCGAGGGGATCACGTGGTACCAGAGGAACACCTGCACCAGCAACGGAATGTTGCGAAACAGCTCTGTCCAGGCGTTGCCGAGGAACACCAGCCACTTGTTCGGCGTGGTGCGCAAAATGCCCATCAGCGAACCGATGAGCACGGCGACCACCAGCGCGAGCACAGACACCGACAGCGTCCAGCCCCAGGCCGACAGCAGCCATTCCAGGTAAGTGCGCCCGCCTCCATCGTCACGCAGGAAAACCTGCCAGTCCCATGTTTGCCCCACAGCTCGCTCCTGATGAGGTGGTGTCAGGGCTGCCGCGCCCCAAGCAAAAACGCGGCGCGGATGACCCGACGCCGCGCTCAAGCAATGTAAGCAAGCCCTGCGCCACGCGGCGCTAGGGCTTACCTCAAGACCCGCCGCTTACTTCTTGGCCGCGTAGTCTTCCATCGGCTTGTCGTTGGGGTTGGCCCAGGCGGCCTTGGTGGCGTCGCTCGCCGGGAGGCCGACCTTGGCGCCGGCGGGCGGAATAGGTTGCAGGAACCACTTGTCGTAGGTCTTGGCCATGTCGCCCGACTTGATCTGCGCCTTGATGCTGTCGTCGACGGCCTTCTTGAACGCAGGGTCGTCGCGGCGCAGCATGATGGCGATGGGTTCCACGCTCAGCACTTCACCCACGACCTTGAAGTCGGCCGGGGCCTTGGACTTGGCGATGTTCGAGGCCAGGATGGAGCCGTCCATCACGAACGCATCGGCGCGGCCCGATTCGAGCAGCAAGAAACTGTCGGCGTGGTCCTTGCCAAAGAGCTCTTTGAAATCGACGCCGTTGGCGCGCTCGTGTTTGCGCAGCGTCTGCACGGAGGTGGTGCCGGTGGTGGTGGCGACCGTCTTGCCGGTGAGCTGGCCAATGTTGGTGATGCCCGAGTTGGCCTTGACGGCGATGCGCACTTCTTCAACAAAGGTGGTGACCGCGAAAGACACGTCTTTCTGGCGGGTGGCGTTGTTGGTGGTGGAACCGCACTCGATGTCGACCGTGCCGTTTTGCACCAGCGGAATGCGGTTCTGCGAGGTCACCGGTTGGTACTTGGTTTCGACCTTGCGGCCGAGCTGCTTCTCGACGTCGGCGATGACCTTGGTGCACACGTCGATGTGGAAGCCGACGTACTTGCCGTCACCCAGGGTGTAAGACAAACCGGAGGACTCGCGCACGCCCATGGTCACCACGCCGCTGTCTTTGATCTTCTTCAGCGTGTCGGTGGCCTGCGCGTGAACCGCGCCAGTGGCGGCCAGCACGGCGGCCAGAGCAAACAGTGACTTCTTCATACGAACTCCTTCGGGTTAGGAATCAACAAACGGCAATCAGGGCCGGTCAGCCAAGAACGTGATTCTAGGGAGGGGCAGCCTACGCGGAACCCCGTAGAAAGCCGCAATGTAGGGCCACGGCGCGCCAGCCGCCACGGGTAGGAACACCGTGCAAGATGTGTTCCTCAGGCGGGGGCGCCTGCACGCAAGAAGTCCCACAGCGCTTGTGCGCCCGGTTTGGTGTGGCGTGCCATCTCGGGCCGCTCGCGGTAGATGCGCACCTCCATTGACAGCTCGCAGCTGCCCGGGGCCGAGGCGCGCACCAAGCGGCTGCTGCGCATCTCCTTCTCGACCGAGCTGTTGGGCAAAAAGGCCAGGCCGTGGCCTTCGAGTGCCATGGCCTTCAGGCCTTCGGCCATGTCGGTCTCATAGAGCGGGTCTAGCAAGAGCGGTTCGGGTGAGAGCTTGATGATCTGCTCGACCAGGCGACCGAGGTAGGCCCCCGAGGCGTAGCTCAGAAACGGCACTTTTTCGCCCGGTTTGGCCGGCAGGCGAAACAGCGGCTGGCCGTTGACGTCGGCCTTGGCATAAGGGGCCAGCGTTTCCTGGCCCACGCTGAGCATCTCGTAGCGGTCGGGGTTCAACTGCAGGGGCTGCGAGGGGTGGTGGTAGGCGATCAGCAGGTCGCAGCTGCCTTCGACCAGACGCAGGACGGCGTCGTGGACGTTGAGTGCGATCAAGCGGCTCTTGATCGGGCCGAACGCTTCTCGCAGGCCGGATACCCAGGCCGGAAAAAACGTGAATGCCAAGGTGCGCGGGACGGCGAATTCAATGACGTCCTGCGCTGCGGAGG
>JBKJJF010000193.1:0-35886 GCA_046598195.1 Rhizobacter sp. | reverse complement strand
ACATGAAAATCACAGCGCAAAACACTGCGCGAGGCGTCGCGAGCTTTGCCAAGGCATCCCTCTTCGTCGCAGCACTCGCGGTATCCACCCTGGCCAGCGCCCAATACCAGAAAGGCCCGGACCCCACCGTGTCAGCCCTGGAGCGCACCGGCTCGTTTGCCACCCGCACCGTCACCATCTCGCGCAGCAGCGCCAGTGGCTTCGGCGGCGGCACGGTCTACTACCCGACCACCTCGGGCAGCTATGGCGCCATCGCCATCTCGCCGGGCTTCACCGCTTACCAGTCGTCGATCAGCTGGATGGGCACCCGCCTGGCGTCGCACGGTTTTGTGGTGATCACCATCGACACCAACACCACCTCTGACCAGCCTGACAGCCGTGGCCGCCAGCTCAAGGCCGCACTTGACCGCGTGGTCAGCCTGAGCCGCAGCAGCAGCAGCCCGCTGTACAACAAGGTGGACTCGACACGCCTGGCCGTGGCCGGCCATTCCATGGGCGGCGGCGGCACGCTGTCGGCCGCACGCGACAACCCGTCGTACAAGGCCGCCGTGCCGATCGCTCCGTGGCACGGCACCAAGAATTGGTCGCGCGTCACGGTGCCCACCTTGATCATCGGCGGCGAGAGCGACGGCATCGCGGCCGTGGGCAGCCACTCGATTCCGTTCTACACGAGCATTCCCAATACCACTCACAAGGCCTACATGGAGTTGAACGGCGAAGGCCACTTCTTCCCCCAGTCCTCATCCAACTACCCGATCGTGGGCCGCTACATGATCTCGTGGTTCAAGCGCTTCGTGGACGGCGACAACCGCTACACCAGCTACCTGTGCGGTGCTGAGCACCAAGCCGATCTGGGCGCCCGCGGCCCCTTCTCCGACTACCGAGAAAACTGCCCGTATTGATTCACGGGCTGGTGCGTGAGACGTCGGGAGATGCCTCACGCACCGCAAGCCAACGCAGCACGCCTGCGCCAGCCACACGTGCGCTGGCCAGGCAGGCGGTCAAGAGGTAGCCCCCGGTGGGGGCTTCCCAGTCCAGCATCTCACCCGCACAAAACACACCGGGCTGCGCTCGCAGCATCAGCCCATCGTCGAGCGACTCCAGACGCACGCCACCCGCACTGCTGATGGCCTCGTCGATCGGCCGTGCCGCGACCAACCGCAAAGGCAACGCCTTGATGAAGGCCGCCAAACGGGCCGGGTCGGCCATGTCAGCGCGTGGCACCACTTCGTACAAGAGGCCGGCTTTCACGCCGTGCACCCCCAGCCGGGTTTTCAGGTGGGTCGACAAGGAACGTGGGCCACGCGGGTGAGCGAGTTCATCGCGAACCCATTCCAGGCTGCGAGCGGGCAGCAGATCGATGTGCACCGTGGCGCTGCCGTGCACCTCGATCGCGTCGCGCAGGTGGCTCGAAGCGGCGTAGACCAGGCTGCCTTCAACGCCGGTTTCAGTCGCGATGAATTCGCCCGTCTGCTCGAAGCGCACGCCTGCATCGCTGGCAAAACTCAGCGCCACCGATTTCAGCGGCTCGCCGGCGTAACGGCTGCGAAAGTGCTCTGTCCAGCCGATGTCGAAGCCGCAGTTCGCCGGCCGCAGCGGCGCCACGTCAGCACCGTGCTGCGCGAGCCAGGGGGCCCAGGCGCCGTCGGAGCCGAGGCGTGACCAGCTGCCGCCGCCCAGCGCCAGCAAGACCGCATCGGCCTCGACCCGTTGCTCACCTTGTGGCGACGCAAAACGCAAGGCCGTTGTCGACCCTTCGGCAAAACCCAGGCATCGGTGCCGCATGTGAAAGTGCACCCCACTCGCACGCAAACGCGCCAACCAGGCGCGCAGCAGTGGTGCGGCTTTCATGTCGGTCGGGAACACACGCCCCGACGAGCCGACAAAGGTGCTCACCCCCAGGCCCTGCGTCCACTCGCGCAGCTGCTGCGGGCTGAACTCGCCCAGCCATGGCTCCAGCTGCGCACGGCGTTGGCCGTAGCGCGACAAAAACGGTTCCAGCGCCTCGCTGTGGGTGAGGTTCAGGCCGCCCTTGCCGGCCAGCAGGAACTTGCGGCCCACCGAAGGCATGCCGTCGTACAGGTCGACTTGCAGACCGCCGGCGGCCAGCACCTCGGCGGCCATCAAGCCCGCAGGGCCACCACCGACGATGGCAACGCGGGGCGAAGAGGTGAGTGAAGTCATGGCAAATCGGCAGGCGGCGGGCTCGCATTGTCTGCGAGCGGGCGCCGCGGCAATTCAGCCGCGCCAATTCAGCCGCGCCAATTCAGGTCACGTCGATCGCTTCGTTGCCAAGTGCCTGGGCCGCCGCCCCGAGGCCCGCCGCCGTGCGCTCCATGGCCGAGGACGCGTCGGCCATGCCGGTGGCCAGGTCGAGCGTCAGGCTCACCGCCACGTCGACCCATTTCACCCAGCCGGGGATGCCGTCTTTCATGGCGTCGAGCGCCTTCTCAAAATGCGCCTGGCGCTTCTCGGCACGCTCGATCGATTCGTTGACCTTGATGGTGGACTTGAGCAGCTCGTCCAATGCCTTCTCGATCTTCTCGACGTGCATCGCGATCTTGCCCACCTTGCTGGCGGGCAGTGTCTTCTTGGCCACTGCAAGCGCCTTGTTTTGCTGGGCCTGCTCGTCCATCGCCTCGTAGATGGTTTCAGACAAGGCCTTCGACTTCTTCTCGATCTTGGCGATGTCGATCTGGTGGATCTCGATGTGCGACTGGCAGTTCTTCAGGCTGGGCGTCTCGACCCCCAGCACTTTGCTGAACACATTGAGGCCGATCTCTTTCGCGCCCTGCGCCACCTTGCCGCTGGTCTTGGCCTTGGCGTTTTCTTCGTTCATCAGCTTCTTGAGCGCCGTGAGCTCGGCCTGGATCAGCTTGCCCGCCTTGTCGGCGTCGAGCGCGAGCTTCACGATCTCTTGCCCGATGGCCAGGCCGCCCTTGACGATGCCCACAATGCCCAGCGGCGACAACGCGCCCGCCGTCACCACCGACAGCACCGCACCACCCGTGACCAGCACCGCCGTGAGTGCGATCTTGCCGCCGCACTTGACGCGAAACTTGAGCAGCTCCTTCTGGCCCTTCTTGTAGTCGGTGATCAGCTTCTCGCACAGGTCAGCCATCTCGTCGCTGGCGGCCTGTGTGCCCTTCTCCAGCAAAGCCTGCACGTCGCGGGTGAAGGCAGCGGCCGTCTTGGGGTCGAACTTCTGCGCCTTGGTTTCGGCCGCGAGGATCTGCCGTTCCACGTCGTCCATCGCCGAGCGCGCCTTCGCGGCGGCGGCAGACTGCATCTTCTGCAGCCAGCTGGGGTTCTTGGCGAGGGCTGCATAGAGCTCGTCGTCGAGTTCGATCAGCACTTCGAGCCGCATGGTCTTGGGCAGCTCGATGCGCTTGAGCTTGCCGCTCAGCGAGGCCTTGAGGTACTTGACGGCGTCGTACTCCACCGCGTTCCACTTCTTCGTTCCCATGACTCGGCTCCTGGCTCAACATCGTGACTGGATGCGGCGCAGCGTAGCCGCCTCATGGGGCCTCTTCAAAGTGACAAAAGTCCCCAAGGCGCCGGCAGCGACCCCTCGATATGCGGGTTGATCAGTCGGTGGCGCGCAAGGCAGCGCGCAGTTGATCACCCAGCTCGGGCCGCGCGGCAAACGGGTCGCTCGGGTTGCGCACGTTCATCACGTCTTCCAGGCGTGTTTGCACACCGGCCAGCGCATGCGGGTGGCTGAAGACGTAGAACTGGTTTTCGGCCATGGCGTCAAACACTTTCTGCGCCATCATCGCCGCCGTCACCTTGCCGCTGGACACCGCCTTGGTGCTCATCGCCTGCGCAATCAGCTGGCTCTTGGTGCGCTGTGTGTCGGCCTGCATGTCGGCCGGGCGGTTGCGCTGGCTGTTGTGAATGCCCGTCGGAACGAAATACGGGCACAACACCGAGGCGTGGATCTGGTCGGTGACCAGGCGCAGGTCTTGGTACAGCGTTTCGCTCATTGCCACCACGGCGTGTTTGGTCACGTTGTAGATGCCCATGTTGGGCGCATTCAACATGCCGGCCATCGAGGCGGTGTTGACGATGTGGCCTTCGTAGGCCGGGTTCTTCTTGGCCGCGTCCAACATCATCGGCGTGAAGACACGCACACCGTGGGCCACGCCCATCAGGTTGACGCCGACGATCCACTCCCAGTCTTTGAGCGACTGCTCCCAGATCAGGCCACCGCCGCCCACACCCGCGTTGTTGAACACAAAGTTGGGCGCACCAAAGCGCTCGAAGGTGGCCGCACCCATGGCTTCAACCTGGTCGGCCTTGGCCACGTCAAGCTTGAAGGGCAGCACCTGGGCGCCCAGGCCCTTGATCTCGGCTGCGGCGAGGTCGAGTGCGTCTTGCTGCACATCGGCCATCACCACGTTCATGCCCAGGCGGGCGGCGATGCGCGAGGCCTCCAGGCCGAAGCCCGAGCCTGCGCCGGTGATGACGGCGGTGCCGCCTTTGAAGTTCTTCACTTGGTTTCTCCGGTTTCGAGTTTCGGTTTTTTGATCTGGTAGCCGATGCGTGGGAAGTGAACATGCAACTGGCCGGCACGTTGGTCGCTTCGCGCTATCACCACTTCATGCTGCGTCAGGCCCACCAGCGTGCCCGACACCAGGTCGGTGGCGTAGTCGGTGGGCGAGACGGTCACCGCGTCGCCAGCCTCGAAACCCGCGCCGGGTTCAACATGGCATTCGGCGTGTTTGTCCGTTTGTGCAGCCAGGTCGAGCGCCGCGCCGCTCATCATTTTCTCGGGCGAGCCGTGGCCGAACGCGGCCATGCGCTCGTACCAGGCAAGCAGCTTGGGAAACGGCGTGAGCACCGTCGCCAGCGGCGGCGCGCGGCGGATGTACCACAGCGACTGCGCTACCGAGAAGTCAGCAATGCACGGGTGCGCGCCCAGCAAGAAGGGTCGGTGGTCGATGAACTCTGATTCGAGCCAGGCGAAGTAACTCGCGAGCTGCGCCGTGGCGTCAGGCACCGTGGCGCGGCGCAAGCCGGGTGTCATGGCGGCACGGTCGGTGCCAAAGGCTTTCAGGAACTCGGGCGGCGCGCCTGCGAACAGGTGCGCCGCGCCCACCGGCTGCATGGTGTAGGGAATGGCCGTCCAGAAGAGTGTGGAGTCGGCCCATTGGGCGAGCACATGCTGCATGCCGGTGGCAGCCACTGGGTAGAGCGGCGGCTGCGGCGCCATCGCGTCGATCACGCGGCACATCAGCGCGGTGTCGCAGTAAATGTCGGCGCCGACCTGCAAGAACGGCGTGCGGCGGTAGCCACCGGTCAGCGCCACCACGTCGGGCTTGGGCAGCATCACCGGCACCTTGACCGACTTCCACGCCAGGCTTTTGTAGCCCAGGATCAAACGCACTTTTTCAGAGAAGGGAGAGCCGTCGTAGTGGTGAAGAATGAGATCGCTCATGGGGAGCCTTTGTGGGTTACGGAGGCATCGCTCGCGCGATGATCGAATCAAAATTGGTGTGGGCACTCAAGGTGCCGAAGGCGCGGCCCCAGTCGCCACCCAGGAAGGCGCGGCAGAAGGTGTCGAGCACCTCGTGGGTTGGGCTCATGGCCAGCTGCCCTAGATCAACTTCACCAGTTGCTTGCCGAAATTTCGCCCCTTCAGCAACCCCAGAAAGGCATCGGGTGCGTCTTCAATGCGCGGCGCGATCGACTCGCGAAACTTGAGCCGGCCGGCGGCCATCAAACTGCCGAGTTCGGCCAGCGCTTCGGGCCAGAACTGCAGGTGCTCGCTGACGATGAACCCTTCAAGCTTCAAGCGCGACTGCAGGATCAAATCGGGCCGAGCCATCGGCGTGGGCACACCGTCGTAGCCGGCGATCATTCCGCACACGGCGATGCGGCCGAAGTCGTTCATGCGCAGCAGCGTGGCGTCAAACACGGCACCGCCGACGTTTTCGAAACAAGCGTCCACACCCTTGGGCGTTTGCGCTTCGAGCGCGGCAAGAAGCGACGCTGGCGTGGCGTGCGCCTTGTAGTCGATGCAGGCATCAAAGCCGAGCTCGTTCACCACATAGGCGCACTTGTCGGCGCCGCCGGCAAAGCCAACCACTCGGCAACCGTGGGCGCGGGCCAACTGGCCGACCACGCCGCCCACCGCGCCGCTGGCGGCACTCACCACCACCGTATCGCCCGGCTTGGGCGCGCAAATCTTCATCAGCCCGTACCAGGCCGTCACCCCAGGCATGCCGAGTGAGCCCAAGTAGGCCGTCAAAGGCACCCGGCTCGCATCGACCTTGCGCAACGCGCCCGGCGCCTGCGCATCAACCCTTGCGTACTGCTGCCAGCCGCCCATGCCCGCAACCGTGTCACCGGCCTTGAACTTGGCGTGGCGCGACTCGATCACCTCGCCCACCGTGCCACCGATCATCACTTCATTCAGCGGCTGCGGCGGCGCATAGCTCTTCGCGTCGTTCATGCGCCAGCGCATGTAGGGGTCCAGCGAGAGGTAGTGGTGGCGCACCAGCACCTGGCCATCATTGAGCTCAGGCAGCGGCGTCTCGACCAGCTTGAAGTTGGCGGCCACCGCGTCGCCGCTGGGGCGAGACACCAGCAAGATCTGTTTGTTCAGGGTGCTCATGGTCGGGTGCACTTTCAGTCAGACGCGTTATCGCGGTGAATCTTGCGCCCACCGGCTGGCAGGCCTTTGAGGTACTTGAAGGTGCCGCTGGCCTGCGCCACCAGCGCGCCCTGCTCGTCCACGATGCTGGCTTCGCAGAAGGCCAGCGAGGCCGTGGCATGGATGCGCCGGCCCGTGGCCAGCAAGCGGCCGAGGCCCGGGCGCATGAAGCTGGTTTTCATCTCGATGGTGACCACGCCAATGCCGTTGCTCTGCCCTTCACCGCTGCGCCCGGAGCTGCGCGCGGCATGGGCCATGGCCACGTCGAGCAGAGTCATGGTCACGCCTCCGTGAGCCACGCTCCAGCTGTTGCACAGCTCTTCACGCAGGTCGACTGCGATCTCGGCGACGCCGTCTTCGAACTTCAGCAACTCAAAACCGAGGTGCTCGACAAACGGGATGAAGGTGTGGAACTTCATGGCCCGGCTTCAGGCGCCGTGAATCGCCGAGACCCCACCGTCCACCGCCAAGATCTGGCCGGTGATGTGCTTGCCGGCAGCCGACGCGAACAACAGCGCCGCGCCTTTCAGATCGTCGTCGTCACCAATGCGGCCAAGCGGCGCGTTGCTCGCCAACTTGTCAGCACCCACACGGTCAATGGTTCCCTTGGTCATCTTGCTCGGGAACATGCCCGGCGCAAGTGCATTGACGTTGATGCCGTGTTGGCCCCACTCGCCCGCCAGCGTGCGCGTGAAGTTGACCACTGCGCCCTTGCTGGTGCCGTAAGCGATGTACTTGATCTCGGGGCCCGCGCCCGACAAACCTGCGATGGATGCCACGTTGATGATGCGGCCCTGCTTGCGCGGAATCATGCTCGCCTTGCCCACCGCCTGGCTCATCAGGAAGATGCTGCGGATGTTGAGGTTCATCACCTTGTCCCAGGCTTCGAGCGGGTAGTCTTCGGCCGCTGCGCCCCAGGTGGCACCAGCGTTGTTGACCAGAATGTCGATGTGGCCCAGGCGCTTCATCGCGTCGGCCACCACACGCTCGATCTCGGCGGGCTGGCTGGCATCGGCGGCGAGCCACAGGGCTTCGATGCCACGTGCTTTCAGATGGGCTGCGGCTTCTTCCAGGTCAGCCGCTTTGCGTGAGGTGAGAAACACCTTGGCACCGGCTTCGCCAAGCGACTCGGCAATTTGCAAACCCAGGCCACGCGAGCCGCCGGTGATAAGGGCTGTTTTGCCGCTGAGGTCAAACAGTTTTTGGATGGTTGTGCTCATGATGTGGTGTCTTTGGTTGGAGGGAGTTCTTTCATGCGCGAGCGCACGTAGATGAGCGCAAAGCCGGCGACGGCTGCAAAGCCACCGACGGCCATCACGCCATAGCCCAGGCCCTGGTCTGTGCGTTGAACCGAGAGCCCCAGGCCCACCAGGATCAGGCCGCCGTAGACCAGCACCCAGATCAGCGTGTCGACGGTGTCGACCTTCATGTCAGAACCAGGCTTCGTTCATGCTGCGGCAGGTGTCGTCACGCGTCTCGACCACCTTGAGCCACGCCGGAACACGCGGCAGCTCGTAGTTGAAAAAGTAGCGCGCAGCGGCCAGCTTGCCCTGGCGCAACTCGTCGGGGGCCGATGAAGCCTGCACACACAACGCGAGGTCAAGCCAGACCCAGGCGAGCACCGTGTGGCCGAAGCCTTGCAGGTAGGGCGTGGCATTGGCCAGCGCCTCTTCGGGCACCCCCGTAGCCCAGGCCGACTGGGTGGTGGTGCTCAAACGTTGGAGTGCGCCAGCCAATGCGTTGGCAGGCTCGGCCCATTCCTTGACTTGCAGCGCTCGCTCGATGGTGGCGTTGATCTTGGTCGCCAGCAGTGCGAGGCCCTTGCCACCGTCCATCACCACCTTGCGACCGAGCAGATCCAGGCCCTGAATGCCGTGCGTGCCTTCGTGGATCATGTTCAGGCGGTTGTCGCGCCAGTACTGCTCTACGGGGTAGTCACGCGTGTAGCCATAACCGCCGTGGATCTGGATGGCAAGGCTGTTGGCTTCCAGGCACCACTCGCTGGGCCAGCTCTTGGCGATGGGCGTGAGCATCTCCAACAGCAAACCGGCCTCGGCCGAGGCTTCGCCGGTGTGCAACTCATCAACCAGCTTGGCGCAATACAACTCCAGCGCGAGCGCACCTTCGCAGTACGACTTTTGTGCCAACAGCATGCGCTTCACGTCGGCGTGCTGAATGATGGGCACTTGCGGCTGCTTGGGGTTTTTGCCTTCGGGGTTGATCGGGCGGCCCTGTGGGCGGCCACGGGCGTATTCAAGGCTGGCCTCGTAGCCCGCATAGCCCAACGTGACGGCACCCAGGCCCACGCCAATGCGCGCCTCGTTCATCATGTGGAACATGCATTTGAGGCCCTCGCCAGGCTTGCCGACCAAGTAGCCCACGGCCCCTGCCTTGCCGCGCACCGGGAACTTGCCCTCGCCGAAGTTCAGCAGCGTGTTCGGGATGCCGCGGTAGCCGAGCTTGTGGTTCAAGCCGGCCAGCGCCACGTCGTTGCGCTCACCCGTGAGTGCGCCATCCGTGCCCACCAGCTTCTTCGGCACGATGAAGAGCGAGATGCCCTTGGTGCCCGGTATCGGCGCGCCATCGGGCCCCGGAATCTTGGCCAACACCAGGTGCACGATGTTTTCGGAAAGCTCATGCTCGCCGTTGCTGATCCACATCTTGTTGCCGCGCAGGCGGTAGCGTGCGCCGAGTGCGTCGCTCTCGAAGTCATCCCCATCGGGGGTGGCCCGGGTCACGATGTCGGACAGGCTGGAGCCGGCCTGCGGCTCCGACAAACACATGGTGCCGAAGAAGCGGCCCGAGAACTCGTTCTTCGCGAACACTTCTTTCTGCAGCGCCGTGCCGTGCGCCATCAACAGGTTGGCGTTGCCGCTGGTGAGCATGCCGCCACCCCCGAGGCCGATGCTCGCCTTGGAGAAAAACGTGTTGGCCGCCATCTCCACCACGCAGGGCAGCTGCATGCCGCCGATCTCGTAGTCTTGCGCCGCAGCCAGCATGCCCGACTCGACATAGGCCTTGGCCGCGTCGTACGAGGCCTGCGGCAGGATCACCTTCTCGCCGTCGAAATGCGGCTCCTGCGTGTCAGACAGACGGTTAAAGGGCAAGAACTTCTCACGCGCGATGCGTTCGCAGGTGTCGAGCACCGAGGCGAAGGTTTCGCGTGAGTGGTCGGCGAAGCGCGTGCGCTGGCTCAGGCCTTCCACGCCCAGCCAGTCATACAGAAGAAAGTCGAGCGTGGCGCGGTAGGTCATGGTTGAAAAATTTTCCGTTCGCCGTGAGGCTGAGAGTTTTTTGATTTCCGCCGGAGCAAGGTCGCTTCGACAGGCTCAGCCCGAACGGCAGTCTCTTCAGAGCACCTCGAACACGCCAGCGGCACCCATGCCGCCGCCGATGCACATGGTCACTACCACACGCTTCGCACCACGGCGCTTGCCTTCGATCAGTGCGTGGCCCGTCAGGCGCTGACCGCTCACGCCGTAGGGGTGGCCCACCGCAATGGCGCCGCCATTGACGTTGAGGCGATCCATCGGGATGCCCAGCGTGTCGGCGCAGTACAGCACCTGCACGGCGAAAGCTTCGTTGAGTTCCCACAGGTCGATGTCGCTGACCTTCAGGCCCAGCTTCTTCAGCACCTTGGGCACGGCGAACACCGGGCCGATGCCCATTTCATCTGGCTCACACCCGGCCACGGCAAAGCCCAGAAAGCGGCCCAGCGGCTTGTAGCCACGCTGCTCGGCGAGCTTCTCGCTCATCAGCACGCAGGCACCCGCGCCGTCGCTGAACTGGCTGGCATTGCCGGCCGAAATCACACCCCCCGGCATGGCCGGCTTGATGCCGGCAATGCCTTCGGCGGTGGTGCCGGCGCGCAGGCCTTCGTCGGCCGTGATGGTGACTTCTTTGGTGCGCAAGCCCAGCACCGCGTCGGCCACACCGGCGATGGTGGTCACCGAAATCATCTCGTCGTTGAACTTGCCGGCTTCTTGCGCGGCGCAGGCGCGCTGCTGGCTCTGTGCACCGTAAACGTCCATGCGGTCGCGGCCAATCTTGTAGCGCTTGGCCACGTTCTCGGCGGTCTGCAGCATGTTCCAGTAGATCTCGGGCTTGTGCTCACGCAGCCAGCTGTCGACGATCATGTGCGTGTTGGCTTCGTTTTGCACGCAGGAGATGCTCTCCACGCCGCCCGCCACGTACACATCGCCTTCGCCGGCAATGATGCGTTGTGCGGCGGTGGCGATGGTTTGCAGGCCGCTGGAGCAGAAGCGGTTGATGGTCATGCCACTGGCCGTGACGGGCAAACCGGCGCGCAGCGCGATCTGGCGTGCGATGTTGCTGCCGGTCGCGCCTTCGGGGGTAGCACAACCCATGATCACGTCGTCAACTTCAGCACCCTCGATGCCGGCGCGCTCGACCGCCGCCTTGACGGCCAGGCCGCCCAGCGTGGCTCCGTGGGTCATGTTAAAAGCGCCCTTCCAGCTCTTGGCGAGTGGCGTGCGTGCGGTGGAAACGATCACGGCTGAGGTCATGGTGTGTGCTCCGGAAATTGAATCAGGCCGCTGTCGCCAGGGTCGGCATGTAGATGCTGTTCTTGGGCTTGGCAAAAACGCGGCGAACCATGGGCTCGAATTCGCTCATTGGCAAGGTCTCGCCCTTGGGGTCGAAGGCCGGGTTGTCGTACAGCGCGCAGAACTCTTCGGTGCGCGCGTAGTGCGGCTGGCCGGCGAACTGGTCGCGCAGGTTGCGGTTGAGGCCCAGGTGGTGAAAGAAGTAATAGCCCTGGAAAATGCCGTGATGCTGCACCATCCAGTGGTTAGCTTCGCTGACGAAGGGTTTCAGAATCGCTGCGGCCACGTCGAAGTGATTGGCCGAACCGAGTGTGTCGCCCACATCATGGAACAGCGCGCACACCACGTACTCTTCATCGCAACCCGCCTTCAAGGCGCGCGTGGCGGTTTGCAGCGAGTGGGTGTAGCGGTCGACCGGGAAGCCGCCGTAATCACCTTCGAGCAGCTTCAGGTGGGCCATCAACCGGTCGGGCAAACCGCGCGCGAACTCCTTGGATTCACTGGCGATGACTTGCCAGTCTTGTGCGGTGCTTTCTTCCATGCGGGTGAAGGTGGCGCGTTCCATGCTCGTCTCCTGGTGTTGGATGAGGTGAAGGGTCAGCTGAAGGTCTTGCCCTCAGCAGCCAGTTTGGCCAGCAAAGGTGCGGGTTGCCAGAACGTGGCGTCATCCAACGGGTTCTGCGCAAAGCGCTTCATGCTGGCGACCACGTTGAAGAGGCCTTGTGTGTCGGCGTAGCACATGGGGCCGCCGCGGTAGGCCGGGAAGCCGTAGCCGGTGAGGTAGACCATGTCGATGTCGGAGGCACGCAGTGCAATGCCTTCTTCGACAATCTTGGCGCCTTCGTTCACCAGCGCGTAGATCAGGCGCTGCACGATTTCTTCATCGCCGATCTTGCGCGGCGTGATGCCTCTGCGTGCACGCTCACCCTCGATCATCTCGACCACGGCCTTCGATGCAATGGCGTCGCGCTTGCCCGGCACGTAGTCGTACCAGCCGGCATTGGTCTTTTGACCGAAGCGGCCCATCTCGCACAAGAGATCAGCCGTCTTGCTGTAGATCAGGTCGGGCTGCTCGACGGCGCGACGCTTGCGGATGTACCAGCCCACATCGTTGCCAGCCAGGTCCCCCATGCGGAACGGCCCCATCGCAAAGCCCATCTTCTCGATGGCCTTGTCGACCTGCTCGGGTGTGGCGCCCTCTTCCAGCAGGAAGCCGGCCTGGCGTGAGTACTGCTCGATCATGCGGTTGCCGATGAAGCCGTCACACACGCCCGAGACCACACAGGTCTTCTTGATCTTCTTGCCGAGTTGCATCACGGTGGCCAGCACGTCTTTCGCGGTCTTCTCGCCGCGGATCACTTCCAGCAGGCGCATCACGTTGGCCGGGCTGAAGAAGTGCATGCCGATCACGTCTTGCGGGCGTTTGGTGAAGGCGGCAATCTTGTTGACGTCGAGCGTCGAGGTGTTGCTCGCGAGAATGGCGCCGGGCTTCATCACCTCGTCCAGCGCCTTGAACACCTTCTCTTTGACACCCAGCTCCTCGAACACGGCTTCGATCACCATGTCGGCGTCTTTCAGGTCACCGTAGTTCAGCGTGGTCGTGAGCAAGGCCATGCGCTGATCGAGCTTGTCTTGTTTGAGCTTGCCCTTCTTGACCTGGGCTTCGTAGTTCTTGCGGATGACGCCCACGCCCTTGTCGAGCGCCTCTTGCTTCATCTCCAGCATGACCACCGGAATGCCAGCGTTGAGGAAGTTCATCGCGATGCCGCCGCCCATGGTGCCGGCGCCGATGACGGCCAATTTTTTGATGTCGCGCACCGGCGTGTCGGCCGGTACGTCGGGGATCTTGGTGGTGGCGCGTTCCGCCATGAACACATGGCGCAGGGCACGGCTCTCCGGCGTGAACATCAGCGACTGGAAGGCGGCGAGCTCGAGGCGCATGCCTTCGTCGAATTTCTTGTAGACCGAATTGGCCACCGCTTCCACGCATTGCAGCGGCGCCGGGTAGTTGCGCGACATGGCGCCCACGGTGTTGCGTGCGAACTGGAAGAAGGCGTCTGGGTTGGCGTGCTGGGCCTTGAGGTTGCGCACCAGGGGCAGAGGGCCGCCTTTTGCACAGCGGTCGGCCACTTCTGCGGCAAAGGCAACCGCCGCGGCCATGAGATCCCCGTCGACGAGCTTGTCGAACAACTTCTGGCCAGGCGCGGCGGCGAGCAACTCGCTCTTCACCGGCTCGCCGCTCACGATCATGTTCAGGGCGGTTTCCACGCCCAGTACGCGCGGCAGGCGTTGTGTGCCACCGGCGCCGGGCAACAGGCCAAGCTTCACTTCCGGCAGCGCCACCAGCGTGCCCTGCGACACCAAGCGGTAGTGGCAGCCCAACGCCAGTTCGAGACCACCGCCCATGCAGACGCTGTGGATGGCGGCCACGACGGGCTTGCTGCAGTTTTCCAGCGCCGAGATCACGCTCAGCAGGTTGGGCTCGGCCATGGCCTTGGGTGAGCCGAATTCCTTGATGTCGGCACCGCCCGAGAAAGCCTTGCCGGCACCAGTGAGCACGATGGCCTTCACGGTTGCGTCAGCCTGCGCTTTTTCGAGGCCCTGGGTGATGCCCAGACGGGTGTCGAACCCCAAGCCGTTGACAGGGGGATTGTTCAACGTGATCACGGCAATGCTGCCGCGCAATTCGTAGTGGGCACTCATGGCGTGAACCTCAAAAATGACGACGGAAAACGAACGAACGTTCTATTCTAGAAAGCAAAAAAGCCGGCTCCTGTCCCGTCAGAGACAGTGCCGGCTTGCGGCTCAGCGGGAGATGTTAGACCTCCAGCCACTCCTTGCGAATGTCCGCGTTGGCACGTAGCTCGGTGGGTGTTCCTTCGAACACCACCTGGCCATGGCCCATCACATAACAGCGCTCCGAGATCTCAAGCGCGATGGTGAGTTTTTGCTCCACCAACAGCACCGAGATGCCGCGCCGCTTGAGCTCCTTCAGGTACATCGCCACCTGCTCCACGATCTTGGGCGCCAAGCCTTCGGTGGGCTCGTCGATCATGATCAGATCGGGGTCGCCCATCAGCGTGCGGCACAGCGTGAGCATCTGCTGCTCGCCACCCGAGAGCACACCGGCTTCGGTGTGCTGACGCTCTTTCAAGCGCGGGAACAGCGTGTACATGTCGTCGAACGACCAGCGCGGCTTTTTGTTCTTGCCCTTCTCGCCGAGCATCAGGTTCTGGTGCACGGTGAGCTTGGGAAAGATGTCGCGGTTCTCTGGCACGTAGCCAATGCCGGCATGGGCGATCTGATAGGCCTTCTGGCCCAGAATCTCCTTGTCGCGCCATTTCACCGAGCCGTGACCATCGACCAAGCCCATCACGGCCTTGACGGTGGTCGAGCGGCCCGAGCCATTGCGACCCAAGAGGCTCACGATTTCGCCCGGCTTCACGTTGAGAGACACGCCATGCAGCACGTGGCTCTTGCCGTAGTAGGCATGCAGATCTTGCAAATTCAGCATCGTCATATCAGGTCTTCCGCCGGGCCGTCCCAAGGGAGGCCTGCGCCCCCTCGGGGGGCAGTGAACAAAGTGAACGTGGGGGCTTCATCTCAGTGCCCCACAGCTTGCTGATCGGCCTGGATCGAACCGAGATAGGCCTCTTGCACACGTGCATTGGCCCGCACGGCGTCGGGCGTGTCGAAGGCGATCACTTCGCCATACACGAGCACGGCGATCTTGTCAGCCAGGCCGAACACCACGCCCATGTCGTGCTCCACCGTGAGCAGCGTCTTGCCCTCCGTCACCTCGAGGATCAGCTGGATGAAGCGCGAGGTTTCGCTCTTGCTCATGCCGGCCGTGGGTTCGTCGAGCAACACCACGCTGGCGCCGCCAGCGATGGTGATACCCACTTCCAAGGCACGCTGTTCGGCGTAGGTGAGGTTCACGGCCGCGATGTCACGCTTCTTGTCGAGCTTGATCATCTTCATGACCTCTTCGGCGCGGTCATTGGCGTCGTGCAGGTTGGACAAGAACTTCCAGAACACGTAGCGGTAGCCCATGGACCACAGCACCGCGCAGCGGATGTTCTCAAACACCGACAGCTTGCTGAACAGGTTCGACACTTGAAAGCTACGCGCCAAACCCTTGCGGCTGATCTCGAAGGGCCGCAGCCCGTCGATGCGTTCGCCGTGCAGGCGAATCTGCCCGCTGGAGAGACCGAAGCGCCCGCTGATCAGGTTGAACAAAGTCGACTTGCCAGCGCCATTGGGGCCAATGATGGCGACCCGCTCACCTTCCTTGACCTTCAGGCTGGCGCCGCGAATGATCTCGGTCTTGCCGAAGCTCTTGCGAACGTCGTCGAGCTCAACCGCCCACTCACTCTTGCTTGAAACCGAGCCCTGGCTCATACGCTACCTCTGCGGTGAATTTCTTTTTCGACTTCTTCCTGGATGGTGCCCCACTCTCGTGCGAACTTGCGCCGCACCATCTCGAACAGCGCGAACCCAACCACAAACACAGCGAGCGAACCCAACCAGCTGTTGAGGCTCTTGATGTTCAGCATGGTTCCGAGGAAACGCACCTCGTCGCCAGAAGCGGCTTCTAGCTGCAAGTGATAGATCATCTCGATGAGTGCGGAAACACCCAGCAGCCACACCGCCGCGGTTGCGATCAGCCCGAGATAACTCACCCACAAGCGGCGGAACTTGCCGAATGCCGCCACGCGCAGATTCATCATCACCAGGCTGGAGAAGCCGCCAGGGGCGTACATCACCATGACCATGAACAACAGGCCCAGGTAGAGCAACCAGGCTTTGGTGATTTCTGACAACAACACCAAGGCCAGCACCGACAGCATCGCGCCGATGATGGGCCCGAAGAAGAACAGCGCACCACCGAGGAAGGTGAACAGCAGGTAGGCACCCGATCGTGCCGCATGCACCGACTCGGCCGTCACGATCTCGAAGTTGAGCGCCGTGAGGCCACCACCGATGCCGGCAAAGAAACCGGCAATGATGAACGCGATGTAGCGCACCACCTGGGTGTTGTAGCCGACGAACTCCACCCGCTCGGGGTTGTCACGCACCGCATTCAACATGCGCCCCAACGGCGTTTGCGTCAGCATGAACATCAGCCCGGTACAGACGAAGCAGTACACGGCGATCAGGTAGTAAACCTGGATCTGCGGGCCGAAGGTGATACCGAAGAAAGCCTCGCCCATGACGCGGTTGCCGCTGACCCCACCCTCACCACCAAAGAACTGCGGGAACATGAGCGACATGGCAAATACCAACTCGCCCACACCCAAGGTGATCATGGCAAAGGTGTTCCCCGCCTTCTTGGTAGAGACCCATCCGAGCAAGGCCGCGATGGCTGCACCGGCAACCCCCCCCACCACCGGCACCAAGCTCACCGGCAGAGGCAACTTGCCTGCGGCGATGAGGTTGACCGCATGGATGGCCAGGAACGACCCGAGCCCCGTGTACACCGCATGACCGAAGCTCAACATGCCACCCTGACCGAGCAGCACGTTGTAGCTCAGACAGATGATGATCATGTAGCCCATCTGGGACAACACGGAAACCGCCAGACCGCTCTTGAACACAAACGGCGCAAGGATCAGCACCAGTGCGAACGCGCTCCACACCACCAGACGCGCCATGTTGAATGGCTTGAATTGAAAGTATTGTGTTTTGCTCATCATCAACCCTCGCGCGTGCCCATAAGGCCCTTGGGGCGGAAGATCAGCATCAGCACCAGCAACGCATACGGCAAGATGGGCGCGACCTCGGACACTTTCAATTTGAGTACGGCATAACCGAACGTGGACGGCGAGATATTGACGCTCAGGTTCTGTAGCAAAGTGAGCATCGACTGGTCAAGTGCCACCGCAAAGGTTTGCAGAATGCCGATCAACAATGACGCGGCGAAAGCACCCGCCAGTGAGCCAAACCCGCCCACCACCACCACCACAAAAATGATGGGGCCCACCGCCGACGCCATACCTGGCTCGGTGACATAAGCATTGCCACCGATCACACCGGCCAAGCCGGCCAGCGCGGAGCCACCGCCGAACACAATCATGAAAATGCGTGGCACGTTGTGGCCGAGCGACTCGGACATCTCAGGGTGCGTCAACGCCGACTGGATGATGAGACCGATGCGTGTCTTGGACAGCACCAACCAGATCGACACCAGCATCAGCAGGGCAATCAGCATCATGAAGCCGCGGTACATCGGGAACTGCGTGCCATACAGCGTGAACAGCGGGCCATCAAGCGCGGCTGGAACACGATAGTCGACCGGCAGACGCCCCCAGGTGAGTTGCACCAGTTCGAGCAACACGAAGGAGAGGCCGAAAGTGATCAACAGCTCAGGCACATGCCCGAACTTGTGAACCGGGCGCAAGCAAAACCGCTCGAACAGAGCACCAACCAGGCCAGCGGCCAGCGGCGCCAACACAAGCGCCGGCCAGTAACCGAAATACTTGGTGGTGGTATAGGCGAAATAGGCGCCTAGCATGTAGAAGCTGGCGTGGGCGAAATTGAGCACGCCCATCATGCTGAAGATCAGGGTCAAACCCGAACTCAGCATGAACAGCAGCAGCCCGTAGCTGATGCCGTTCAACAGCGATATGGTGAAGAACTCCATCGCGTCCTTTGATACATGAAAGAGAAAACAACCCGAGCGCACCAGCACCAAACCAAGAGGTTTCGGGTGACGCGCAAGAGAACAAGGCTTCGAAAATAGCGGGCTAGCGTACTACCTCAAAGGGCTCCTGCCGGCCAGAAACACAGGCAGGAGAATCGCGGCGATGTTGCCTGCGAGCAGAGCGCAACGTAAATCATCTATGCGACACCCCACGCTAGGGACTTCCCTGCCGCAACGCACAAAAGAGGCAAGCCCGTAAAGGCTTGCCTCTTTGCTAGGACCCTGCGCGTTGCTGCCGAAGGTCAAGCCTTCGGAGCGATTCCACGAATCAGCTAGGGCGCTTCATCTGGCAGGTCGTCGGGGTGCTCGACACATACGGCTCGAAGACCTTTTCAGCGATCCAGGTGTTGCCAGTGTTTTCGCGGTTGACCGTGTTTTTCTTGTCGGTCTTGCTCCAGGTGGCCAGGTACAGGGTCTGTTGCAGCTGGTGGTCAGATGCACGCATGGTGATCTCACCCGAGAAGCTCTTCACCGACAGGCCTTCCATGGCCTTGGCAACCTTGACCGGGTCGGTCGACTTGGCCTTGGCGAAGGCCGCGCCCAGCGTCTTGAAGACGTGAACGGTCGTCGCGGTGCTGAAGTCTTCGCCTTTGTACTTGGCTTCGAACTGCTTCAGGATGTCCATGCTCTCACCCGGCAGGTTGGGGTACGAGCCATAGACGTACTTGACCTTGCCCAGCCCGTAGTCACCCAGCGAGGCCGGGCCGCCGGTCGCACCAGCGTAGTAGGTGTAGAAATTGACGCTCAGGCCGGCATCCTTGGAGGCCTTGAACAGCAGGGCGATGTCATTGCCCCAATTGCCGGTGATCACGGTGTCGGCACCCGACTGCTTGATCTTGGCGACGTAAGGAGCGAAGTCCTTCACCTGGGCGATGGGGTGCAGGTCTTCACCGACGATTTGCACGTCAGGGCGCTTGCGCGCCAGGGTTTCCTTGGCGAACTTGGCAACTTGGTGGCCGTGTGCGTAGTTCTGGCCAATGATGTAGACCTTCTTGATGCTCTGGTCGTCTTTCATGTACGACGTCATGGCTTCCATCTTCATCGACGTGTCTGCGTCGAAGCGGAAGTGCCAGTAGTTGCACTTGCTGTTGGTCAGATCAGGGTCGACGGCAGCGTAGTTCAGGAAAACCACTTCCTTGCCGGGATTGCGTTCGTTGTGCTTGGAGATGCCGTCAATCAGCGCAGCGGCAACGCCGGAGCTGTTGCCCTGAGCGACGTAGCGAATGCCTTGGTCGATGGCAGCCTTGAGCACCACGAGGCTTTCCTGCGGCGACATCTTGTTGTCGAAAGGAACGATCTCGTACTTCACGCCAGCGGGGTTGCCCTTGCCGCTCTCGCGCTCGGCGAGAAACTGGAAGGTATGCAGGATGCCGGTGCCGATGTTGGCCATGGGGCCCGACAACGGGTCGATGAACGCGATCTTGACCGTTTCGCCGGCTTGGGCGAAGGCCACGCTCGCGTTGAGTGCCAGAACGGCTGCCACCGACAGGCCAAACATTTTCTTGGTGAACTTCATCTACTTCTCCTTGAGTACAAAAATCAAACCGTGTGACCTTAACCGAAGATTGCTTCGTAAAGCTTCAAGGAATACCCGGAATCGCACGGGGGTGCGATGACCTAACAACGTCTCGGCAACTCGGCTGGTTGACTCGTCACGCCACGGGCAGCTTGTGTTCTTTGAACATTTCCCGCAGCTTGAGTTTCTGGATCTTGCCGGTCGCCGTATGAGGGATTTCGCTTACGAAAGCCACGTCATCCGGGATCTGCCACTTGGCGATGCGCCCTTCAAAGAAGCCCAGCATCTCTTCGCGCGTGAGGCTTGCGTCGGGCTTCTTCACCACCACGAGCAAGGGGCGTTCATCCCATTTCGGATGGCGACATGCAATTGCAGCGGCTTCGTGCACGGCAGGGTGGGCCATGGCGATGTTTTCGAGGTCGATGGAGCTGATCCATTCACCGCCGGACTTGATGACGTCCTTGCTGCGGTCGGTGATCTGCATGAACCCATCGGCGTCGATGGTGGCCACGTCTCCGGTCGGGAACCAGTCCTGGCCGTCGACCTTCACGAGCGGTGACTCATCGCGCTGGAAATAGCTGCTGATGACCCAGGGGCCACGCACCACCAGGTTGCCCGAGGCCTTGCCGTCCCAGGGCAGCGGCTTGTCGTCGTCGTCGAGAATCTGCATGTCAACGCCGTAGACCACGCGCCCCTGCGTGGCGAGAAGTCGCTGTTGCTCCTCTTTGCCGAGGCCGACGTGTTTGCCCTTGAGCTTGGCCAGCGTGCCCAGCGGTGACATCTCGGTCATGCCCCAGGCATGGATGACTTCCACACCGAACTCTTCTTGGAGCGTGCGCATCATGGCCGGCGGGCAGGCCGAGCCGCCGATCACGGTGCGCTTGAAGGTGCTGAATTTGAGCTTGTTCTGCAACACGTAGTTGATGAGGCCGAGCCACACCGTGGGCACACCGGCGCTGAAAGTCACCTTCTCGCTCTCGAACAACTCGTAGAGCGACTTTCCATCGAGGTGCGGGCCGGGCATGACCAGCTTGGCGCCCACCAGCGGGCCTGAATACGGCAGGCCCCAGGCGTTGACGTGGAACATGGGCACCACGGGCAAGATCACGTCTTTGGCCGAGCAGCCCAGCGAGTCGGGCAAGGCGCTGCCAAAGGCGTGCAGCAGGGTTGAGCGATGGGTGTACACGGCGCCCTTGGGGTTGCCGGTGGTGCCCGAGGTGTAGCAAATGCTCGATGCCGTGCCTTCGTCGAACTCGGGCCAGGTGTACTGGCCGTTTTCGGCGTCGATCAGCTCCTCGTAGCACAGCAGTTCGGGCAGCGCGCTGCTGGCCGGCATGTGCGCGCGGTCGGTCATCAGAACGAAGTGTTTGATGCTCTTGAGCAGCGGCGCAATCTTCTCGATCAGTGGCAAGAAGGTGAGGTCGAAACACAGCACGCGGTCTTTGGCGTCTTCGGCGATCCAGACGATCTGCTCCGGGAAGAGGCGCGGGTTGATGGTGTGGCAGACGAGCGCCGAGCCCGAGGTGCCGTAGTAAATCTCCAGGTGGCGGTAGCCATTCCAGGCCAGGGTGCCCACACGGTCACCGGGCTCACAGCCCAGCCGCGCCAGAGCTTGCGCGAGCTTGCGCGAGCGCAGTTCGCAGTCTTTGTAGGTGTAGCGGTGAATGTCGCCTTCGGCTCGCTTCGATACGATCTCGGTGTCGGCCGAGTGCCGCGCCGCGTGCGTGATCAGAGACGAGATCATCAGCGGCATTTCCATCATCTGGCCCATCAGGCGTGACATGCGTTTTCTCCAAAAATCCATTGCTGCGATGCAACGATGATAGGAAGCCGCTGCCCTCGTGAATTCCTGCTGTTTACCCCTAGAGAAAGTCAGAAACCGCCTAATCGCTAAACTGGCGAGATGGCTGCTGTATTCGACGACGCACAGGCCCTCGCCTTGCAGGGAAAACGCTGGCCCAACCGTTTTGCGGAACTGGGCGACACCTTCTTCACCACACTTCCCACACAAGGTTTGCCCGACCCGCATTGGGTGGCTTGGAGCCCCTCGTGCGCCAAATTGCTGGGGCTCGCTGAACAAACCGCTGACGACCACGGCCTGCAAGTTTTCAGCGGCAACGCGTTGACTCCCGGCATGCACTCGTTGGCCAGCGTCTACAGCGGGCACCAGTTCGGTGTGTGGGCCGGCCAGTTGGGTGATGGCCGCGCGCATTGGCTGGGCGAGGTTGACACGCCCCATGGCCCGATGGAGATCCAGCTCAAGGGCGCGGGCCTCACCCCCTACTCGCGCATGGGTGATGGGCGTGCGGTGCTGCGCTCATCCATCCGCGAGTTTCTCGGCTCCGAAGCCATGGCCGGCCTGGGAGTGCCCACCACGCGTGCGCTGTGCATCACCGGTTCGGCCCTGCCGGTGCGCCGCGAAACCATGGAAACCGCTGCCGTGGTCACACGTGTGGCACCGAGCTTCATTCGCTTCGGTCACTTCGAGCACTTCACCCACACGGCCGAGAACACATCAGCGCTCAAACAGCTGGCTGACTTTGCGATCGCCGCCTATTACCCCGAGTGTCTCGATTTGCCACAGCCCTATGTGGGCCTGCTCGAAGCGGTGTCGCGCAAGACGGCCGAGCTGATGGCGCATTGGCAGGCGGTCGGCTTTTGCCACGGCGTGATGAACACCGACAACATGTCGATCCTGGGGCTGACGATCGACTACGGGCCTTTTGGCTTTCTAGACGCCTTCGACCCCGGCCACGTCTGCAACCACTCCGATCACCAGGGCCGCTACGCCTACGCGCGCCAGCCCAACGTGGCCTTCTGGAACCTGCATGCCTTGGCGCAGGGGGTGCTCCCGCTGATCGGCGAGCCCGATGACGCGCTGGAGGCGATCGAGGCCTACAAGACCACCTTCCCGCACGCGCTGGCGCAAAAGATGCGCGCCAAGCTGGGCCTGGCGACCGAACTAGACGCCGACCGCGACCTGATCGACGGCCTGCTCAAGCGCATGGCCGCTGACCGCAGCGACTTCAGCATCAGTTTCCGCCGGCTCGCACAGTTCAGCACTGCGGAGGGGGCAGTCAATGCTTCGGTGCGCGACCTCTTCATCGACCGCGAGGCCTTTGATGCCTGGGCCTCGCAGTACAGAGCACGCCTGCTTGCCGAGGGCAGCGTCGATGCTGAGCGCGCCGTGCGCATGAACCGAGTCAACCCCAAATTCGTGCTGCGCAACCACCTCGCCGAAGTGGCGATCCGCGAAGCGCAAGCGGGCGACTTCACGGAAACACGGCGCCTGCTGCAAGTTCTGGAGCGCCCCTTCGACGAACAACCCGAACATGCGGCGTATGCCGACTTCCCGCCCGAGTGGGCGCAAAAGATTGAGGTGTCTTGTTCATCATGAGCAAATACAAAGTTGAAAAGTCCGACGCCGAATGGCGTGCCCAGCTCGACCCCATGCAATACGAGGTCGCCCGCCAGGCTGCCACCGAGCGCGCCTTCACCGGCAAGTACTGGGATCATGTCAAGAACGGCCAGTACAACTGCATCGGTTGTGGCACGCCGCTCTTCAAGTCCGACACCAAGTTCGACGCCGGTTGCGGCTGGCCAAGCTACTGGGCGCCAGTCAACAGCGAAGTCATCGAGCGGGTGGTCGACAAGACCCACGGCATGGTGCGGGTCGAAGTGCGCTGCAACAACTGCGGCTCGCACCTCGGCCACGTGTTCGAAGACGGGCCCGAGCCCACCGGCGAGCGTTTTTGCATCAACTCAGCGGCGATAGACTTCAAGCCCTCGCCCTGAATCAACCCCCTGCCCTCACGCAACCACGCTGCCCCGATGAAACTCCTGTTCGACTTTCTGCCCATCGTCCTGTTCTTTGTCACCTTCAAATACACAGAGGGCCAGCGTGACTGGGCAGCCGAGTTTGCTTCCAACCATTTCGGCTTTCTGGTCTCGGGCGGCGTGGTCGGTCCCAGCGAGGCGCCGGTGCTGCTGGCCACGCTGGTCGTGATGGCCGCGACCACGCTGCAGATTATGTTTCTGCTGGCCCGGGGCAAGAAGATCGACCTGATGCTGTGGGTAACGCTCGGCATCGTGGTGACGCTGGGAGGCGCCACGGTCTGGTTCCACAGCAAGACCTTCATCATGTGGAAGCCCAGCGTGCTGCACTGGTTCATGGCGCTCGCGCTGCTGATCAGCCAGCTGCTCTTTCGCAAGAACCTGATCAAAGCCATGATGGGCAAGCAGATCGCGCTGCCCGACACGATCTGGCAGCGCTTGAACATCGCCTGGGTCGCCTTTTTCGGCGTGATGGGCGCGCTCAACCTGTACGTCGCCTACAACTACTCCGACGCGGTGTGGGTCAACTTCAAGCTGTTTGGCGTCATCGGGCTCATGATCTTGTTCATGGTGGCGCAAGGCTTCTACCTCAACCGCTACATCCAGCCTGAGGCGGCCGAATCCGACAGCCCCAAGCTGCCCGAATGAGGCCTGCCATGGCCGTGACCGCCCAAGACATCGACACCGCTTTGCGCGACGCGCTGCAACCGGTGACGCTTGCCATCACCGACGACAGCGACCAGCACGCCGGCCACGCGGGCGCTCGCGAAGGCCGCCATTTCAGCGTGCGAATCGTCAGCGTTTGCTTCAACGATTTGTCACGCGTGAAGCGACATCGCCTCGTATATGATGCCCTCCACCTTTTGATACCGCGCGGCATCCACGCGCTCGCCATCGACGCCCGCGCTCCGGGCGAAAGCTGACACTTCGCAGCGCCGCTGGCTCACCGGCCAACGCATCGCTGCGCAGCCCGCATCTCCCTCTTCCGACTCATTCCGTTGAAAGGCACCAAGCCCATGAAGAAGCTGTCTCTCGCTGGCCGCACCTCGCTGCTGGCAGTCTCTGTCGCGCTGCTGCTCCCGCTGGCTGCACAGGCGCAAAACATTGCCATCGTGAATGGCAAGCCGGTGCCCAAGGCACGCGCCGAAGCACTGCTGCAACAAGCCACCAAACAAGGTGGCCAGCCGCGCACCCCGGAACTTGAAGCACAGGTAAACGATGAAGTCGTGCTGCGCGAGATGTTCATGCAAGAAGCCGAGAAGCGTGGCCTCGCACGTTCACCCGAGTACAAGGCTCAGATGGAGCTGGCCCGCCAGAGCATCATGATTCGCGAGCTCTTCAATGACTTCACCAAGAAGAACCCGATCGCCGACGCCGACATCCAGGCCGAGTACGACAAGTTCAAGGCGCAGTCCAGCGGCACCGAGTACCGCGCACGCCACATCCTGGTCGAGAAGGAAGACGAGGCCAAGGCGCTGATTGCCCAGATCAAGGGCGGCGCCAAGTTCGACGAATTGGCCAAGAAGAGCTCGAAGGACCCGGGATCGGGCGAAAAAGGTGGTGACCTCGACTGGGCCGCCGCCGACTCCTACGTGCCCGAGTTCTCGAAGGCCTTGTCGGCGCTGAAGAAGGGCGAAATGACCGACACCCCGGTCAAGTCGCAATTCGGTTATCACATCATCAAGCTTGAAGACACACGCGAAGCGCAGTTCCCGGCCCAGGACGAAGTGAAGCCGCAGATCCAGCAGCGCCTGGGCCAGCAGCGCCTCGCCAAGTTCCGCGACGAGATCAAAGCGAAAGCCAAAACAGACTACAAGTTCAGCCAGTAATTTGCTGACCGATGGAATCGAAGGGGTGCCGGATGGCGCCCCTTTTTGTTTGCGGCTGTCTATTTGGACGCAAAGAACGCGAAGGAAGACGCAAGGGTCGCGAAGAAAACAATTCTCTTCTTTGCGTTCTTTGCGTCTTCCTTCGCGGCCTTTGCGTCCAAAAACCTGGCCCGATTTCAGCTCAGATCAACGCGCCCCGCCTCAATCCGCAGCTGCCGATCGCAACGCGCCGCGATCTCGCGGTCGTGGGTCACGAGCACGAGCGTGGTGCCCGCTTCGCGGTTGAGCTCGAACATCAGCTCCATCACCTTGCCGCCGGTGGCGAAGTCGAGGCTGCCGGTGGGCTCATCGGCCAGCAGCACGGCGGGTTTGACGACAAAGGCGCGGGCCAGCGCCACACGTTGTTGTTCACCACCCGACAGCACCTTGGGGTAGTGCGACAAACGTTCGCCCAAGCCCACACGCTGCAGCATCTCGGTGGCCAAGGCGCGCGCGTCGTTGCGGCCTTGCAGCTCCAGCGGCAGCATCACGTTCTCGAGCGCTGTCAGGTTGCCGAGCAGCTGAAAACTTTGGAACACGAAGCCGACCTTGGCCGCGCGCACAGCAGCGCGGGCGTCTTCATCGAGCACGAACAAATCGGTGCCGGCGAGGCGAACTGTTCCGGTGGTCGGTGTGTCCAAGCCCGCGATGATCGACAACAAGGTGCTCTTGCCCGAGCCGCTGGCGCCCACGATGGCGGCCGACTGTTGGGCCGCCAGGGTGAAGTCGATCTCATGGAGAATCGTTAGCAGGCCGCTGGAGTCCTGCACTTGTTTGGTGACACGCTCGACGGCAATGATGGGTTCAGACATGGATCAACTTGAGATGGGTTGGACGCGCAGAAAACTGCTGAGGCACTGTACCGTGCTTGCCCTCGCGGGCGTTGGTTTGCCCAGCAAAGCCGCGGGCGCACAAGTGATCCTGGTGGTGGGCGACAGCCTGTCAGCCGAATACGGGCTGGCGCGCGGCAAAGGCTGGGTGACCCTGCTTGAGCAGCGCCTGGCAGCCGACAAGCTGCCCGCCACCGTCGTCAACGCCAGCATCAGCGGCGACACCACCTCGGGCGGGCGCTCACGGCTGCCCACGCTGCTCAAGCAGCACAAGCCCACGCTGGTGGTGCTGGAGCTGGGTGGCAACGACGCCCTGCGTGGCTTGCCCCTCAACATGACACGCGACAACCTGCTGGCCATGGCGCGCGCGGCCAAGGCGGCGGGTGCCAAGGTGCTGGTGGTCGGCATGCAGGTGCCGCCCAACTACGGGCGGCAGTACAGCGAAGACTTTGCGGCCTTGTTCCAGAGCGTGGCCAAGACGGAGAACGCTGCTCTGGTGCCCTTCTTGCTGAAGGGCGTGGCCGACGTGCCCCATGCCGAGGCCATGTTCCAGGCCGACCGTATTCACCCGCGTGAACAGGCCCACCCGATCATGCTGGCCAATGTGTGGGTGGGGCTGAAACCACTGTTGCGCTGATCAGCGGCGCTCTCGTTCCACGCGTTCCCCGCGCTCAACGCGCTCAACGCGGTCGTTCGGGCGCTCACGTTGTTCACGCTCTTCACGCACGCGCGGCTGTCGCACCTCCGGTTGGGGCTGGGCTTCGCGCGGTGGCGGTGGTGGTGCTTGTGGGCGCTGAACCACCGGCGCAGGCGGGCGCACCACCACCGGCGCAGGCGGCACCACTTGCACAGGCTGCGGTGCCTGCACCGCGCGGGGCGGCGGGCCGGGCATTTCGTGATGGCGCTTACGCTCGTCGGGGGGCGGCGCGAGCGCACGGTCGGGCACGCTCGGCCGTGGTGGCGCACCCACCGGCGGCGCGGGTTGTGCGCGTGGCGGCTCGCCTTGCGGGGGCGGCCGGTTGCCGCGGCCCTCATTGTTGTCGCGTGACTGCCAGACCGGCGGGCGCACCTGCGGCGGGGTGTTGGCCCCAGGCGCCGGGTTGACGGGCGATGGCGGCACGGCCACCACCGGGTTGTCACGCCCGCGGTGGTCTCGCTGATCTGGCTGATCTCTTTGCTCTCTTTGGTCGCGCTCCTGAGGACGGCCAGCTCCCGGGCCATTGCCCTGCTCACGCGCTGGCATGCCGGGCTGTTGCACCACCGGCGAAGGCCGGCTCACGACACCCGGGCGCGCACCCGGGCGCGACAGACGCGGGTCGACCACCTCTCGCGAGCCCGGTGTCCAGCGCGGCGGTGCCACGACAGGCGCCTCGGCGCGGGGGCCGTCACGCCGCATGTCACGCATGTCACGCAGCTCACGCTCGTTCACCGAGCGGAAGGCAGGCGCCACCGGCTGGCGTCGCTCGACCACGCTGGCCGGCACCACGGTCACCGCATTCGGCAGGCCCCGGTTCACATAACGTGCACCGGCCATGTACTGCCCCGGGTTGTTGATGATGGTGGTGACGTTGGTGATGTTCGTCACGTGGGTGCCGTTCACGCTGCGCACATAACGGGGGCTCACGCGGTAGCCGGGCACGTAAACCTCTCGCGGGCCGAGCGGGAACCAGCCGACCGTGGGCGGGCGCCCCACCGTGACGGACACGCTCACATGGGGCCCACCCACCCAGGCCACCAGGGCCGGGGCGTACACGGGTCGCGCCTCATAACGCCCCGGTGTCCAGCCCCAGCTGTTGCGGTAATAGACCCAGCGCCCGTAGTGGAAAGGGGCAAAGCCCCAGGGTGCATCGTCGACCCAGGTCCAGCCCCAGGGCCTGACCCAGGCCCAGTGGCCCATGCGGTAAGGCGCCCAGCCGGGGGCCACGGTGACGGGAATCCAGAGCGGGCCGTATTCGGCGTTTTGCTCCCAGCGACCATAACGGTCGAGGTCTTCGACGCCAGTCATCTCGGGCGACACGTAGCGCGACGACACGCTGCGCTCTTCACGTGAATCGCGCGAGGCTGCCCAGTCGCTGAAGGCGTCGCGCTGCGGGGTGCCGGTGGCGTACTGGGGCGCGCCGCGCTGTTTCCAGAACTCGACCCGCTGGCCTTGTTGCACCGTCAGTGCGGTACCGTCGTTTTCGTAGGTGACCTGGCCGTTGTAGGCGGTGGCCACACTGGTGTCGTCATTGCGGTCGAAGCGGTAGCTGCCGCTGCGTTCGGTGCGAAAGCGCCCTTCTTCGGTGACGAGATCGAATTCGTCAGCAGCTTCGCGCGTGCGCAAGCGGGCCGAGACACTGCCACTGTGCAGTTGCAGGCTCAGGCGCTCGTCATCGAGTTGGCGGATTTCAAGCTCGGTGTTTGGGGCCACGCGCAACACGGTGGAGCCAATGCGCACTTCGGCGCGCCCATCGGCCTCGGTCGAAAGGCGGTCACCCGAGGTGACCGGGCGGTTGCGGGTGGCGGGAATCCACTCGTTGCTGTCGGTGGCATAGATCCAGACCTGCCCGTTCAGCTCGGCCAGGCGGCCGGCACGCGAGGGGGGGTCGGGTTCGTCTGCGGCGCGGGCGGGCCAGGCCAGCAGGCTCAGCAACAGCAGGCCGAACAACAAACCCAGCCATTGGGCGGGCTGAGCGGGGCGAAGGCTGCGCAAACGCGGCGCGGCAAGTTCCAGGTTTTTCGTAGGCATGTCTCGCTTTCGAGTGCGGTGAACCACCAGGGTTCCACCTACAACGCACTGTGAGCGGGCCCGGCTGACGACGGAAACGTTTCTTCGCAAAACTCCCGGCCGGCGCAGAGGTCAATCGTCGTCGGCCGGGTCCAGATCCGGGAAAAGCACGCTCGTGAAGCCAAACTGGCTGAAATCGCGCACCCGCATCGGGTAAAGCTTGCCAATGAGGTGATCACACTCGTGTTGCACCACGCGGGCATGGAAACCATCAACCTCGCGGTCAATCGGCCGGCCCTGCGGGTCGAAGCCGGTGTACCGGATGCGCGCAAAGCGCGGCACCACACCACGCAGGCCAGGCACCGAGAGGCAACCTTCCCAACCGTCTTCTTCGTCGTCAGACAGCGGCGTGATCTGCGGGTTGATGAGCACCGTCTCGGGCACGGGCGGTGCATCGGGGTAACGGTCGTTGCGTTTGAAGCCAAAGATCACCAGCGCGAGGTCAACGCCAATCTGCGGCGCGGCCAGGCCCGCGCCATTGGCGTAGTGCATGGTCTCGAACATGTCGTCGATCAAGGCCTGCATCTCGGGCGTGTTGAACTGCTTCACCGGCTTGGCCACGCGCAACAAACGCGGGTCGCCCATCTTCAAAATTTCTCGAACAGTCATGTGAATCCCGTGCGGTCAGACCTGCCATTTTGACGGAGATGCGGCCCGTGAACATGCTGTGGTACTTTCGCCAGCCTGCCACTCCACAAGCCCATTGCCGCACACATGACTCGCCTCCACGCCATTCGCCTGCACCACTGGGTGGTTCACCTCGCGGTGGCCAGCCTGCTGCTGGCGCAATCGTTGGGCCTGCTGCACCGTGCCGTGCACCAGCCAGCGGGTGGCCACAGCTTTGTGGCGGGCACGGCGCAGCAAACGCCATCGGCGGTGGCCAGCCTCTTCGCGGGCCACACGCTGGACTCAGACTGCCGGTTGTTCGACCAGCTGGCCCACGCCGACCTGGCTGCGCTGCCGGCAATGGCCCTGCCCTGCGACTTTGGCACGGCCCGCAGCCTGGCCACTGCGCCATGCGGGCACCAGCCGGCACTTCTGCGTAGCTACTGCGCACGCGCCCCACCTGCGCTGGCCTGACGCACCCGCGTCTCGCGCCTCCTCCATCCGACTTCGGCAGCCGCCGCGCAACTTGCGCGCGCTGCCGCATTGAGCCAGCGCTGCACGCGCGGCTTTCATCGTCCTGTCTTCGAGAGACCTTTCATGCCATCGAACCCTTCTTTTCGCCGTGTGGTGCTGGCCAGCGCCATCGGCGTGTCCTTGTCTTGCGTCGTGCAAGCCCAGCCCGCCAGCACCACCTTGGCCCCCGTCATCGTCACCGGCAACCCGCTCGGCAGCCGCGACATCGCCAGCCCGGTGAGCGTGCTCACCGGCGACGAGCTGACGCTGCGCCGCGGCAGCTCGCTGGGTGACACCTTGAACAGCACACCCGGCGTGTCGTCCAGCTACTTCGGGCCCAACGCCAACCGGCCGGTGATCCGCGGGCTCGATGGCGACCGCGTGCGTGTGCTGAGCAATGCCGGTGCATCGCTCGATGCCTCCAGCCTGAGCTTCGACCACGCCGTGCCCATCGACCCCTTGTTCGTCGAACGGCTCGAAGTGCTGCGTGGCCCGGGCGCGCTGCTGTATGGCGGCAGCGCGGTGGGCGGCGTGGTCAACGCGCTCGACAACCGCATACCGCGCGAACGCATGAGCGGCGTTTCGGGTGCCGTCGAGGCCCGTCTGGGCGGCGCGCAAAACGAACGCGGTGGTGCCGCGTTGGTCGAAACAGGCAACGGGCAGTTCGTGCTGCACGCCGACGTCTTTGGCCGCGATACCAAAGACCTGCGCGTGCCCACGCACACGCCGCGGGAAGACGGCTCACCGCTGGCCGAGACCGACCGCGTGCGCAACTCGGCCAGCCGCACCCACGGCGGTGCGGTCGGCGGCTCGGTCTTCTTCGACCGGGGCTACCTGGGTTTGTCGGTCGACACCTACGACAGCCGCTACGGCGTGGTGGTCGAGCCCGATGTGACCATCCAGATGAAGCGCGACCATATCGGCCTGGCCGGCGAACTGAACTTCAGCGGCGCCCCGCTGCTTAGCCTGAAGGCGCAGCTCAACCACACCCGCTACGCGCATCAAGAGATCGAGGGCACCGGTGAGGTCGGCACCACCTTCAAGACCTCAGGCGACGAGGTTCGCATCGAAGCACGGCACGCGCCTCTCGGGCCGCTGCACGGCGTGTTCGGTGTGCAGCTCGAAGACTTCGACTTCTCGGCGTTGGGCGCAGAAGCCTTCGTGCCCAGCACCCGCACCCGAAAGCAGGCGTTGTTCGCGCTGGAAGAGCTGCCATGGGTGGGCGGCACCCTGTCGGCGGGCCTGCGGCTGGAGCGCGCCAAGGTCAACTCGGAGGGTGACGCCGACCCGGCTGATGCCAAGTTCGGCCCCGCCGCCGAGCGCAGCTTCTCGCTGCGCAGCGCCTCGCTGGCGAATGTGTTCAAGCTGTCGCCGCAGTGGTCGCTCTCAGGTGCACTGAGTTTCAGCGAACGGGCGCCAACCTCGTTCGAGCTGTATGCCAACGGCGTGCATGCAGCCACCAGTGCCTTTGAGCGCGGTGACACCACGCTGGCCGTTGAACGTGGCAACAACATCGATGTGGCGCTCGAATGGAAGGACGGCGCCAACCTGTTGCGCATCGGCGCCTTCCATGCGCGCTTCTCGCGCTTCATCGCCTTAGAGGCCACCGGCAACAACGTGACGGTCGATGGCGAAGACTTCCCCGAGTACGAGTTCCGCTCGGTGCGGGCGCGCCTGAACGGCATCGAGATCAACGGCAAACAACGCCTGCTCGACGGCCTGGTGGCGCTCGACCTGTCGGGCAAGCTTGACCTCACCCGCGGCAACAACCTCGACACCGGTGAGCCGCTGCCGCGTGTGGCGCCGCTGCGTACCCTGGTCGGCCTGGATGCCAGCCACGGCCTGTGGGGCGCTCGCGTCGAACTCGACCACGCAGCACGGCAAACCCGCGTGCCTTCCACCGACACACCCACCGCCGGCTACACCCTGCTCAACCTGTCATTCACACGTCGTTTTACCTTGCAGGGCAGCGACGGGCTGTGGTTCGTGCAGCTCAACAACGCCGGCAATGCGTTGGGCTACAACGCGGCCAGCATCCAGACCGTGCGTGAGCTGTCGCCGCTGCCGGGGCGGGCTTTGAAAACGGGGCTGCGGGTGAGTTTCTAAGGCAAGGTCGAACTCAGTTCCTGGGTGCCGACGCCGCCGGGTTGGCCGGTTGCGTCGGCACGCTGCTGATCTCGACAATCTTGATCTCGTCGCCTTCCAGGGCAAGCCGCACGATCTCCAGCGTCTCAACACCGTTGCCTGCTCGCCGCGCCTGGTCGATGCGCACGATGTAGCGGCACTCCAGCCGCAGGCTTTGCGACAAGGCATCTGGCCGCGCGTCGTTGCAGCGGCGTTCGCCCTGGTAGCGCTTGGAGGCCTGCACCAACCGCGTGACCGACTCCATGTATTGATCGCGACCCAGCTCGTGCCGGCCGCGCTTGTCCACCAACAGCGACCTGAAATCTTTGGACAACAACCTGCCGGCTGAGACCAGGTCGCGCTCGTTCACGGCGGCGTCGAAGCGGCGCAGGGTTTCCTGCGCACTGACGGTGGTCAGGTCGCGGGTCTTGACCGGGGCCCACTTGTCAGATGGCGCCTTGCTTTCACAGGGTCGATCCTGAAAGCTCGTCTTGCCGGTTTCGTTGGTGCAGGTCCATGCTGCTTGGGCCCCCCAAGGCAGGCCGACCAGCAACACGAGCAGGCTCGCCCGCACGGCGAGCTGGGACATATTCGGGTGCTGCATAGGTTCGGGGCCTCCTCAAGTCATCAACGCTTGCAGGCCAGGCGTTTGCCTTCACCACGGCTGATCACCAGGCCCTGAGCGGCAAGTTGTTCGACCGTGAATACATTGGGCAGCCGCCCGTCGTTGAGCGTCAATGCGTTCTGCGCCAACGTGTAGAAACCGCGCACGGGCTGCCCATCGGAGGTGCCTGAATAGGTGCCATCCTGCACGAAGCTGAGGCTGAGCCCGCTCCCGGTCAGCGGGCCCTGGCAGTGCCATGTTCCAAGCAACAGGCCCTCACGCACTTTGTCGGCTGGCAACACGCCCGCTGCGACGATGGCGGGCTCGCTCGTCACCGCCACGGCGGCAGGAGGCGCCGCGCTGACGGGGGGCCGCACCCGTGGCTTGGCGGCGGGCCGCTGGGCCACCCACCAGCCCGCAAGGACCAACACCACCAAGCCCAGCACCAGCCACGGCTTCTTGCCATAACCGGAGGGCTCGTCATCCTCTTCCACCACCACGTTCTCCGGGGGCAGCTGGCGCTGGCGCAACGAGCTGTCGTACACGGCGCGCCGCCGGGGGCTCGACAGCACGCTGGCAGCTTCTTTCAGCGCCACCCGCTGGCCCGGGTCGAGGCCAGTGTCAGCGGCCGCAGCGTCATAGGCCGTCTTGATCGCGTCCGGCGTCGCATCCGGCGCCACACCGAGCAGTTCGTACAGCGTCTTCTTGGTCGAAGCACCAGTCGTCATGGGGTGTTCTCGTGTGGCGGGTGATGCGTTGCGCACCCCTGCGGGGATGAGATTTTGAGTCTATGGCAGGTCGCAGCCCGCCACACACCGGCTGGCGGCGATTCAGAGCCTTTCGTCACCCGCAAGCAACAGGGTGCGCAGGCCGGCTTCATCGAGTATCTCGACGCCCAGCTCCCGCGCCTTGTCGAGCTTGCTGCCCGCCTCTTCACCTGCCACCACATAGGTGGTTTTCTTGGACACCGAGCCCGAGACCTTGCCGCCGGCGGCTTCGATCATCTCTTTGGCTTCGTCGCGCGTGAGCACAGGCAAGGTGCCGGTCAGCACAAACGTCTTGCCGGCCAGGGGCTTCGGGCTCAGGTCGCCTTCGCCATCGTGTTCGGCCCAGGTGATGCCCGCGGCGCGCAGTTGTTCGACCACCTCGCGGTTGTGCGGCTGCTCGAAGAAAGTGCGAATGCTTTGTGCCACGATCGGGCCGACGTCGTTCACCTCCAGCAGCTGCTCAGTGCTCGCATCCATGATGCGATCGAGCGAGCCGAAGTGTTTGGCCAGGTCCTTGGCGGTGGTCTCGCCGATCTGGCGGATGCCGAGTGAATACAAAAAGCGAGCGAGCGTCGTGCGCTTGCTCTTCTCCAGCCCCGCGAGCAGGTTCTGCGCGCTCTTGTCACCCATGCGCTCCAGGGTGCTGAGGCTGGCGAGGCCCAGCTTGTAGAGATCAGGCAGGCTGTGCACCACCTGCGCCTCGATCAGCTGATCGACCAGCTTGTCGCCCAGGCCTTCCACGTCCATCGCGCGCCGGCCGGCGTAATGCAAGAGGGCCTGCTTGCGTTGCGCCGGGCAAAAGAGGCCGCCGCTGCAGCGCCAATCAGCGCCGCCTTCTTCGCGCGCAATGCCGCTGCCGCAAACCGGGCATTTGCCGCCGAGCTTCTTGTACAGGTCGAAGGGCTCGCCCACATCGGCGCTGCGCTTTTCGAGCACCACGCTCACCACCTCGGGGATCACATCACCCGCACGGCGCACGACCACGGTGTCGCCAATGCGCACATCCTTGCGCCGGGTTTCGTCTTCGTTGTGCAGCGTGGCGTTGCTCACCGTCGTGCCCCCCACGAACACCGGCTCCAGCTTGGCCACGGGGGTGAGCTTGCCGGTGCGACCGACCTGAATGTCAATGTCGCGCACCAGCGTCATCTGCTCTTGCGCCGGGTACTTGTGCGCCACCGCCCAGCGTGGCTCGCGTGACACAAAGCCGAGCTTCTTTTGCAGCTCGCGCGAGTTGACCTTGTAGACCACACCGTCGATGTCGAAAGGCAAGCCATCGCGCTTCTCGCCCATCGCCTGGTGAAAGGCCGCCAGCCCTTCGGCACCCAGCGTCACGGTGCGGTCGCTGCACACCGGCAGACCCAGGGCGGCCAGCGCGTCAAGCATCTCACTGTGTTTGGGCGGAATGCCCCAGCCCTGCACATCGCCCAAGCCGTAGGCAAAAAAACTGAGCGGGCGTTTGGCCGCAATAGCCGGGTCGAGCTGGCGCACCGCGCCCGCCGCCGCATTGCGCGGGTTGACGAAGGTTTTTTCGTTTTTCGCGCCTTGCGCGATCAGCTCGCGCTGGCGTTCGTTGAGCGCTTCGAACTGTGCGCGGCTCATGTAGACCTCGCCACGCACTTCCAGCACGGGCGCTACCACGCCGTTCAATCGCAGCGGGATCTGCCCGATGGTGCGGATGTTCTGCGTGACGTCTTCGCCCTTCTCCCCATCACCGCGCGTGGCGGCCTGCACCAGCACGCCAGATTCATAGCGCAGGTTGATGGCCAGACCATCGAACTTCAGTTCGGCGGCGTATTCCACCGGTGGGTCTTCAGCCGTCAACCCCAACTCGCGGCGCACACGGGAGTCAAAGGCCAGCGCACCGCTCGACTCGGTGTCGGTCTCGGTGCGAATGCTCAGCATTGGCACTGCGTGCACCACCGGCACAAAGCCGTCGAGCACCTTGCCAATAACGCGCTGTGTGGGCGAATCGGGCGTCAGCAATTCCGGGTGGGCGGCCTCGATGGCCTGCAGCTCCTGGAACAACCGGTCGTACTCGGCGTCGGGAATCTGCGGCTCGTCGAGCACGTAGTAGCGGTGCGCGTGGTGGTTGAGCTGCACGCGCAGCTCGGCGGCGCGGTGTTCGGGGCTGTGCGAGGGAAAAACCATGTTCAGCTGAACAAGCGCCGCGCGACCATCGACCCTGCGGCGATGTCGCGCGACGCCAGCGCGTCGTACAAACGCCCCAGCTCAGCCCCGATGCTGGCAAACCCCTGCGCGCTGAGCGGCTGGCCGTTGTCGTCGACGATGCCAGCGTCCATGCCGAGCGACAAGGCCTGCGCGCTGGCCTGCCAGGCGATGAAGGGGTCGACCGCGGGGTCGGTCTGCGGCACGTCGAAGCTCAGTGTCACGTCGCGCACGGCGGCCTGGTTGGGGTCTTCGGCCAGGGCCGCCTGCGAATCGAAGGTGAGTGTGAGCACGGGCGGTGCGCCCTCTTCGGTGGACGGCAGCACCAGCCGGCCCGGCACCATGCCCGCCACAAAACCGTGGCG
>JBKJJF010000154.1:0-13108 GCA_046598195.1 Rhizobacter sp. | reverse complement strand
CGCGCCGCGTCGCTGGAGTCGCCTGCCATGCGCAACAACAGGCCCCAACGTGTGGCCTTAAAACCCCAGGCCAGCAGCGCGGCGAGCAGCACACCAATAGGGAACAGCAGGTTGATCTGCAGCGCCGACTTGATCTGCGCCGAGCTGCTCCAGTCACCGAGGTTGAGCGACGGGATCTGCGGCGCTTGCGGTTGGATCAGCGGCTTGCCGAGGTAAAAAGCGAGGCCGCTGCCGAGCAGCATGATCGCAATGCCGGTGGCGATGTCGTTGACCCTGGGCAGCGAGCACACGAGGCCGTGCAACAAGGCGAGCAAGGCACCGCTCACCCCGGCGAGCAACACCCCCAGCCACACGTTGCCAGTGAGGTAGGCACCGCCAAAGCCAGCCATGGCCGAGAACACCAGCACACCTTCGAGGCCGAGGTTGATGCGGCCTGACTTTTCGGTGAGGCACTCGCCCAGGCTCACCAGCAGGAAGGGCGTGCCCACGCGGATGGCCCCGCCCAACACCGCCACCAGCACATTGAGGAAGAGGTCCATGCTGCTCATACGTTGGCCTTGATCACGCTGCCCACCGGCGGCGCGGCCACCACCGGCTTGGGTGCACGCGGGGCGAAAAGTTTGCCGCGCAGCGCTTCGCTCGCCAGGATCAGCAGGAAGGCAAACCCTTGCAGCACCATCACCGAGGCATCGGGCACGTCCATGCGCCGTTGCAGCAGGCTGCCCGCCGCACCAAAGCCGCCAAACAGCACCGCCACCGGGATCACGGCCCACGGGTTGTGCCGCGCCACAAAAGACACCAGGATGCCGGTGTAGCCGAGCCCGGCAATCAGCGAGGCATTGGCATTAGTGTGCACCGCTGCCACCTCGATGCCACCGGCCAAACCAGCACACGCACCGCCAATGGCACACGCCACCACGATGATGCGCGGGCTGGGCAAGCCCACCAGCAGCGCAGCGCGTGCATTGCCGCCGACGATGCGGGTGGCAAATCCCGAGGTGGTGAAGAACAGCCACAGCCCGAGCACCCCACACACCACCACACCGAAGGCCAGGCCCCAGTGGATGTCGGTGCCGAACATGCCGCCGATGCGCATGCCTTCGGTGAGCGAATGGGTCGAAGGTTTGTTGAGGCTGGCCGGGTCGCGCATCGGCCCTTCGACAAAGTGTTTGAAGAGCGCGATCGCGGTGTAGGCGAGCAGCAGGCTGCTGATGGTTTCATTGACACCACGCTGCTGGCGCAACACACCCACCAGCGCGATCCACACCGCGCCAGCGCCGGCGGCGGCCAGCAACAAGAGGGCGGTGCCCACTGCGTTGTCGGGCGGTGCGAACAGGTAGGGCACGCCGGCGCAGGCCAGGCCGCCCAACACCAGCGCGCCCTCGCCGCCAATCACCACCAGGCCCGCACGCGCCGGAATGGCCACACACAGAGCAGTGAGCATCAGCGGCGCCGCGCGCTGCAAGGAGTTTTGCCACGAAAACCAGTCGCCAAAGGCGCCCTTGAAAAGCAGCGCCCAGGCCTGAACGGGATCTTTGCCACCCGCCCAGATGAAACCCCCGAAGAGCAGCAAGGCCCCCAGCATCGCCATCACGGGCAAGGCGATGGCTTCGAGCGTGTCGGTGCTGCGGGTCGACAGGGCCATGGTGGTTGAACCTTGCGGGTGGGGCCGATCAGGCTTTTCCGATCACCCCTTCCACCAGGTAATTCATGCCTTCGAGCTCAAGGTCGGTCTGCTTGAAGGCCTTGCCGGCGGGGATCACGACCTTGCCGGTGTTGTCCTTCAGCGGGCCTTTGAAGATGTCGAAGCTGCCGGCCAGCATGGAGGCCTTCACGCTGTCGGCGTTTTTCTTGGCGGCGTCGGTGACCATGGCGCCGTAAGGCGACGGTTTCACAAAACCTTCTTTCAAACCACCGCGCACAAAGTTGGGGTGGGGCTTGCCGCTGCGCGCCGCGTCGATGATGGTTTTGTAGGCGGTGATCCAGTTCCACTCGGCGCCGGTGAGGTAGGCATTGGGTGCGAGCTTGGCCTGGCTGGCGTGGTAACCACAAACGAACTTGCCACGCTTGGCGGCGGTTTCAACAATCACCTTCGGGCCGTCAACGTGCATGGTGAACACGTCGATGCCCTGGTCGGCCAGGCTGTTGGTGGCTTCGGCTTCTTTGACCGGCATCGACCAGTCGCCGGTGAAGATAACCGTGGTGGTGATGCTCGGGTCGACCGAGCGTGCGCCCAGGGTGAAGGCGTTGATGTTGCGCAGCACCTGCGGAATGGGCTTGGCCGCAATGAAGCCAATCTTTTTGCTCTTGCTCATGTGGCCCGCAACCACGCCGTTCAGGTACTGGCCTTCGTCGATGTAGCCGAAGAAGCTGCCGGTGTTCTTGGGGTGTTTGCCTTCGGTCCACATGCCGCCGCAGTGGGCGAAGCGCACGTTCGGGTTTTTGGCCGCCACCGCCAGCATGTGCGGGTCGAAGTAGCCAAACGAAGTGGGGAACAGCAGCGTGGCGCCGTCTTGCGCAATCATGCCCTGCATGGTCTTTTGCACGCCGGTGGTTTCGGGCACGTTCTCTTCTTCCACCGTCTTGACACCCGGCAGCTTCTTGACCTGGGCCACCGACTCGGCGTGCGCTTGGTTGTAGCCGTAGTCGTCGCGCGGGCCCACGTAGATGAAGCCCACCGTGATGGGTGCTTGTGCCTGCGCCAGCCCGCTCACGCCACCCAAGGCAAACGTGGCGCCCACCGCGCCCACACCCTTGAGAACATCGCGCCGCTTGAATTCTGCTCGTGTCATTTTTGCTCCTGTGAGTTGCCGCTGCGGGTCCTTCGCACGAGCCGTGCCCAACGAGCACGCACCATCCGAAGGCTTAGGTCGAACACCTTCTTGTATACAAGCAATGGGCGTGCCAGTGACCACAACACGCGGGCCGGGCTGAGAGGGTGAGGGTTTTTTAACTTCCGTTCGGGCTGAGCCTGAGAGTTTTTTGATTTCCGTTCGCCCTGACCCTTCGACAAGCTCAGGACAGGGTTCGCTTCGCGAATCGAAGGGCAGCGAATGTGCACTGCGCTGCCCTTCGATACCTCAGGGCGAACGGGGGGTGGGGCGCAAACCAAAAAACTCTCACCCTCTGAGCCTGTCGAAGCCAGCGCCTGTGCACGGCGCACCCTTCGACAGGCTCAGGGCGAACGGAGTGGGGAAAACAAAAAACTCTCACCTTCTGCGGGCGGGCTCGTTCGCCGTGCGGATCAAATCAACTGATTGGCGTCGTTTCGTCGTGCGAGCAGGTCGCCGATGTGGCGCACAAAGCCGTCGATCTTGATCGGCTTGGACAGAAAATCGTCGAACCCGGCTTCACGCACACGCTGGAGGGTGTCGGGCATCGCGTCGGCCGACAGGGCGACACAGGTCACTGAGCGTGTACGGGGGTTCGCCCGGAGCCGGGCCAGCACCTCGAACCCGCTGATGTCGGGCAGGTTCAAGTCGAGAAGCACCAGATCGGGCGGGTCGTTCAGCACCTCGGCCACACCCTCGGCCCCACAGCGGGCCACACGCAGCCGGCAGCCAGGCAGCGTGGCAAAAACCTGCTCCAGCAGCAGTGCGTTCGACGAGTCGTCTTCGATGTAGACCACGCTGAAGGCCCCACCCAGCTCGGCCGGGCGCGCCTCCAAGGGGGCGGGCAAGGGGGCAGGCAAGGGAGACAATTTTTCGTCGGCGGGCGCCGCCGCCAGATCGAGTGTGAACACACTGCCCACACCGGGTTGGCTGCTGGCGCTCAGGCGGCCGCCCATCAGCTGCGCCAGCCGCTGGGCAATCGCCAGGCCGAGGCCTGTGCCTTCGATGCCCGTGCTCTCTGCCCCCAGTCGGTTGAAGGGCTGGAACAAGTTGGCCAGCTGATCGGCGTTGAGGCCGGCGCCGCTGTCTTGCACGCTGACCCGCACCCGGTCGCCGTGCGCGCAGGCTGTCAGGTGAACCTGGCCATCGGGGCGGTTGTACTTGATGGCGTTGGACAGCAGGTTCAGCACGATCTCCTGCAGCCGCATCGGATCGGCCTGCACCACCAGGTTCGCGTCGGGCGCGATCTGGTTGAGCAGCTCAACGTTGGCTCGCAGCGCGAGCGGCCCCACCACCGTGACGCAGGTGGCCGCCAAGGCAGCCAAGCGCACCGGCACGCCCGAGAGCGCGATGCGCCCGCCTTCGATGCGCGCCAGGTCAAGCGTCTCGTTGATCATTTCGAGCAAGTGCTCGCCTGCGCTGCGAATGTGCTGCACCCGCTCTGCCTGCGGCGCGCTGAGCGCCGCACGAGGGTCCATCTGCATCAACTGGGAGAACCCAAGAATGGCATTCAGCGGCGTGCGCAGCTCATGGCTCATGCGGGCGAGGAAATCACTCTTGGCCTTGTTCGCTTGTTCGGCTGCCTCGCGTGCCCGCTGGTGTTGCTCGACCTCTTTCAAGGCGCTCACGTCGACCAGCGTCGCCACATAACTCATCGCCTTGGCGTGTTCATCCACCAGCGGCCGGCCCTCGGCAATGACGTGAACCACACGCCCGTCGGCGTGAAGGAAGCGGAACTCGTCGCGGTAGGTCACACCGCGCGCCACCGCGTGGTGCAGGCCGCTTGCAACCCGTGCGTGGTCGTCCGGGTGAACCGCAGCAACCCAGCCCTCCCCCAAACATTGATCGACCGGCAAACCGATGATCTCGCCGGCACGTTCGTTGACGTAGTTCATCGCGCCGGTGGCGTCGGCGGCGCCAATGCCCACCGCCGACAGTTCGGCCAGCGTGCGGAAGCGCTCTTCGCTGCTTCGCAACAACTCCTCGGCGACCTTGATGGCGGTGATGTCGGTGGCGGTGCCCACCACCTGCCGAACCGAGCCGTCCGGGTTGCGCGCAAAAACGGCGTCGCGGCTCTGGAACCAGCACCACCGCCCGTCGGCATGCCGCATGCGGTAGGTGAACTCAGCCACCGTCGCATCAGGCAGCGTCAACACGTGTGAGATGTGCACGTTGAACAGCACCTGGTCTTCGCTGTGCATGAAACGAATCACCGGATCAACCGACCCCGGCTGCAACTCGGCCTGCGTGTACCCCAGCGAAGACACCACTTCACGGTTGACGAACACGTTTCGCCGTTGATTGAAGTCGTACACATAGAGCACGCTGGGCATCACCTCGGTGATTTGCTCTGTGAAGCGCCGCGCCTCCAGCAAGGCCTTGCCGGTGCGTTGTTCGTCTTCCAGCACGGTGACCAAGCTCAGGCGCGCGGCTTCGGCTTGCTCCAGCAGGCGGTCTTTTTCTTGCTCACTTTGCCGCAGCTGGTTGATCACCAGCTCGTATTCCTCGCGCAGCATGGCCTCGGAGCGCGTGCGCTGGGCGACCTCGGCCTTGAGTTCTTCTGCACGCCGGCGCAACTCGAGCTGAGCGATGACCTGACGGCCGAGCACACGCAAGCCCGTGACCTGTGCTTCGGTCAGTTTGCGCGGTACCCGGTCAATCACATTCAGCGTGCCGAGCGCACGCCCATCGGGCGTGATCAGCGGCGTGCCGGCATAAAAGCGGATGAACGGCGCCGCGGTGACCAGCGGGTTGTCAGCAAAACGCGGGTCCAGCCAGGCATCGGGCACCTGGAACACCTCACCCTGCTCCAAGATGGCGTGCGCGCAAAAGGCGTACTCGCGCGGCGTTTCGCTGGCACCCAAGCCAAAGTGCGATTTGAACCACTGGCGTTTTTCATCGACCAGCGAGACCAGAGAAATCGGCGTCTCGGCGAGTTGTGCCGCCAGCCGCGTGATGTCGTCGTAGGTGTCTTCCGGTTCGGTGTCGAGCACCTCGTACAGCAGCAGCACCTGCAGCCGTTGTGCTTCGTCCGGCGGGAGCGAGGCCTTCATGGGGTGCTCGGCCAGACGCCACGGTGAAGGCCATGGCGTTCGATGCAGCGGGGGTTGCGTCTCGCACTGAGTGGCATGCGACCTCCTGGGCCGGCGGCGTGCTCTCGCTGCGACAAGGCGTCGCACACGCTCACCAATTCGGTGAATCGAGCTTACATCGCCCAAAAACGAAAACAAAACAAAAACAAAACCTGATTAGCGACGTACCTCAGCCCATCCAGTTTTCCGTTCGGGCTGAGGTTCGTCGCTGGTCAGGAAACAAAATGACTGCAAGCCCGCCCGCCCAGGCCTGAGAGCCTCACCAATTGGCTTCACGCTCCGGCGTGGCAGAGATGCGGTGGATCGAAAGATCGGCGCCCTCAAACTCTTCTTCCTGCGTGAGCCGCAAGCCGGTCACCGCCTTGATGAGCCCGTACACCACAAAGCCCGCCACCAAGGCCCAGCCCACGCCCATCAAGGTGCCCAGCAGCTGCGCCATGAAGCTCACACCGCCGCGCCCGCCCAGCGCCGTGAGCCCGAAGATGCCGCAGGCCAGGCCGCCCCAGGCGCCACACAGGCCGTGCAGCGGCCAGACGCCGAGCACGTCGTCGATCTTCCATTTGTTTTGCGTGAGGGTGAACATGCCGACGAAGATGGCGCCGGCAATGCCACCGGTCACCAGCGCGCCGGCCGGGTGCATCACATCTGAGCCCGCGCACACCGCCACCAGCCCGGCCAGCGGGCCGTTGTAGGCAAAGCCCGGATCATTGCGGCCTAACACCACGGCCACCAAGGTGCCGCCGGCCATGGCCATCAGCGAGTTGACCGCCACCAGGCCCGAGACCTTGTCGATGGTCTGCGCGCTCATCACGTTGAAACCGAACCAGCCCACCGCCAGCACCCAGGAGCCGAGCGCGAGGAAAGGAATGCTCGACGGCGGGTGGGCCGAGATGGCACCGTCTTTTTTGTAGCGGTTGCTGCGCGCGCCCAACAACAGCACAGCCGGCAGCGCGAGCCAGCCGCCGAGTGCGTGCACGACGATGGAGCCGGCAAAGTCGTGAAACTCGGCGCCGGTGGTGGCCTTGACCCAGGCCTGCACGCCCCAGTTGCCATTCCAGACCACACCCTCGAACAGCGGGTAGACCACGCCCACGATCACGGCCGTGGCCACCAGCTGCGGGTAGAACCGCGCGCGCTCGGCAATGCCGCCGGAGATGATGGCGGGGATGGCTGCGGCAAAGGTCAGCAGGAAGAAAAACTTCACCAGCTCGTAGCCGTTTTTAGCGGCCAGCGTTTCGGCGCCGCTGAAAAACTGCACGCCGTAAGCCACGGTGTAGCCAATGAAAAAATAGACGATGGTCGAGACGCTGAAGTCGACCAGGATCTTCACCAGCGCATTGACCTGGTTCTTCTTGCGCACCGTGCCCAGCTCCAGAAACGCAAAGCCGGCATGCATGGCGAGCACCATGATGGCGCCCAGCAGGATGAAGAGGGAATCGACGCCTTGTTTGAGTTGCTCCATGTGCTTCCTTGGCTGAGCAGCCCGCTGCGCACCACCACGGAGCGCATTCACGTTCTAGGTGCTCAAAAGCACCACAAGTAAGCACAATTTGTGCCGGTTTGGGGCGGCCTCAGGCACCCTTCGGCGCACTGTTTAGGCGCAAGCATCGAGAAAAATGCACGGCAGCGGTGCGTCGCCCCGGTTCACATGGCCGCCAAGCGGAAGGTGTAGCACCCGCCCGCCTTGGTTTTGTCAGTTGGAGCCCTTGATCAAACGCCCGCTGGCCGACTGGAGGGGCCGCGCGTTCATCGGGTACAGCCGCGAAAAGATGCCGACCTGCTCGGGCGAGATCGACACCGGGGTCTGCATCACCATCCACAACACCCCTTCACTGCAGGGCGGCGTGGTGAGCGAGCCCATGTAGGTGAAGTAGCCACGATCGGCGGGCAGCAGGCCGTTGAGGTCGATCAGGGCCTTGGCGGGCTGCTCCTCGCCCTTTTCGAGCGGCAGGTTGTTCCACACCGTTTGCACGATGGGCTGCACGCTGCCGCGGTCAAGCAGCACGGCCACCACGGCGAGCTTGCCTTCGAGGTCTTTGTGCACCAGGTGGGCCACCATGTCGAACTGGCGGCCGTTGATGCGCTCCTCTGACGGGCGATGGAAGTGAAACTGCAGCAGCTCAAAACGCCGGCCCATCACCTCGATGCTGTTGCCCGGCGCCAGGTTGACCTGCACCGTGTGGCCGTTGTCGATGACACGAAAGTTGCTGGGCTTGTAATCGAACTGCACCGGGTCGAGCTGCACCGAGATGCCATCGCGAATGTCGATCGGGCTTTGCCGCTTGCCGCTCGAACAGGTAGCGAACTCGGGCTTCATCTGGCCCCAGTGTGCGGGCCCACCTTCACCCTGGTAAGCCCAATGCCCGCCATGCGCGGGGCGCTTGGGCGCAGCCGGTGGTTTGGGCGCCGCAGAGGCGCCGCGGCGTGGCTCGCTCCAATGGATGCCTGGCTCGGGTGGCATGCCCGGCGACACCGCCGCTGCACCACCCACCTGCACGGCCCCCGTTGGCGCGGTGGGGCGCGCCACCACGCGCAGCACGCTCGGGTCGTTGCTCTCGACGGTTTTGTGGGCGCCGAGCTTCTGGGCCAGTCGCTCGCGCAGCTTGTCCATCGGGTCTTCGGCAGCAGCACCCAGCGGCGGCTTGGGGGCCGGCTTCTTGGCCAATTTGCCCAGGTTTTCTTCGGCCTCGGGTTCGACGTCGCGGTTCAGCGACGATTTGCCCGGCGAGGTTTTGATGGCCACGTCGGCGGCACGCAGCAGCGGGGCCGCAACCAACAGGCCCAGGCCGAGAAGCGCAGCCAGCAGCGGGCGCAACACGATTCGCATGATGAAAAGTCTCCGGCACAGGCCCCGCAAGCGGGGGGCGTCTGTGTCAGATATCGGCCGGCGCGCGGCGCTCTTTAGGTGACCCGGGGCTTGACCCAAACCCAGGCGACGATGCCGATGCTCATCATGGCCAACGAGGTGGCGGCCAGCGCCACCGTGGAATGCATCACGAGTGGTGCGATCACACCGGCCACGATGCCGTTGGCCATGCTGCCGATGAAGGCTTGAACCGACGACGCCATGCCACGCCGCTCGGGCACCAGGTCAAGCACCATCAGCGTGACCACCGGCACCATCAGCGCCCAGCCAAAGGCAAAGATGGCAATCGGAAACAGCGCCCAGGCCGCAGTGGGCGTGAACAGCAGGTTGAGCGCCAGGTTCAGCAGCGACACCGCCAGCATGATCACGAAGCCGTTGCGGATCTGGTGCTTGGGCAACATCTTGCCGGCCAGGCGGCCCGAGAACCAGGCGCCGCCCATGATGCCGGCGATGGTGAGGGTGAAGAACCAGAAAAACTGGCCCGGACTCAGGTGCAGGTGCTCCCCCAGGAACACCGGCGCCGACAGCACGTACAGGAACATGCCGTTGAACGGGATGCCGCTGGCCAGCGCGAGCAGCAGAAAGCGCGGGCTGGAGCCGAGCGCCCAGTAGCCCCGCATCAGGTTGCGCACGTTGAAGGGCTGCTTCTGGTCGTGGTGCAGTGTCTCGGGCAGCAGCTTGTAGTTGGCCACCCACAGCGCCACGCCCACCGCGGTGAGAAACCAGAAGATCGCGTGCCAGTTCAGGTGCACGAAGAGGAAGCCGCCCACCATGGGCGCAATGGCCGGCGCGATGCCGAAGTAGATGGTGACCTGCGACATCACACGCTGCGCATCGGCCGGCGGGAACATGTCTCGGATGACCGCGCGCGACACCACAATGCCCGCCCCCGCCGACATGCCCTGCACTGCTCGCCAGAACACCAGCGCACCGATGCTGTCGGCCAACGCGCAGCCGGCCGAGGCCACGGTGAACAGCGCAATGCCCCACAGCACCACCGGCCGCCGCCCGAAGCTATCGGACAGCGCACCGTGGAAGAGATTCATGATCGCAAAGCCGAACAGATACGCCGACAGCGTTTGCTGCATCTCGACCGGCGTGGCGCCCACCGACTGCGCAATGCCAGTGAAGGCCGGCAGGTAGGTGTCGATCGAAAACGGGCCCAGCATGCCCAGGCACGCCAGCAGGAAAGCAAGGCCCCAGCGAGGGGCTCGCCAGAGGGTGTGGGCGTCGGGGTTCATGGGAGCAGATGAGTGTAGCGGCGCAGGCTGCACAGGGTGCGCCGCCGCCCGCTCTCACCGCCCACTCTCAGGCCGGCGCGTCGGGCCTGAGCAGGTAGCGCTCCACCTGGGCCGCAGGCACCGGCGGGCTGAAGAGGTAGCCCTGGTAGAACTCGCAACGGTGCTCGGCCAAGAAGGCCAGCTGGCCGGCATGCTCCACACACTCAGCCACCACATCGATCTGCAGGCTGTGCGCCAGCGCGATGATGGCGCGCGTGATGGCCGCGTCATCGGTGTCGGTGTCGACATCGCGCACAAACGAGCCATCGATCTTGAGCGTGTCGATGGGAAAGCGCTTCAGGTAGCTGAGGCTGGAGTAGCCGGTGCCGAAATCGTCGATCGAGATCGACACCCCCATGCGCTTGAGCTGGCGCAGCGTCTCGGTCACCGAGTCGGCATCGATCATCAGCGCGCCTTCCGTGATCTCAAGCTCGATCCGGTCGGCGGGCACACCGTGGGCGGCCAGCGCGCGCGCCAGGGTGTCGATCAGCGTGGGGTGCGAAAACTGGCGCGGCGAGATGTTGACCGCCAAACGCGGCACCGCGTACCCGGCGTCAAGCCAGCTGCGCAGCTGGCGGCAGGCATCGTTCAACACCCAGTTGCCGATTTGCACGATCAGGCCCGTCTCTTCGGCCAACGGGATGAACTTCAGCGGCGGCACCAGGCCGCGCTCGGGGTGACGCCAGCGCAGCAGCACCTCCATGCTCAACATCTCATTGTTGGCCACCGACACGATCGGCTGGAAGTACAGCTCGAACTCGCCACGCCCCAGGCCCTGGCGCAGCGCCACCCCCAAGGCCTGGCGCTCGGCGGCCACGACGTTCATGCTCGCTTCGAAGAACTGGCAGTTGTTGCGACCGCGGTCTTTTGCGTGGTACATCGCGATGTCGCTGTTCTTGAGCAGCGTGTCAACGTCGCGCCCGTCGCTGGGGAAAATCGCGATGCCAATGCTGGCACTCACGTGCAGCTCCTTGCCGAGAATCTGGAACGGGGCCGCACAGGCCTGCAGCAGGTTTTGCGCGAGCACGGCTGCGCTCTGGGCGTCGCGCAGGAACGGCAGCAGCACGATGAACTCATCGCCTCCCTGGCGCGCCACGGTGTCTTCTTCACGCACGCAGCCGCGCAGGCGCTGGGTCACCTCAATCAAGAGCTGGTCACCGATGTCGTGGCCGAGCGAGTCGTTGATGGTCTTGAAATCGTCGAGGTCGATGAACAACACCGCGGCCACCTCGTGGCTGCGGCGGTCATGCGCGAGCGCCTGCTCGATCCGGTCTCGCAGCAGCGCCCGGTTGGGCAAGCCGGTCAGCGCATCGTGCGTGGCCATCTTGAGCATGCGGTGCTCGGCCTCTTTTCGCTCGGTGATGTCGATGCAAATCGAGATGTAGCGCTCGATGGCGCCGGCCGCGTCTCGCAACGGGACGATGGAACTGTCGAGCCAGTACAGCTCGCCGTTCTTGCGCCGGTTGCAGATCTCGCCACGCCAGGTGTCACCCCGCGTGATGGTCGTCCACAGGGTGGGAAAAAACTCCTTCTGGTGCGTGCCCGAACTGACAACACGATGATCCTGCCCGATCAGCTCGCGGGCGAGGTAGCCGCTGACCTCACAGAAGGTGTCGTTCACCTCGATGATGTGACCCGAGGCGTCACTCACCGACACCAGCGCCTGCGCATTGATGGCCTGCAGATAGGTCGTGAGCTCGGAGAATGCCCGCTCCACGTCATGTTTGGCGGCCAGCAGCGCATGCGCGTGGCGGGCTTTCGCTTCGGAGTCACTCAGCTGCCGGGCGGCCCGCGCCAAGCTGCGTTGTTGGCGGATGAGTCGAACACTGAACCAGCCCATGGCAGTGAAGCTGCACAACAAGATGACAACAATCAGCCCACTCGTCTCGCGAATCTGCGTTTGCGCAATGAATTCCACCTTGTCGAGCGGGATCGTCACCGACAGCGCGCCCATCAGCTGGTGCTGGGCCCACTGCTTGCCTGGTTGGATGCCGGTTTTGACGCGGCGTGCCGCGATCTCGGGGCGTTTTTCGTAGGCGTTGTGGCAGGCCACACAGTTGAGCTGCGATGCCGGGTCAGCCCGCAGGTAACGCAGCACACGCACGCCTTTCAGCGTCTCGAAGCGGTAGACCGGTTGCCAGCCAATGGGGGCGCTCGGCGACACACCGTCTTGCTGTTCGAGCTGAGGCCAGGCCCATTGCAGGAACGAGTCGCCGAGGCCTTGTTCGGCGTCGAGATTCCATTTGCTCACGGGCCGGTATTGGTACAAGGCCTTGTCGCGCTCCGACGAAGCCACTCCCACCAGCTTCAGAAACTGCGCCGGAATGGGCACGAAGCCGGGCATGCCCGCCGAGTTTTCATGCAGCCCGAAGCCGTCGCGCCCGAGCTTCTCGCCCACCTGGCTGGCATACACCGAGCGCGCAGTGCTGGCCTGCGTGGCCACCACTTCAGCCACGGTGAGGGCCTGGGTTTCGATGGTGCTGCGCACCGCGCCCGCCACCACGAAGTAGCTCACCGCGGCCGCCACCGAGAAAGCCGCCAACATGCCCAACAGCACGGGCATGGAAGACGAGGTTCGGGGTGCTTCGAGTTTCACGCGCGCGACCGCCCGGCCGGCGAACTGAAGCTCCCGGCAACCGAGGAAATCCGCAATGCCATAGAACCTCCGGTGGGCAACGCCTGAACAGCAGGCGCCACGAACTCCATCATCGGACGAATGGCGTACAAACTTGAGACGCCGGGCCGACAAACCCGGGAAAAGTGTGAAGCAAGCCGATAGGCCGGATTCTGTGCGTCCACCTTCTCCGAAAAGAAGCTGAACGTGACCGCCATTCCTCTGGGCCGTGCATCACTGCACGGCTCGATGCCACCTACCCGCCGGCTCCACGGAGCCACATCATCGCCGGCCTATTTGGTGTTGCTGCGCGTAGAGATTGCCCGTTTCACCCTGCGTGCTCTCTTGCGAAAACACGCCGACTCGTCTCTGTTGCTCTGATCCTCACCTCACGGTGGACAGCCGTTAGCTGCTACGCCGCCCTG
>JBKJJF010000102.1:0-72751 GCA_046598195.1 Rhizobacter sp. | reverse complement strand
GCGCGGCCGTCGAGCTTGAGGGCGGTGGCGCGAGCGGGCCAGTCGGGGGCGGGGGTGTTCATCTGCGTCTCCGGCCAGCGCCGTCGTGTCAGAAGCTGACCACCACCGCAGCGCCCAGCACGTGGTTGCTCTTCTTGTAGGAATCGTCCTTCACGTAGTGAAAGACGGCTTGGCTGGCGCGGTCGAGACGGTACTCGGCTTTGAACACCGTGTTGAGGTTGAACAGGTAGTTCATGCCGAGCGAGAGCGCGTATCGGTTGGCGCCGACTTCCGGGTCGCCGGCCGGGTCAGGGCCGATGCCGTTGCGGTCGTCGCTGCCGGTGTAGCCCAGCAGGCCGCCGCCGTTTTTCTTGTTGTTGAGGTAGTCGAAACGGGCGATGCCTTCAAAGCGCGGCGTGAACTTGTGGGCCGCGAGCACCGACAAGCCGTACCAGCGTGAGTTGCGCAGCTCGCCGGTGGTGGGGTCGGCGGTGATGGCTGCGTTCTTTTGCTGGCCGACGCTGAACTGGCCTTGCACCGTCCAGTCGCCACGGATGAAGTAACCGTCGACCTCGAAGAGGTGGATCGCGGTATCGCGCGTGTCGTAGTCCTGACCGCTGATCGGATTGACGCCAACCGGGTTGACAAGATCATCGATGCCCGGGCGGAAGTTGGCCGCCTTGCCATGCACGCCCGCAAATCCGAAGCCCTGGTACTCGCCCCTGGAGTAGTCGACTCGGTAAGCAAAAACCGGCGACTTCTCGCCCGCTGCGCGCTTGGTCGCATTCATGTTGGCGAGCACGCCCTTGACGATCCACTTGCCGCGTGCGATCTCCATGCCGGCGCCCGTGTAGGCGGTGGGCAAGGTGAAGTCGAACAGCAGGTTGTGCGTGATCAGTTTGTTGAGCGTGGGTTGCAGGTACTCGTAGCCCGACCAGTCGGGAATCTGCCCGGCGATAAAACGGGTTTGCAAGTCGCCGAGCGGGATCGACACACTGGCTTCATGCACCACCGAGCTGCCATCGAACACCGAGCCCGCACCACGATTGGGTGCCAGCGTGAAGCGCCACTTGGTGCCGCCTTCCATTTCTTTCTGGAAGTCGATCATGGCCATGCCGAAGTAGGAGTTGTCGTAGTTGTAGCCGTCGTCGTCGACCCGGTTCAAGAACTGGAAGCCCGCACGGTTCTGCGCCTTGTTGTAGATGAAGCTCGGGTCCATCTGGCCGCTGATCTTCAGGCCGCGAAAGCCCATGGCCTCTTGGTTGTCTTCAAGCGCTTCAGTTTTGATGGCGATGCGGTTGAAGTCTTGTTTCTCTTGCGGTGTCATGCCGCCTACGGCCGGCTTGCCTTCGGCGTCTTTGAGCTTTTGCTCCAGGGCGGTGACCTTGTCCTTGAGCGCTTTCTGCTCGCGGCGCAGGTCGTCGAGCGTCTGCGCGCCAGCGGCCATTGGCAAGGCGGCCAGCAAGGCGACGCTCAGTGCGGTGGGGTGCCAGAACTTGTTCATGGGGGTTCTCCTCTTGGCTGGGTTGGTTGTGTTGGAGCGGGCGGGTTCAGTTGCGACTAGCTTCTGCCATCTCTAGGGCGCGTTTTCGTTCGTTGCGGACGATCATCAGGCTGGCGGCAACCACGCCGATGGACACCACCAGCACGATCAGCGTGGCGACGGCGTTCACGCTCGGGTCGAGGCCCAGGCGGGCACGCGAGAAAATCACCAGCGGCATGGTGGTGGCGCCGGGGCCAGTCAAAAAGGCCGACAGCACCACGTCGTCGAGCGAGAGTGTGAAGGTAAGCAGCCAGGCCGAAAAGAGCGACTGCGAAATCATCGGCAAGGTGACGAGCGCAAACACCTGCCAGGGGCGGGCGCCCAGATCGAGCGCGGCTTCTTCGAGCTGTGGGTTGAGGTCGTTCAAGCGCGCCTGCACCACCACGGTGGCATAGGCCAGGCCCAGCAGCACATGGCCGATCCAGATCGTGAACATGCCTTTTTCGGGGAAGCCGGTCAGGCGCTGCACCCACACCAACATCAGCAGCAGCGACAAACCAACAATCACCTCGGGCATGACGAGCGGCGCACTGACCATGCCTGAAAACGCGGTGCGGCCAGCAAAGCGCCGGTACTTCACCAGCGCAAACGCGGCGAGTGTGCCCAATACGACCGAAGCGCAGGCCGTCAGGAAGGCGATCTTCAGTGACAACCACAGGCCCGACAGCATCTCGTGGTCAGAGGCCAGCTTGACGTACCACTTCAGCGTGAAGCCGCGCCACACGTTGGGCAGTGGCGAGTCGTTGAACGAGTACAGCACCAGCGCCGCGATGGGCAGGTACAAAAAAAGATAGCCCGCCGACAGCCAGGCCTTGCCGAACAAGCGAGGGTTCATTTGCGAACCTCCTGCGTTTCAGCCTGGTATTTGTTAAAGAGCGCCAGCGGCACGATGATCAACAGCACCATCACCACCGCAACGGTCGAGGCCATGGGCCAGTCGTTGTTGCTGAAAAATTCGTCCCACAGCACACGGCCGATCATCAGCGTTTGTGGGCCGCCCAGCAGCTCGGGGATCACAAATTCGCCCACGCAGGGAATGAACACCAGCATGCTGCCGGCGATGATGCCGGCCTTGGACAGTGGCACCGTGACTTTCCAGAACGCGACCCAGGCGGTGGCACCCAGGTCGGTGGCGGCTTCCAGCAGGCGCAAGTCCATCTTGGCCAGGTTGGAGTAGAGCGGCAACACCATGAAGGGCAGGTAGGTGTAGGTCATGCCCAGCACCAGCGAGAACGGGCTGTTCATCAACTGGCCGGGCGAAGCGATCAGGCCGAGGCCGCTCAACACGTGGTCGAGTCGCGTGGCCGTGATCAGCTCGTAGGCCCAGCCGTGTTCGCTCAGCAGGCCCTTCCAGGCGTACACCCGCAACAGGAACGATGTCCAGAAGGGCAGCATCACCAGCATCAGCAGGGCCGGCTGCACGCTGGGCTTGGCGCGCGCCATGAAATAGGCGAAGGGGTAGCCGATGAACAGGCACAACAAGGTGGTGGCGCCGGCGTACTTCAGGCTGGAGAGGTAGGTCTTGAAGTAGAGGTCGTCTTCGGTCAGGAAGGTGTAGTTGCCCAGGCGCAAGGAGAGCTGCAGCACACCCTCTTTGAAAGTGACGATGTCTTTCGGGAATACCGCTTCCATTTCGGAAACGCTGTACTTCACCACGATCAGGAAGGGCAGCAAGAAGAAGGCGAGCAACCAGAGGTAGGGCACGCCGATCACGGCCACGCGGCCCCTCAACCAGGAGCGCAACCAGCTCATGCCGTGAGCACCACTTGGGCGGTGGGTGACCAGCTGGCCCAGGCGGTGTCGCCCCAGGTCAGCGGTTTTTCGCGGTGGCGCTCGGTGTTGCTCTCGCTCACCTTGAGCGCCTGGCCGCTGGGCAAGGCCAGGTGGTAGACGGTGTGGCTGCCGAAGTACGACATGTCTTTGACCGTGCCGCTCACCTGGTTTTGATCGCCCGCCGGCTTGTCGCAGTCAAGCTTGATCTTCTCGGGGCGCAGTGCCACCGTCACGGCCATGCCTTCGGTGCCGGTGATGCCGTGGCCCACGTAGTGCGTGCAGTCGGCGCAGGTAATCACCACATGGTCGGGTTGGTCGACGGTGAGCGTGCCTTCCATCAGGTTCACGTTGCCGATGAAGTCGGCCACAAAACGGGTGGCGGGCGTCTCATAAATGTCAGTCGGTGCACCCACTTGCAAAAATCGGCCCTCGCTCATCACCGCGATGCGCGAGGCCATGGTCATGGCTTCTTCCTGGTCGTGGGTGACCATCACGCAGGTCACGCCCACGTTTTCGATGATGTTGACCAGCTCGATCTGGGTTTCTTCGCGCAGCTTTTTGTCGAGCGCGCCCAGCGGCTCGTCGAGCAACAACAGCTGCGGCTTCTTGGCCAGGCTGCGCGCCAGGGCCACTCGTTGTTGCTGGCCGCCCGAAAGTTGGTGGGGTTTGCGCTTGGCAAACTTGGTCAACTGCACCAGCTTGAGCATGGCCTCGACCTGCGCAGCAATCTGGTCGCGCGGCAGGCCGTCGCGCTTCAGGCCGAAGGCGATGTTTTCCCACACCGTGAGGTGGGGAAAAAGCGCGTAGCTCTGGAACATCATGTTCAGCGGCCGCTCGTGCGGCGACAGCCCAGCGAGGTCTTGCCCGTTGAGGATGATCTTGCCGGAGGTCGGCGTCTCGAAGCCCGCCAACATGCGCAGCAACGTGGTCTTGCCGCAACCCGAGGAGCCGAGCAGCGCAAAGATCTCGCCCTTGGCGATGTCGATGCTGACGTTGTTGACGGCCTTGTAGCCGCTGAAGTCTTTGACGACGTCGCGAATCTGCAGAAACGCGGACGTGTCTCCAGGCTTCGGCGGCTGGGCCGCGCTCATCTCTTTCTGCATCACAGCCCGGTCTTGAACGACGTGTAGGTGCGCGTCATCAGGCGACGCAGGTCGTTGGCAATGGCGTCAGGCGCCGACATCTTTTTCATCTCGGCCTCGGGCGGGAACACGGTCGGGTTGTTGGCCACCTCAGGCTTGATGAACTTCTTCGACTCTTTGTTGGCGTTGGCGTAGAACACCTTGTTGGTGAGGGCGGCGCTCACCTCGGGGCGAAGCATGTAGTTGATGAACTTGTGCGCATTGTTTGGGTGCGCGGCGTCGGTCGGGATGACCATCACGTCGAAGAACAGCAGGCCACCGGTCTTCGGCAGCAGAGCTTCAATCTTCTGGCCGGTCTTGCCTTCGATGGCGCGCTGACGGGCGATGTTGATGTCGCCCGACCAGCCGAGCGCCAGACAGATGGAGCCGCTGGCCATGTCGTTGATGTAGCCCGACGAGCTGAACAGCGTGACATGCGGGCGGATGGTCTTGAGCAGGTTGGCCGCGGCGGTGTAATCAGAGGCGGTCTTGCTGTAGGCGGGCTTGCCCAGGTAATACAGGGCGGCAGGCACCACCTCGGTGGCCGAGTCGAGAAAAGACACTCCGCAGCTCTTGAGCTTGCTGATGTACTCGGGCTTGAAGACCAGATCCCAGGCGTTGTCTGGCATCGGTGTGCTGCCGAGCGCGGCCTTCACCTTGTCGACATTGATGCCCACCGTGGTGTAGCCCCACAGCCAGTTGACCATGTACTGGTTGCCCGGATCGAGCTTGGCGAGCTGGGCCTGCACGTCGGGGTCGAGGTTCTTGTAGTTGGGCACTTGCGCGCGGTCGATCTTGCGCAGCAAGCCACCGTCAACCTGCAGCTTGGCCCAGTGCGACGAAGGCACCACGATGTCGTAGCCCGTTTTGCCCGCCACCAGCTTGGCGTGAACGATCTCGTTGTTGTCGAAGTTGTCGTAGCGAACCTTGATGCCGGTCTCTTTTTCGAAGTTCTTGAGCGTGTCTTCAGCGATGTAGTCTGACCAGTTGTAGATGTTCAGAACCTTCTCTTCTTCCTGGGCCGCCGCCGGCGCTGCCCACAGAAAAGCGGTTGCGGAAAGAGCCAAACCCAGAGCGCCGAACACCTGCTTCATTGCTTTCTCCTTCATGTTGAGACCTCGATCAATTGGCGCCAGTCTAGGCAGCGCGTTGTGCTTCTGCTGTACAGGCAAACCCCGTGCCACACGTGCCTTGGCTACAACCAGCCATTTTGCTGCAGCTCGGCCTGTGTCAGATCGAGACACTTGCGAATGAGCGCGGCCATCTCGTCGATCTGCGCGAGCGTTATCACCAGTGGCGGCGCGATGATCATGCGGTCGCCGACCGCACGCATGATCAGGCCGTTGCCGAAGCAGTGGGCGCGGCAAAGCATGCCCACCTCCAGTTTGCTGTCGAAGGTTTCGAGCGTGGCTTTGTTCTTGACGATCTGCAAAGCGCCCATCAGGCCGCAGGTTTGTGCTTCGCCGATCAAGGGGTGTTCGCCCAGCTCGGCAAACTTTTTCGCAAGGTAGGGGCCCAGCTCTTCGCGCACCTTCTCGACCAGGCGCTCGCGCTGGATCAGCTTGATGTTGGCCAGCGCCACCGCGCAGGCCACCGGGTGGCCCGAGTAGGTGTAGCCGTGGTTGAACTCGCCGCCCTTGTCGATGAGCACGCGTGCAACCCGCTCGCCGACCATCACACCCCCGAGCGGGATGTAGCCTGAGCTCACCCCTTTGGCAAAGGTCATGAGGTCGGGTTTGAAGCCCAGGGTTTCGCAGCCGAACCAGTTGCCGGTGCGGCCGAAGCCGGTGATGACCTCGTCAGAGATCAACAAGATTCCGTGCTTGTCACAGATGCGCTGGATCTCGGGCCAATAGGTGGCGGGCGGCACGATCACGCCACCGGCGCCCTGGATCGGCTCGCCGATGAAGGCGGCCACCTTGTCGGCGCCAATCTCCAGGATCTTGGCTTCGAGCGCACGCGCCGCCTTGAGGCCGAACTCGTCGCGGCTCAGGGTGCGGTCGCTCTCGAACCAGAACGGTTGTTCGATGTGCACGATGCCGGGGATCGGCAGCCCGCCCTGTTTGTGCATGCCGCTCATGCCGCCCAGCGAGGCACCGGCCATGGTGGAGCCGTGGTACGCGTTGTGGCGGCTGATGATCACGCTGCGCTGCGGCTGGCCTAGCAAGTCCCAGTAGCGGCGCACCATGCGCACGATGGTGTCGTTGGCCTCCGAGCCCGAACCGGCGAAGAACACATGCTTGAACTGCGGCGGCGTGACTTGCGCCAACAACTCGGCCAGCTCGATGGCCGGTGGCGTGGCGGTCTGGAAGAAGGAGTTGTAGAAAGGCAGGGTCTTGAGCTGCTTCGTCGCCGCGTCGATCAACTCCTGCTGGCCGTAGCCGACGTTCACGCACCACAGGCCCGACATCGCATCGAGGATCTTGTGGCCCTCGCTGTCCCAGAGGTAGATGTTGTCGGCCTGGGTGATGACTCGCGAGCCCTTCTTGGCGAGCGACTTGAAATCGGTGAAGGGGTGAAGGTAATGCGCCGCGTCGGCGGCTTGCCAGTCTTGGGTCGTTCTTGTGTTCATCATGGTTGGATAGTTTCCGTTCGCCCTGAGCTTGTCGAAGGGTGCCTCGTGCACCGCGCCGGCTTCGACAGGCTCAGCCCGAACGGAGCAAGCGGGGCGCACTTTCTAAACGTGCAGCAGCAGGTGCTCGCGCTCCCACGGCGAGATAACTTTCATGAACTCGTCGTGCTCAAGCTCCTTGACCTCGGAGTACACCGTGATGAAAGATTTTCCGAGCACGTCGTGCAGGTCTTTTTCATCGGCCAGCCAGCCCAGCGCTTCGCTCAGTGAGCGTGGCAACTGGTATTCGGACAGGTAGGCGTCGCCCTTGCATTCGGCCGCCGGCTCGATGCGGTTTTTCATGCCGAGGTAACCGCAGGCCAGGGTGGCGGCCAGCGCCACATAGGGGTTGGCGTCGGCGCCGATCACGCGGTTTTCAATGCGCCGTGCGGCCGGGGTGGCCACCGGTGAGCGGATGCCCACGGTGCGGTTGTCGGTGCCCCACTGGATGTTGATGGGCGCAGCGGTTGAGCGCGCGAGCCGCCGATAGGAGTTCACATACGGCGCAAACAGCGCCATCGCCGCCGGGGTGTACCGCTGCAGGCCGCCGATGTACCAGAAGAACTCCTTGCTCGGCGAGCCATCGGGGTTGCTGAAGATGTTTTTGCCGGTGGCCTTGTTCAAGATGCTCTGGTGCACGTGCATGGCGCTGCCCGGCTCGTTGGCCATGGGCTTGGCCATGAAAGTGGCATACATCTCGTGGCGCAGCGCGGCCTCGCGGATGGTGCGTTTGAAGAAGAACACCTCGTCGGCCAAGCCCAGCGGGTGGTCGTGAAAGAAGTTGATCTCCATCTGACCCGCGCCCACCTCGTGGATGAGGGTGTCGACGTTGAGCTCCATCTGCTCGCAGTAGGCGTAGACATCTTCGAACAGCGGGTCGAACTCGTTCACCGCGTCGATGGAATAGGCCTGGCGTGAGGTCTCGGCGCGGCCGCTGCGCCCCTTGGGCGGGCGCAACGGTATGTTGGGGTCTGAGTTGCGCTCGATCAGATAAAACTCAAGCTCGGGCGCGACCACGGGCTCCCAGCCTTCGGCGGCGTAGAGGTTGCAGATGTTGCGCAGCACCGAGCGTGGAGCGTAGGGAATTATGTTGCCGTCGCGGTCGAAGCAGTCGTGAATCACCTGTGCCGTGGGGTCGACGGCCCAGGGCACGATGCGCACCGTGCTGGGGTCGGGGCGCAGGTGCATGTCGCGGTCGGTCGCGTGAATCACGTCGTAGTACGGGCCCTCTTCAGGGAACTCACCCGTCACGCCGATGGCCACCACGGCTTCGGGCAGCCGCATGCCGCGGTCTTCAGTGAATTTTTCGCGCGGCAAGATCTTGCCGCGGGCCACGCCGGTGAGGTCGGGCACCAGGCACTCGATCTCGGTCACGCGCCTGTCGTTGAGCCATTGCTCCAGATCGCTGAAATTAAAGTTGTTCTTGTCCACCATCACATCACCTGTTATTCGTTTTGAAGGAGGGCGCTCGGTTGTTCGGCGCCGGGCCGTCCCAAGCCGGGCGGCGCCCTGGGGGCTGGAGCGAAGCGACTGGGGGAGGGCACTATCGATCAGGCTCTCGGTGACGGTCTCTGAAAGATTGACAGGCGGCGCCGAAGGCCTTGAACAGCTTCACTGAGATGGGGTTGTGCGCGGCCTGCCATTCGGGGTGCCACTGCACACAGAGATTGAACGATCCAGCCGAGGGCATGGAAAAGGCCTCGACCAGTCCGTCGGGTGCTCGCGCTTCTACGCGCAGGCCCGGCGCGAGCTGCCTCACGCCCTGGCCGTGCACCGAGTTCACCTGGAACTCAGTCTGGTCGACGATGGTGGCGAGCGCGCCACCGGGTTCGACATGCACCTCATGCGCCAGCGCGTACTGAAGTTCGGCGGGGCCGTCGGTTGGGCCGCGGTGATCGCGCTGGCCGGGAACCTCTTGCACGGCCTGGTACAGGCTGCCGCCCAGGGCCACATTGGCCTCCTGGAAGCCGCGGCAGATGGCGAAGAGCGGGATGCCGCGCGCAAGCGCCCGCGGGATCAAAGGCAGCGTCCAGGCGTCGCGGTCGATGTCGAGTGGCAGGCTGGTGTCGTGCACCTCTTCGCCGAAATGGCTGGGGTGCACGTTGGAAGGAGAGCCGGTGAGGAGCACGCCATCGGCGTGATCGAGAAGCTCATCAACCTCAAAGAGGTGCACGAAGGGCACGATGAGCGGCAGGCACCCGGCCAGGCGCACTGCATCGATGTATTTTTTGCCTGCCACGTGAAAAGGGTGGTGCCCAATCATGCGGTTGCAGGCGGGGATCAGGACGACGGGCTTCTTGACGAACTCTGAGGCGGAAGTGGCGTTCATTGGGCTTGCTGCGCTGCGGTTCTTGGCCGGCGCACTGGGCTTTCTGTATACCGTTTATGAGCAATGAGTGTGCCCGCCTTGCCGCCGAAGTCAACCTCATCGCAGGGCGCCGCAGGGGCATCGCACGTTTGTGCGGGTATTGGCAGTTGCTACATGGCAAACAGCAGGGCCATGCGTTTGTATCAAGAGGGTTGACACCTAACTGGCTTCTCATTTAGGACTTTTGTCACACACCTTGACACCAATCAACTCGAAGTGTTGCTGGACGCCATAGAACGTGTGTTCTATATTTTTCGTATGAAGAACGTTTATTCCATTTCTGGCAGGCGCGTGAGGCCCTCGACAGGGCCTGCGTTGTCGTCGTTCTCTGGCGTGGCTCTCTGAAACTTCGCGACCTACGGCGCGGCAGCAAGAGAGCAAATTTGTAACTACAAGGAGACGATCTTGAATCAATCACGCGCACTGCTTGCAGTGCTGGCGGCGTCAATGCTGATGGCTGGCTGCGGTGGAGCCACTGACGGGGCCACTGAAACCACCGCTCAGACCGTGCAAGTGGCAGAGCGGGAGACAGCAAGCGCCGCAGACCCCATCGCCGAGTCCCGCGAAGATGCCGCGATGGCCAAGCTGCTGGCGGGCTTCAATGTTCGCTCAAACGGTTGGACCAAAGGCCCGACGCTCGACGCCATCATCAACATCTACCAGCGCACCCGCGACCCGAAGTACCGCACGCTGATCAACGATTCACTCACCTACGGTCGTGGCTGGCGTTCGGGTGATTCCAACAAGCTGTACTACGACGACATGGGCTGGTATGCCAACGCCTGGATTCGCGCCTACGACGTGACCGGCGACCGGGCCTTTCTGACCGAAGCGCAAGCCATCTTCAGCGACATGACCCGGGCCTGGGACAACACCTGCGGCGGCGGTATCTGGTGGACCGACGAGCGCAACTACAAGAACGCCATCACGAACGAACTCTTCTTGCTGGCCGCCTCGCGCCTCGCACGCCGCGTGCCCAACGGCACCGGCCCCGGCAGCTACCAAGATTGGGCCGTGAAAGAGGCCGACTGGTTCGTCAACAAGAGCGGCATGATCAACGCGCAAGGCCTGATCAATGATGGCCTGAACAGCAGCTGCCAGAACAACAACCAGGCCACTTGGTCGTACAACCAGGGCGTGATCCTGGGCGGCTTGGCCGAGATGTTTCGCCTGACCGGTGACCGCAGCCACCTCACCACAGCCTATCGCCTTGCCGACGCGTCAACCACCCGCATGCTGCACCCGAATGGCACCTACCGCGATGTGTGTGACGCCTGGGGCGGTGGCTGCACCGGCGACGCGCTGATCTTCAAGGGCCCGTATGTCCAAGGCCTTGCGCGCCTCTACAACGCCGACCGCGCCGCCAAGCCGCAATACCTCACCCTCCTCAAGACCAGTGCCAATGGCATGTGGGCCAACGCCCGCAGTGCCGACAACGGCATCGGCGTGAACTGGGGCGGCCCGGTGGGCACCGTGACGCAGTCGTCACAAGCCGCCGGTACGCAGTTGCTGGGCGCCATTACCTTGCTCGACGCGTTCCCGCAGGGTGAAGAGCAGTGGGAAGTCGTGGTTCCGGTGAAGCCCGAAGTGCAGAACCTGCGCGTGGCTGACAGCGCCAATGCCGGATCGTGGTCTTTGCGGGCCAACCTGAGAGCAGGCGACGTGTCCTATGGCGACCGCACCTACACGTACACCAGCGTGCCGGCCGTGGTGGCCGGCGGTGCCTGGATTCGTACCGCCAATTCGTCGAAAAACTTCCAGGGTACCCCGGTAGTCACCTTCACGGTGTCCGCCGCCGCCGATGTGTACATCTCGCTCGACAACCGCGCGGCTCGCCCTTCGTGGGTAGACGCGAGCTGGGCCGATACCGGCGCCGACCTGACGCAGGCCGAGAACGCGAACACCACGCGTACGTTCAGCCTGTACAAGAAGCGCTTCGCGGCGGGCGCCGCGGTGTCACTCGGCCCTTGGGCCAACGGCAACGTCAGCATGTACAGCGTGATCGTCAAGTAAGGCCCGAAGTGCCGGCCGGGGCAAAAACTCCGCCGGTCTTCGGCACCGACGAGCTCACAAAGAACCGCTCCCGCAGAGGCGCCAAGGCCTGAGAGGGTGAGAGTTTTTTGACTTCCGTTCGGGCTGAGCCTGTCGAAGCCAGCGCCTGTGCACGGCGCACCCTTCGACAGGCTCAGGGCGAACGGAGTGGGAAATCAAAAACTCTCACCCTCTGAGCTCAAGGCGAAGGTGAAAACGGGCTGGTTCCACGTTGCGCAATCCGCAGCGCGCCAGCCACTCAGTTGACCTCATGAAGGAGACACACTCATGAACAAACACCGTGCATTGATCACGGCGCTTGCGTTCGCGCTGTTCGCCGGTTGCGGCGGCTCGCACGAACCTTCCAGCGCCTCCACATCGGCTGTGCCGACGGCGCAGCAACCCATCGAGTTCGAACGCGCGCTCGCCGCGCCGCTGACCACCATCATGCCGTTGGGGGACTCCATCACCTACGGCACCGACGGCAACGACACTGCGGGCGGTTACCGCACCGCCTTGTTCACGTCGCTGCGAAACGATGGCGCCACCGTCGACTTCGTCGGCTCACAGGCCAACGGGCCGTCGAGCATGCCCGACCGAAACCACGAAGGGCACCCGGGGTGGCGCATCAGCGGCATCGCCGGCTCGATCAACGGCTGGCTGGACACCCACCGCCCGCAGGTCGTCGCGCTGATGATCGGCACCAATGACGTCTTGAACAACGACGACTTGGCGAATGCGCCCAACCGGCTCAGCGCCTTGATCGACCAGATCACCAACCGGCTGCCGAACAGCCGCTTGCTGGTGGCCTCGATCACGCCGCTGGGCAATGCCACGTCCAACGCCAGGGTCAACACCTTCAACGCCACTATTCCGGGCATCGTTCAGCAGAAGGTTGCTGCCGGCAAGCGCGTGACGTTCGTGAACATGAACGCTGCGGTGCTGGCGAGCGACCTCTACGACGGCATTCACCCCAATCCCGCCGGCTACGCCAAGATGGCCGTCGCCTGGCGCACGGCGCTCAAGCCAGTTGTGCAGACCATCGACCCGGTGGCCAACAGCCGCGAGCAAGCGGCGATGGACAAGCTGCTGCAAGGCTTCGACGTGACCTGGAACGACTGGACCAAGGGCCCCGCCATCGAGACCATCGTCAATATCTACGAGCGCACCCGCGACCCCAAGTACCTGCCTTTGCTGGAGCAATCGCTAGAGCACGGCCGCGGCTGGCGTTCGGGCGTGGTCGGTCACGCGTTCTTCTACGACGACATGGGCTGGTATGCCAATGCCTGGATGCGCGCCTATGACGTGACCGGCAACCGCGCCTTTCTGACCGAAGCGCAGGCCATCTTCACCGACTTTGCCAAAGCCTGGGACACCACCTGCGGCGGCGGTGTGTGGTGGAACGACGACCGCAGCTACAAGAACGCGATCACCAACGAACTCTTTATCCTGACCGCCGCCCGCTTGGCGCGCCGTGCCCCCAACGGAACCGGGGCCGGCAGCTACCGCGACTGGGCGCTGAAGGCTTCAAACTGGTTCGTCAACACGAGCGGCATGATCAACGCCCAGAACCTGGTCAACGACGGGCTGACGAGCGCCTGCAGGAACAATGGCCAAGCCACCTGGGCCTACAACCAGGGCGTGATCCTGAGCGGCATGGCCGAGATGTACCAACTCACCGGTGACCGCGGCTATCTCGCCACGGCCGAACGCATTGCCGAATCGGCCATGACCAACATGGTGTTCTCCAACGGCGTGCTGCGCGATGCCTGCGACAACGGCACCTGCGGTGGCGATGCGATTCTGTTCAAGGGCCCGTTCGTGCAAGGCCTGGCGCGCCTCTACAACGCCGACCGCAACAACAAGCCGCAGTACTTCGACTTCTTGAAGCGCAATGCCGACAGCATCTGGAACACCAGCCGCAACGCCGAAAACGGTTTGGGCGTGAAGTGGATCGGGCCGGTAGGCACGCCGGGTCAATCGTCGCAAGCCTCGGGCCTGTTGCTGCTCGGCAGCGTGGCGCTGTTGCATGCGGGTGGCGAAGGCGGCATCGCCGCGACGCAGGCCACCATCTCGGGCATGCAGGTGGCCGACACGGCCAATGCCGGCGCGTGGTCGGTGCAGCAGAACCTGCAGGTGAACAACACCTCCTATGGCGATCGCACCTACACCTTCACCGCGGTGCCGGCCGAAGTGGCGGGCTCCAGCTGGATCCGCACGGCCAATGCCTCGAAGACCTCCACCGCCAACCCATTGGTGACATTCACGCTGTCAGCGGCGGCCGACGTGTACGTGGCGCTGGACAACCGCTCGGCCCGCCCGGGCTGGGTGGACGCCAGCTGGACAGACACCGGCACCGACCTCTCGCAGGCCGAAAGCGCAACCGTGTCGCGTGGCTTCAGCCTCTACCGCAAGCGCTTCAACGCGGGCGCGGTTTCGCTGGGGGCCTGGAACGGCGGCGGCTCGAGCATGTACACGGTGATCGTGAAGTGAACGCGTGAGCGCCACACCGCCTCTCGGCGGTGTGGCGCTCACAGCATGTCGCGCAAGCGGTGGTACGCCATGCCCAACACCAGGGCGGGCGTGCGCAACAGCGCGCCACCCGGAAAACGGTGGTGACGCAGGCGCGCAAAGAGGTCGAAACGCTCGGCGCTGCCGGCGACGGCCTCGGCCACCAGCTTGCCCGCCAGGCCCGTGAGAGCCAGGCCGTGCCCCGAAAATCCTTGCAGGTAATACACGTTGCTACCCACGCGGCCGAAATCGGGCGCGCGGTTCATTGAGATGTCGACGAAGCCGCCCCAGGCAAACTCGACCGGCGTTTCGGTGAGCTGCGGGAAGCTGCGCGCCATGCGGCGCTGCATGCTGGGCGCGAGATTCATCGGCGTGGCCGTGCTGTAGCTCACACGCCCGCCATAGAGCATGCGGTGATCCGCGGTGGGCCGAAAGTAGTCGAGCACGAAGTTGGTGTCGCAAACCGCCGAGCGTGACGGGATCAGCGAATGCAGCAGCGCGGGCTCGACCGGCTCCGAAGCCACGATGTAGGTACCGACCGGCATGATGCGGGGCGCGATTTCCGGCGCCAGTCCTTGCAGGTACACGTTGCCGGCGAGCAAGACGTGCGCGGCGCGCACTTCGCCAGCGGCGGTGCGCAGCTGAACGGTGTTGCCCTTGGTCAGGGCGTTGACGGATGTGTTCTCGAAGATGCGCACGCCCAGCCCGGCGGCGGCGCGGGCGAGGCCCAGGCTGTACTTGAGTGGATGCAGGTGGCCCGAGCGGGTGTCGTGAATGCCACTGTGAAAGCGCGGGCTGTCGATCCACCGGGGCAGCTCGGCTGGCGTAATCCATTGGCTGGTGTCGCCGTAGTTCGCCTGCATGTGCGCGTGCCAGCGCTGCAACTTGCCCGCCTTGCGGGCACTTGCGGCCACACTCAGATAACCCGGCTGCCATTCGCAATCGATGTTGAAGCGTGTGCAGCGCTGCGCGATGAGATCGAGCGCCTCCAGCGTCATCGCCCAGACGCGGCGTGAGGCGTCCATGCCCAGTTGCGCTTCGATGGTCGACTGATCGCAGGCCAGGCCGGCGAGTGCTTGCCCGCCGTTGCGCCCCGAAGCACCGAAGCCGACTTGCCTGGATTCGAGCACCACGACGCTGTAGCCGCGGTCGGCGAGTTCGATGGCCGCCGACAGGCCGGCCAGGCCGCCGCCCACCACCGCAACGTCGCAACTGACGGCGCCTTCCAGCGCGGGGAAGGCTTGCGTTCGTTGTGCGGTGGCGTCGTAGTACGAATGGCGGGCCAGCTCGCCGTCGACGCGCAGAAAGCTCATGCAGCGCGCTTGAGCGCGTCAGACACCGTGCCGATGATTTGGTCGATGTGCTTGTTTTCGATGATCAGTGGCGGCGAGAGCGCGATGGTGTCGCCGGTGGTGCGGATCAGCAGGCCCTTTTCCCAGCACTCAAGAAACACCGAGAACGCACGTTTGCCCGGCTCACCCGGGATGGGCGCCAGCTCGATGCCACCGACCAGACCCATGTTGCGGACGTCGATCACGTTGGGCATGTCTTTGAGCGAATGCACCGCGTTCTCGAAAGTCGCTGCCATCTTGCTGCCGCGTGTGAGCAGGCCGTCGTCGGCGTAGGTGTCGAGCGTGCCCAGGGCCGCGGCGCAGGCCAGCGGGTGGCCCGAGTAGGTGTAGCCATGGAAAAACTCGATCACGTGCTCGGGCCCGTTCATGAACGCGTCGTAGATCTTCTGGTGGGCAATCACCGCGCCCATGGGCACGCTGCCGTTGGTCAGGCCTTTGGCGACCGTCATCAGGTCGGGTGTCACATTGAAGTGCGTTGCGCCGAAGGGCGAGCCTAGGCGGCCAAAGCCGGTGATGACCTCGTCAAAGATCAACAAGATGCCGTGCTTGTCGCAGATGCTGCGCAGCCGCTCCAGGTAACCCTTGGGCGGCAGCAGCACGCCAGTGGAGCCGGCGACGGGCTCGACGATCACTGCCGCGATGGTCGATGCGTCATGCAATGCGACCAGGCGCTCCAGGTCGTCGGCCAGCTCAGCGCCGTGCTCGGGCTGGCCCTTGCTGAACGCGTTGCGCGGGTCGTGGGTGTGGCGAATGTGGTCGACACCCGAGAGCAGCGTGCCGAACATCTTGCGGTTGGCGACCATGCCGCCCACCGAGATGCCACCGAAATTGACACCGTGGTAACCGCGCTCGCGGCCGATCAACCGGGTGCGCGAGCCTTCGCCGCGTGCGCGGTGGTAGGCCAAGGCCATCTTCAGCGCCGTTTCCACGGCTTCGGAACCTGAGTTGGCGTAGAACACCTTGCTGAGCCCCGGCGGCGTGAGCTCCACCAGGCGCTCGGCCAGCTCGAACTGCTTGGGGTGGCCCATGTTGAAGGGCGGCGCAAAGTCCATCTCGCTGGCCTGCTGGCGAATGGCCTCGACGATTTTCGGGCGCGCATGGCCGGCGTTCACGCACCACAGGCCGGCAATGCTGTCGAGCACCTGGCGGTTGTCGGGCGTCCAGAAGTGCATGCCTTCGGCGCGCGAGATCAGGCGCGGCGCTTGTTTGAACTGGCGGTTGGCCGTGAAGGGCATCCAGTAGGCGTCGAGGTTCTGGGGCATGGGGCTCTCCTTCAGAGGGGGTGATTCATCAGGTAAATCAATGGCGGCAACTTGTGGCTGCGCCACCAATCAACGTTTGGGGTGTGCCAGCCGCCCGCAGAGGTAAGTCCAGACGAAGCAGGCGGCGGCATAACTGGTCAACTCAGCGTGATCGTAAGGCGGTGAGACCTCAACACAATCCATGCCCACGAAAGGCAGGTCGGCCAGCTCTTCGATCAGTGTCAGCACCTGGTTGGTGCTCATGCCGCCGGGTTCGGGCGTGCCGGTGCCGGGGGCGAAAGCGGGGTCGAGGCAGTCGATGTCGAGGCTCAGGTAGACCGGCGGGTTGCCGTGTTCGGCCAGGCGCGTGCGAATGGCGGCCATCACTGGGGCGAGCTGAGTGGCGTTTTCCAGCCCACGCAACGCGCGTGCCGTAAAGACCTGGCCGCCCTGGTCTTGCACGTATTCCCGCGCTTCGCGCTGGCCCGCCGATCGGATGCCCAGCTGGGTGAAACATTCGTTGATCACCAGGCCTTCTTGCATCGCCTCGTAGACCCAGGTGCCGTGGCCGCTCGGCTCGCCGAAATGATCGGTCCAGGTGTCGCAATGGGCATCGAAATGGATCACCGCCAGCGGTTTGCCAAGCCAGGCCTTGTAGGCGCGCAGCAGGGGGAGGGTGATGGAATGATCACCGCCCAGCCACGCCATGTGGTGGGCGCGGATCAGTGGCTCGACCTGCGGGCCCATCGCCGCGCGCATGCTCTCCAAGCTGGTGTTGGGCAAAACCAGGTCGCCGGCATCGCCGAGCTGGCCTTCGGGGCTGATGTTGAAGTGCGGGTGTGTGCCGTCGCACAGCATGTGGCTGGCTTCGCGGATCGCGCGGGGGCCGAAACGCGCGCCGGGGCGGTTGGTCACGCAACCGTCCCAGGCGACGCCGGCCACGGCATAGGGTGTGCTTGCAGGCAATGAGGGCGCACGCAGAAAGCTGTTGCCCGAGAGGAAGGCAAATGAACTCATGGCGGGAGCTTGCCACGGGTGCTGCGCTTTCACATGCAGGAATGGCGTTTTCGCATTACGATATTCGGCGATGCTGCGGCGCGGCATTTTTTTCCATCTGAGAAGAAACAATTTCGCATCCAGAAAAATGGAAGCTAAGTATTTGATTTCTTTGGGCAATATTTGTAGTCTTATATAAGACACAAGTCTTCCTCTTCCGGGTGGTGAGCGCTATCCTTGAGCCCAGATTTCTTCGCCTCTCTCGTCAACAGCCACATCCTTTTGGAGTTCGACATGACCAACCTGACCCGTGAACAACAGATTGCCGCCCTTGAAAAAGACTGGGCCGAAAACCCCCGTTGGAAGGGCGTGAAGCGCGGTTACTCCGCCGCTGACGTCGTGCGTCTGCGTGGCAGCCTGCAGCCTGAGTACACCCTGGCCAAGCGCGGCGCCGAAACCCTGTGGGCCAAGGTCAATGGCGGCTCCAAGAAGGGCTACGTCAACGCCTTTGGCGCGATCACCGCCGGCCAAGCCATGCAGCAAGCCAAGGCTGGCCTCGAAGCCGTGTACCTGTCGGGCTGGCAAGTCGCCGCTGACGGCAACACGTCTGAGACCATGTACCCCGACCAGTCGCTGTATGCCTACGACTCGGTGCCGACCATGGTTCGCCGCATCAACAACACCTTCAAGCGTGCTGACGAGATTCAATGGTCGCGTGGCATTGGCCCGGATCACAAGGAATACATCGACTATTTCCTGCCGATCGTGGCTGACGCTGAAGCCGGTTTCGGCGGCGTGCTGAATGCCTTCGAACTGATGAAGAACATGATCGCCTCGGGCGCTGCCGGCGTGCACTTCGAAGACCAGTTGGCTGCCGTGAAGAAGTGCGGCCACATGGGTGGCAAGGTGCTGGTTCCTACGCATGAAGCCTGCGAGAAGCTGATCGCTGCGCGGCTGGCCGCTGACGTGATGGGTGTTTCGACCATCGTTCTGGCACGCACCGATGCTGAAGCCGCCAACCTGATCACCAGCGACCATGACGCGAATGACAAGCCTTTCCTGACCGGCGAGCGCACACCAGAAGGTTTTTACCGTGTCGCCAACGGTCTGGAGCAAGCCATCAGCCGTGGTGTGGCTTACGCCCCCTACGCTGACTTGGTGTGGTGCGAAACCGGCACGCCCGACATCGGCTTTGCCCGTGAGTTCGCGCAAGCCGTGCACGCCAAGTGCCCGGGCAAGCTGCTGTCGTACAACTGCTCGCCGTCGTTCAACTGGAGAAAGAACCTCGACGACCTCTCGATCGCCAAGTTCCAGGAAGACCTGTCGGCACTGGGCTACAAGTACCAGTTCATCACGCTGGCTGGCATCCACATCAACTGGTACAACACCTTCGAATTTGCCCACGCTTACGCCCGCGGCGAAGGCATGAAGCACTACACCGAAATGGTCCAAGAGAAGGAATTCGCCGCTCGCGAAAAGGGCTACACCTTCGTGTCGCACCAGCAAGAAGTGGGTGCCGGTTACTTCGACGACGTGACGACCGTGATCCAGGGCGGTTCGTCCTCGGTCAAGGCGCTGACCGGCTCGACCGAAGAAGAGCAGTTCCACTGAAATCGTTGTGGCAGGCGCGGCTCTCGCGGGCCGTTGCTGCTGGTCGATGAGAGAGACAGGCCCGATGGCGTTCTAGCCTTCGGGCCTTTTTCATTGTCTCGTTCTGCGCGGGAGCGCCGGGCCGGGGTGCCGTGCTCCGTTCATGTCCCCCGTCGCGGGGGACATGAACGGAGCCAATGCCCCCTGTCCTTCGCGTCGCGCGGAAGGTGTCTCTACATCGACGCCGCGATGATCTCGCGGTATTCCTGCTCCGTCGCCACGCGCGGGTTGGTCTTGTGGCAATGGTCTTTCATGGCGCCGTCGATGATGCGGTCGAACATGCCTTCTTCGACGCCCATCGCGCGCAGGCCCGAGGGCAGGCCGAGCCGCTGGTTCAGCTCGCGCAGCGCCTCGGCCAACTCGGTGCCCTTGCTGTCGCACGAGCCGATGCCGATGGCATGCGCCATGCGTTGCAGCCGCTGCTCACGCTGGATCGACTCGGCACCGGCATTGAACTTCACCACCTCGGGAAGGAACATGGCGTTCAGCGTGCCGTGGTGCAGCTTGGGGTTGGCGCCGCCCAGGCTGTGGCTCAGTGAATGCACGGCTCCCAGGCCCTTCTGGAAGGCCATGGCGCCTTGCATGCTCGCCGACATCATGTTCCAGCGAGCTTCACGGTCGGCACCGTTTTCGGTGGCACGCACGATGTGCTTCCAGCCGCGCTCCAGGCCGTCGAGGCCGATGCCGTCGGCCGGTGGGTTCACCGCCGGGGCCATGAAGGTTTCCATGCAGTGGGCGATGGCGTCCATGCCGGTGGCGGCGGTCAGCCAGGCGGGCAGGCCGAGCGTGAGCTCGGGGTCGCAGATGGCGGTGCGCGGCACCAGAGACCAGCTGTGAAAGCCGAGCTTGCGGCCGTCGTCGACGATGACGATGGCGCCACGCGCCACCTCGCTGCCGGTGCCTGCGGTCGTGGGCACTGCGATCAGCGGCACCACGGCGTCGGTGATCTTGGCGCTGCCGCCTTCGATGGTGGCGTAGGTTTTCATCGGGCCGGGGTGGGTGGCGGCAATCGCCACGCCCTTGGCGAGGTCGATGCTGGAGCCGCCGCCCACGGCAATGAGGCCGTCGCAGCCGTTGGCCTTGTAAACCTCAACGGCAGCACGCACCGCCGCTTCGGTCGGGTTGAACGGGGTTTGATCGAACACCGCATGTGGCACGTTGCCAAGCGCAGCCAGCGCCTTGTCGAGCACGCCCGCGGCGCGCACGCCAGCGTCGGTGACGACGAGGGGCTTGCGCATGCCGATGCGTTCGCACTCTTGCGGCAGCATGGCGACGGTGCCGTAGTCGAGCTGGATCTGCGTGATGTAGTTGATAAAAGCCATGGTTCAAAACGCTCAGCGGAGCTCTGTGGATCGACGGTGCGCTCAGTATGCTCTGGCACACTGCCGCGTTCCATCGGTACATCCCATCGGTCTCTCTTGAGTCCCCACGCACCGAGTGCGTGGACGGCCCTTGCCCGAGGCCGGCATGGTCATGAACGCTGCTGCCAACGCACTGAAGAAAGCATTCGAGACATGAAGAGAAACGAGTTCCGGTTTGTTGAGCGCCTGCGTGTGCGCTGGGCTGAGGTCGACATGCAAAAGATCGTCTTCAACGGCCACTACCTGATGTACTTCGACACCGCGGTGGGCGGCTACTGGCGTGCGCTCGCCATGCCCTACACCGAGACCATGGCGTACTTGGGCGGCGACCTCTATGTGCGCAAGGCCACGGTCGAGTACCTCGGATCGGCGCGTTACGACGACGTGCTCGAAATCGGCGTGCGCTGCGCGCGCATCGGCACCTCGTCGATGGTGTTCAACTGCGCCGTGATGCGCAACGACCAGCCGCTGATCACGGGCGAACTGGTTTACGTGTTTGCCGACCCGACCACGCAGACGTCGAAACCGGTGCCGCAAGAGCTGCGTGACCTGTTGCAAGGTTTCGAGGCCGGCAAACCGATGGTCGAGGTGCGTGTGGGCAACTGGGATGAGTTGGGCCGCGATGCCGGGCGCATCCGCACGGCCGTGTTCATTGAAGAGCAAGGCATCCCGGTGCAGATGGAGTGGGACGAGGCCGACCCCGACCCAGGTTGCATCCACGCAGTGGCCTACAACCGCTTCGGCCAGCCGTTGGCCACTGGGCGTTTGTTGGAGCACGTGCCGGGTGTCGCCAAGATCGGCCGCATGGCGGTGGCTCAAACCATGCGCAGCAGCGGCGTGGGGCGCACGGTGCTCGACGCCTTGATGAAGACGGCACGCGAGCGCGGCTACCGCGAGGCGGTGCTGCACGCGCAGGCCTCAGCGGCTGCGTTTTATACGCGTGCCGGTTTTGTGCCGCGCGGCGTGATGTTTGAAGAGGTCGGCATCCCGCACATCGAGATGGTGCGCACCCTCTGAGCGCTGTGGGGCCTACGCAGCGCTGGCGACAGGCCGCTTGCGGCGCGAACCTTCAGGCTTGAGCAGGCTGCGCACCCGGGTCTTGCGTGCCGGGGCGGTTTCGACCGCGGCCTCTTGGCTTTCGGTCACCGCGGCCTGGGCCACACCTTCAGACGGAATGTCTTCGGAGTAGCGCGGCGGCCAGTCTTTCAGCGTCGAGCGGCGCAACAAGGCCAGGCCGCCTGCCGCACTGAAGGTGCGCTCCAACACATGGGTGACCAGGCGCTTGTTGACACGCTCGGTTATCACCAGCGTGGTACAGCGCGTGCCGTAGTGGGCGTCGGCCGTGCGGATGAACGCCGATGACAAGGCCTGCTCCAGGTCGTGCGAGATGCCGGTGGAGGGCAGCTGTGTATCGGGTGCGGGTGTGCGGTCGGCCAGCGCCTCGAACAAGCGTGTGGTGAGCACGTCGAGCGACTCGCTGGTGTCAATGGCATCGCGCACCTGGTCTTTCAGCGAGACAACCTTGGGCCATGGCGTGTCGAGCGAGGCGTTCGACAGGCCATACAGGCCACGATCCAGGCGCACCGGGTTGGCGTCGAGGTTGGAAGCAAAAAAACATTCGCCGCGGTGGAAATCGGCTGCCACCAGGTTGAAGCCGTTGTGGCCCGACAGCGCGGCGTGCATCCAGAAGCGGTCGGACGTCAGGTCACCTGCCAGCCAGCGCGGCACGATCACGCCGCGCGATGGCGCCGACGGGTCTTTGAGTGCCGGGCTGCGCACGTTGGTGACCAGTGCGAGGCGGCCTTGGGTGGTGAGGCCGAGCCAGGTGCCGCCGGCTTCGAGGTCACGCCCACCCAGGATGTCGGGCAGGCCGGGGCCGGGTGACCACCAGCTCAGGCGTGCGGCGGGGCGTTTGAAAAACTCGTCACGGTTGGTGGCCACCACCAAGGGGAAGCGCCGCGACTGATCTAGGGCCAGGGCTACGAGGCACATGCGTCGAAGCCCTCAACGTGGCGCGGGCCGCTGATCAGCGAAGCCAGCTGGGCGTGGGCGGCGCATTCGATCTCGCTTTGCAGCGAGTCGCTGATGCCGTGGGGGCTCAAGGGCGCGGCGTAAGTTTCCATCCAGGTGTGCAGTCCATCTGCCGCTTCGGGGCGGCGCAGCAGCCGTGTTTGCAAGCCTGGGTGCCGCGCCCGCAAATCGGCTTGCAGGGCCAGCGCCGCAGCGTGCAAGACGGCCGCGTTTTCTATCGTCGTTCGATAGTAGATGAACAACTCGCGCACGATGAACCTGCAAATGACGGCGGCGTGAACTGTTGCCGCGGATGGCTGGCCGCGTTGTTTCAGGCGGCCTCGACGGGCACCGCGTAAGGCAATTCGGCTTGCAAGAGCTGGGGGCCTTGTGGGCTGCCCAGGTGCAAGCTGCCGTTGCCCAGCGCCGAGAGTTTCAGCTCGACCAGCGTGCTGTGGCCGGCGGCACTGGCCACCAGTCCGGCCGGCTGGTTGGGGTCTGCACTGTGAAAAACTTCCTGCCCGGCGGTGGCGGGTGTGTCGCTGCTGAATAGAAAGGTGCGCCGTTTGATGGTGCCGCGGTACTGGCTGCGAGCCACGATCTCCTGGCCCGGGTAGCAGCCCTTCTTGAAGTCGACGCCGCCGAGCAGCTCGTAGTTGAGCATCTGCGGCACAAACTGGTCGACCGTGGCCGCTTCGATGTGGACGACGCCGCTCGCCACCTCACCCCAGCGCCAGGCGGCGGGGGCGAGCGCGGGCAGGGCGGGTGAGGCGACATCGGTCGGTGCGGCCCACAGGTAGCGCCGTGTGCCGGCCGCGTCGGGCAGGCGAATGATCTCGGCGCCGTCGTGCGAGGTTTTGGCCCACACGGCTGCCGGTGCGGCATCGCCCAGCCACGCTGATGCCGATTCACCCGCCAGGCCCAGCAACTGCCATTGCGCACTGGCGTCGCTGAGCTTGCACTTGGCGCGCAGCACAAACATTGACAAACGCTTCATCGTGGGCGCGAGCAGGTCGGCGCTGCAGGCCAGCAGCACTTCGTCGTCGGTACGCTTCCAGCCGATGAAGCTCGCCAACAACCGCCCCTTGGCCGAGCAATAACCGGCCAGGCGCGCATGCGGGCCGTCCAGCAGCGCAAAGTCGTTGGTCAACTGGCCGTGCAAGAAGCTCGCAGCCTCGGCACCGTGGGCGCGGATCAGGCCCCAGTGGGGCAGGGGTGCGGCGCCGTTCAGAGAGGTGGGGGTCGTCATGTGCCGATTATCATCAGACCCCATGAGCCAACTGATATCAGGGTTGATGCGCCACGCCGCACACCCACGCTGCCTGTGAAGTTTTTGCGCCAGCTCTTCATGCTGACGGTGCTGCTGGGCGTGCTGGCCGCAGGTGCAGCGGTGGCTGCCGCGGTGTGGTGGCTGGAGCAACCGTTGGAGCTGGCAGGCAGCACCGTTGAAGTGTCGATCGAGCCCAAGACCTCACCGCGCGAAGTGGCCAGTGCCTGGGTGCAGGCCGGTGTGCGGGCGAACCCGGTTTTGCTCTATGAATGGTTTCGCTGGTCGGGCCAGGCGCGCAAGATTCGCGCGGGCAGTTATGCCGTTGGCCCGGGTGTGACACCACGAAGCTTGCTCGACAAGATGGTGCGTGGCGACGAGGTCATGGCCACCGTGCGCCTGATCGAAGGCTGGACCTTCCGGCAGTTTCGCGCCGAGCTGGCCCGGGCCGCGGATCTGAAACAGGCCACCGCGTCGATGACCGAGGCCGAATTGATGGTGGCCATTGGCGCGGCAGGCGTGGCCGCCGAGGGCCGTTTTTACCCCGACACCTACGCTTTCAGCAAAGGCGCGAGCGACCTGGTGGTGCTCAAGCGTGCCTACCGCACCATGCAGCGCCAGCTCGACGCGGCCTGGGCCGAGCGTGCGGCCAACACGCCGCTGCGCCACGCCAATGACGCGCTCATCCTGGCCTCGATCGTCGAAAAGGAAACCGGCGCTGCCAAAGACCGCGGCCTGGTGGCGGGCGTGTTCGTCAACCGGCTGCGCATCGGCATGCCGCTGCAAACCGACCCGACGGTGATCTATGGCCTGGGCGAACGGTTTGACGGCAACCTGCGCAAACGCGACCTGCTGGCCGACACGCCCTTCAACACCTACACACGTGGTGGCCTGCCGCCCACGCCGATTGCCATGCCGGGCCGTGCTTCCTTGCTCGCGGCCGTGAAACCCGACACCACCAAGGCGCTGTATTTTGTGGCGCGTGGTGACGGCAGCAGCCAATTCAGCGAGTCGTTGACCGAGCACAATCGCGCGGTGAACCAATACCAGCGATGACGGGCATCTTCATCACCTTCGAAGGCATTGATGGTGCCGGCAAGTCGACCCACATCGACGCCCTGGCCGAGCGCCTGCGTCACATGGGGCAGCACGTGATCTGCACCCGCGAGCCCGGCGGCACACCCTTGGCTGAAACCTTGCGCGGGCAGATCCTGCAATCGGCCATGGACCCGTTGACCGAAGCCCTGCTGGTGTTCGCGGCGAGACGAGACCACATCCAACAAGTGATCGCCCCCGCGCTCGCGCACGGCCACACCGTGTTGTGCGACCGTTTCACCGACGCCACCTTTGCCTACCAAGGCGCTGGCCGTGGCTTCGACACCGGTGTGTTGGCCACCTTGGAAACCTGGGTGCAACAAGGCCTGCAACCCGCGCTGACCTTCTGGTTCGACCTGCCCGCCGAGACGGCCGCCGAGCGCCGCGCGGCCGCACGTTCCCCCGACCGCTTCGAGCAGCTCGACGTGCACTTTTTCAACCGCGTGCGCCAGGGTTACGCGCGCCGCATGGAACAAGCGCCACAACGTTTTGCACGCCTCGACGCCGCACAATCACGCGAGCAGGTCTGGGCGCAGGTGGTCGCGCAAATGGAGCAGCGCGGGTGGTAGGCCAAGACGGCCAACTGCCGCTGCCCTGGCTGGGCGTGCCGCTGCAAGAGGCCTTGCGCACGCAGCGTGGTCATGCGCTGCTGATCCACGGCCCACAAGGCATCGGTCAATTTGAGCTGGCCTTGACGCTGGCCCAGGCCTGGCTCTGCGAGACCAACCCACAGCAACAGCCTTGCGGCAACTGCACCAGTTGCCGGCTGGTGCAGGCCCGTTCGCACCCCGACCTGCTGGTGCTGTTGCCCGAGGCCCTGCGCGAGTCGCTGGGGTGGGGCGCGGGCGATGGGGCCGAAGACGGCGAGGGCGGCAAATCGTCCAAGACCAAGCCCAGCAAAGAGATCAAGGTCGAGGCGGTGCGCACAGCCGTGTCGTTTGCTCAAAGCACCTCGGCACGCGGGCGGCGCAAAGTGGTGCTCATCCACCCGGCCGAGCGCATGAACGCGATTGCCGCCAACACCTTGCTCAAGACACTCGAAGAACCGCCGGGCGATGCACGCTTCGTGCTGAGCTGTGGCGCGCCCGACGCCTTGTTGCCCACCATCCGCAGCCGCTGCCAGGCGGTGCCGCTGGCGCTGCCGGCGGCCGACGTGGCGAGTGCCTGGCTGGCGCAGCAGCAAGTCGCACAACCCGAGGTGCTGCTGGCCGCTGCCGGTGGCCAGCCGCTGGAAGCGCTGGCGTGGGTGCGTGAGGGCGTTGACGCCGTCACCTGGAGCCGCTTGCCCAAACAGCTGGCGGCCGGCGAAGTGGGCACGCTCGCCTCATGGCCGCTGCCGCGTCTCGTCGATGCCCTGCACAAGCTCTGCCACGACGCCATGTGCCTGGCCTGTGGTGCGCCGCCGCGTTACTTTCCCCTCGCGTCCTTGCCCAGCGGGGCGAGCATGCCGGCTCTGGTGGCCTGGTCGCGCGAGCTGCGCCAGACCATCCGCCACGCCGAGCACCCGTGGAATCTGCCCGTGATGGTGGAATCCTTGGTACTTCAGGCCCAGCAGGCGCTGCACACGTCAGCGCCGGCGAAGCCTCGTTCGGTACACTCCGGTCGATGAGCGAAGCGCCCGTTCCACCCGTCAGAACCGCCGGCAACGTGGTGCCGGGCTCGGCCGCCGCTGCGCGACCCAGCGTGATCCAGCTGGTTTTTCGCGAAAAGGGCGCGCTCTACGCCGCCTACATTCCCTTGTTCACCGACGGCGGGCTGTTCGTGCCGACCACGCGTGAGTACAAGCTGGGCGAAGACATCTACCTGCTGCTCTCGCTGCCTGACGATCCGCAGCGTTACCCGGTGGCTGGCAAGGTGTCGTGGATCACACCGGTCAATGCCTCCGGCGGCCGCACGCAAGGTGTGGGCGTCAAGTTCCCGGGCGATGACAAGACGCGTCTGCTGAAGGTGAAGATCGAAGAGATCCTCGGCACCTCGATCCAATCGGCCAAGCCAACCCAAACCATTTGAAGCCAGCCCAGCCTGGCTGCGCCGCGATGTTTGTTGATTCCCACTGCCACCTGAGCTTCCCTGAGCTGAGCGCAAAGCTCGCCGACATCCGCGCAGCCATGGCTGCCGCGCGTGTCGACCGGGCCTTGTGCATTTGCACCACGCTCGAAGAGTTCGACCAAGTGCACGCGCTCGCCACCACCTACGACAACTTCTGGGCCACCGCCGGCGTGCACCCCGACAACGAAGGTGTGCGCGAGCCCAGCGTGGCCGATCTGGTGGCGCTGGCGCAATTGCCCCGCGTGGTGGGCATCGGCGAAACCGGGCTCGACTACTACCGGCTCAACGGCCGCAGCGTGGCCGACATGGCCTGGCAGCGTGATCGTTTCCGGGTGCACATCCATGCCTCGCAAGAGACCGGCTTGCCGATGGTGATCCACACCCGCAGCGCCTCCGAAGACACCTTGGCCATGCTGAGGGAAGAGGGCGCATCGAACGGCGTTTTCCACTGCTTCACCGAAACCATGGATGTGGCCCGCGCGGCGCTCGACCTCGGGTTCTACATCTCGTTCTCGGGCATCCTGACCTTCAAGAACGCCGCCGACCTGCGCGAGGTGGCGCGCTTTGTGCCGTTAGAGCGCTGCCTGATCGAGACCGACAGCCCCTACCTTGCGCCCGTGCCCTACCGCGGCAAGACCAACAACCCGTCGTATGTGCCCTTCGTGGCCAAGCAGGTGGCGGAGTTGAAGGGCTGCGACATTGAACTCGTGGCCGAGCACACCACGCGCAATTTCGAGCGTTTGTTTGCGGTGAAAAAGGCGACCACCGAAGCGTGACTTGTGACCTCATGTGATACATGAGGATCGTCTTGTATCGCCATGTTCCTGAATGATTTTTAACGATCATTCAGGGAGTCATGAGGTCGCTCGGCCTGACACGCTTGTCAGGGAAATTCCGACCCTTGGTTTGGTGCCCCGCCGACTACTTCGCCAAGACGCTCCGGCCTACATTGTTTGCACCCCCACAGTTCTTTTGGAGCTGACCATGCAGACCGCCGAGATCCTTGCGAACCCGTTCTCCTTGATGATGAACCCGACCGAGGTCTTTGAAGCGCTGGAGAAATCCAACCGTCTCGACCGCCTGCAGCGCCGCGTGTGCCGCCCGCTCGACAAGCCGCTGATCGCACGCAAGGAAGCCGACATGAACGACTACGACCGCGCGATTGACGCCGAAACCGAGTCCGACGACGCCTGATTCGTTTGACCGGTCGACCCGCGAGGGCCGACCCAGGGGCGATCTTGAGCCGACGCCCGCCCGGGCGCCCCTCATCGGTCGTTACCAGGCCATGCGCAGCCCGGCCTGAACCACACGCTGTTCGCTGATGTAGTCCTTCAAGTCACCCGTGGCGACCGACACGCCGGTGTAGAGGAAAGTGTTTTTCGACAGCCCATACCGCGCCGCAGCGGCCGCCTTGCCGAGCGTGGCGCTGCTGCCAGCCGCGTTTTCGTACTTCACGCCGGTGTAGTTGGCACCGAGGGTGAAGGCCCCCACGGGTGCTTCGATGCCTATCGTGTAGCCGTTGGTCTCGTCGGCGGTGAAGCTGCCGCCGCTGCGGGTCACGATCAGGTTGGCTCCGGTGAAGGCACCGTTGCCGGCGGTGGTGGTGAGGTTCTCGTTGCGCTGGATGCCGCCCAGCAGCTTGAGCGGGCCGAAGTTGTAGTTGGCCCCGACCGTCAGTGACTTGTTGGTGTTGTCGCCATTGGCTCGCGACTTGTTCCACTCATACGCCATGGCCACGTTCAACGGGCCCGCGCCGTAGCCGAGCTTCACACCGTGGAAGCGATCGGCCGTGCCTTCACCTGGCGCCAGTTGGGCGCTTGCCACCAGGCCACCGAAGTTCGGCGTGGCCAGCTGGACCACGTTGTTGGCGCGCGGTGCGTTCAGCCAGAAAGGCAGTGAGCGTGTGGCGTTGGTGACACCGGTGCCGGGGTTGTTGACCAGCGCGTTGCCGAACGGGTTGCTCAGGCCCATCGTCGAGTCGCTCAGGATGTACTGGCGGCCCAGCCGCAGCTCGCCCATCGAGGCATGCGACAAGCCCACGAACACCTGCCGCCCGAACGCGAGGCCACCCTGGCCCAGTGCGCCGGTGTCGGCCGAGAGGCCACTTTCGGCCACGGCATTGGCCTTGAGGCCGCCACCGAGGTCTTCGCTTACGCGGATGCCCCAGCGTGAACCGTTGAGGCCGTTGACCACCCCGTCGTTGAGTCTCCACACACTCGCGCCGCCTGAAGCGCTGCCAGCCTTGTACTGGTTGAGGCCCAGATCGAGCAGGCCGTAGAGCGTGACGTTCGATTGCGCTTGTGCGGCGCCTGCGGCCAGCAACGCGGCAGCGGCCAGCAGGGTGGTCTTGAAGGATGCGTTCATGAAGGGTCTCCTGGTTTTGGAATGTGTGGTTGGTCCGTGGTGAAAACGTCGGGCAAAAGCAAGCCCTGCCCGGGCGCTGGAACCATGTCGCCCGGGGTGGTGGAAAAGGGGTGGAGGTAGGTCTAGCCTTGCAACCGCGCTCGCCGCAAACGGAGTTGGTTGGGCAGTGGCGCATCGCGCCGCAACACGTCTTCGGCCAACCACTGGGCCGAACGCCAGGCACGCTCGCACACCATGGGCAGAGGCATCTGCACGTAGTCGTCGTTGAAGACCTCGAAGCTGTAGTCACCGGCATAACCGAGTGCGTCGAGCTTGCGAACCATCTCCACGACTTGGGCGGTGTGCACACCTTCGCCCGGGAACACGCGGAAGGTGCGCGCGGTGGCCATGCGTTCCTCGAAGGTGCGCGTCTCTTGCCACATGAAGTCGGAGAGCTGCACGAGAAAGTTTTTTTGCGGGTCGATCACGTCGATGCCGTCCAGCGGCGTCTTCGCGGCGAGGGCGTGGAATGAGTCGAAGCACAGGCCCAGGTTGGGGCAGTTGGCGCGGCACACCACCTCCCAGGCGGTGGTGTATTCGTTGACGGTGCGGCCCCACGACAAGCCTTCGTAGGCGATGCGGATGCCGTGTGGAATGGCCAGCACCGCGAGCTTGCGCAGGTCGCGTGCGATGTGGTCGAGGTCGGCGCTGGCGTGGGTGGAGGTTGACGAGCACGCGAGCAGCACATCGCAGCCGAGCGCGGCGCACATCTCGAGCATGGCCTTGGCAATGTCGAGCTTGTAGTGGTGCAGGTGGCCCGAGAGGCCCTCGAAATCGCGCAGCACCTGGAAGCCGGTGCCCCGCAGCCCGCTGGCCTTCACGGCGGCCACGGCGGCGCGCCAGCCTTGCGGGTGGCCGACGAGGTCGTTGGCCTTCAGCATCACCTGCTGGAAGCCGGCCTGGCGCATCGCGTCGAGCTTGGCCTCCAGGGGGCCGGCCAGACTGATGGTGTCCATGCCGAATGACCGCCCCTCGCTCAACGGGTACCTTGGGCGATCTCCCGAGGGGATGCGGGCCGGCTCGGGAGCGGCCCAGCGCTCGGCCCGCTGGCGCGGCATCACAGGATTGTTCATGGCCCAACCCCGCTTTGCACCAGCTCGAACGCCACGCTGCCGAGGTAGGTCTTGGTCAGCGCACCGCGCCGCTCGGTGTGCGCCGCATCGCTCTCGACGAACTCGATGCCCAGCGCGCGCAACGTGCGCACGGCGGCGAGCACGTCGGGTACGCCCAGGCCGATGCGCTCGAACTGCTCGGTGGTCGACTCCACGTCGATCGGCGGCTCCACCAGTTGCAGCATGAATCCACAGCCACGCTCGGTGGATGGCGCTTGCAGCAGCTTGCCCGCGGGCATGATGCCGAAGCGTTGCTCGTCGGGGATCAGCCTGGTGCCCAGCAGCTCGGCGTAGAACTCGATCCAGTCGTTGCTGCGGTCGAGACCGATGTACTGAACGACGCCGAAAAAGTGCAGGCCGGGGATGCCTTGCGGGTGCCGGTCGATGGCCGGGATGGGCACGAAGTCGACGTCGTCGATCGAAAACTCGCGGTAGCGGTCGACGAAGTGAATGCGGCTGCCGCCCACACCGTGGATCGCGGGGATGTTCAGCTCCATCGCCTGCGGATGGGTGGGCACGTCCCAGCCTCCGCGCTCGAGCACGTGGCGGTGCACTTCGTTCGCATTGCGCACCCGCAGGGCGATGGCGCTGATGGTGGGCGTGGACGGGGCGCTGCCCGGGGCATCAGCGCCGGCGGCCGGGTGTGCGTTGACGATGATGTTGAGCCCGCCCTGGCGGTACAGCAGCACCTCACGCGAGCGGTGTCTCGCCACCGGGCGAAAGCCCATCATCTCCAGCACCTGGCCCAGGGCCTGCGGTGCTGCGGTGGCGTATTCGACGAACTCCATGCCATTCAGCCCGAGCGGGTTGTGCTCGTCGCTGAATGAGGCCTGCACGGGCTCACGCGCACGAACGGGGTCGAGAAGCAGATCGCTCATGGTGCCTCCGGGGGAGAGTCTCAATACTGCAAAAGGGACAGAGTGCGCAGGCGCTCAGGTGTTGTCGTGGGAAAGCCGAAGAACTCGAGGTAGGGCGGGATCATTTCGAACAGCATGTCGCTGCCCACCTGCACCTGGCAGCCGCGCGCCTTGGCGGCTTGCAGCAGTTCAGTCATCTCGGTTTTCATCACTACCTCGCCGACGAAGCTGCCGGGTGTCAGCCGGGCCACATCCACAGGCAACGGGTCACCCGGGTTCATGCCCAGTGGTGTGGCGTTGACGATGAGATCGAAGCCCGCCGGGTCGTTGCGGCCGGTGCTCACCTCGACCTGCGGGAAGTGCGTGTGCAGGCGTTCGGCCAGGTCATCGGCCGACGAGCTGTTGAGGTCGAAAAGGGCGATGTGCGCGGTGTGCGCTGCGGCGAGAGAGGCTGCAATCGCCGACCCGACCCCGCCGCAGCCCACCACCAGAGCCCGCGCGCCGGGCAGGCGCAGGCCCTTGCGCTCGAGGCCGCGCACGAAGCCCGTGCCGTCGAACTGGTCGCCGAGCAAGCGGCCGTCGGGCAGGCGCTTGACCGCGTTGCAGGCCCCGGCCACACGCACGCTGGCCGTGGCTTCGTCGAGCAGCTCGACCACGCTCACCTTGTGCGGCATCGTGATCAGCGCGCCGCGCAAGTTCTCCAGCTGGAACACGCCCTTCAGCACGGCCGCGAACGATTCGGCCTTGCAACCCATCGGTACGACCACGGCATTGATGCCGGCCGACACGAAATACGGGTTGTAGACCAGCGGCGCCTTGAAGGCGTGCGTGGGGTAACCGAGGTGCGCAATGAGCTCGGTGCTGCCATCGATCACGGTGTTGTGCTCCGGGGGCGTGTTACTTGCGAGTTATTTGCGTGCGGCTTCGATGTCCGCCAGCACGGCCTTGACCGTCGCTTCGCCCACGGTGGCGGTGTGCTTGGCGATCACCGGCTTGATCTTGTCGCGCAGCTTGGCCATCTCGGCCGGCGGCAACTCGGTCACTTGCATGCCCGCCTTCTTCAGGCTCTCCAGAATGCCGGCCGCGGCCGAGCGCGACTGCTCGCGCTGGAAGGTGGCCGACTCCACGGCGGCGTCTTGCAAGACCTTGCGTTCGGCCGGGGCCAGCGAGTCCCAGAACTTCTTGCTGATCACCACCGACTGCGGGTTGTACTGGTGGTTGGTGAGCACCATGTACTTCTGCACCTCGAACAGCTTGGCGCCCTGGATCGTGGCGACCGGGTTCTCTTGCCCGTCGACGGCCTTTTGCTCCAGCGCGGCGTACAGCTCGGTGAAGGGCAGGGGGGTGGGGTTGGCACCGAGCGCGCTGACCCAGTCGATGTTGATCGGGTTCGGGATCACGCGCAGCTTGAGGCCGGCGATGTCTTCCACCTTGGTGATGGGGCGCTTGCTGTTGGTGATCTGGCGAAAGCCGAGCTCGTAGTAGGCCAGGCCGATCAGCCCTTTTTCTTCGAGCTTGGCGTGCAGCTGCTGGCCCACCGGGCCGTCGACGACTGCAGCCACTTCCTTGGGGTTGGAGAAGAGGAAGGGGAAGTCATAGACCGCGAAGTCCTTGACGATGCTCGCGAAGATGCCCGAGTTCATCGACGCCATCTCCAGCGTGCCGCCTTGCAGCGCGGAGAGGTTCGCCTGGTCGCTGCCGAGCGCGCCACCGGGGAAGACGTTGACCTTGAACTTGCCGCCCGACTTGGCCTCCACGATCTCGGCAAACTTGTCCATGCCGAGCACGATGGGGTGGCCCTTCGCGTTCTGGTTGGCAAACTTGATGGTGCGGGTCTGGGCCTGTGCAGCACCGAGTGCGGCCAGGGTGGTGAGGGCGAGCAGGCTCTTCAGGAAGATGCGTTTCATGGGTTTTGTCTCCGTGTGAAATCGGTGTGATTGGAAGGATCGCGTCAACCGTAGAACCAGCGTGCTGGCACGGTCACGAGAGCGGGGAAAAAGACCAACAGGAACATGACGCCGAACTGCGCCAGCATGAAAGGCCACACGCCGCGGGTGACCGAGTCCATGCTGATCTTGCCGACACCCGCCACCGTGCTGAGCACCGTGCCCACCGGCGGCGTGATCAAGCCGATGGCGTTGTTGATGACGAAGAGCACGCCGAAATAGACCGGGTCGATGCCGGCGGCCTTGACGAGCGGCATGAACACGGGCGTCAAGATCAGGATGGTCGGTGTCATGTCCATCGCGGTGCCGACCAAGATGGTGATGAGCATCAGCATCACCAGCAACAAAGTCGGTTGGTCGAGCAAGGGCTTGAGCAGGGTGATCAGCTCGGCCGGCAGGTTGGCCACCGTGATCATCCAGGCCGAGACCATCGCCGCGGCCACCAGGAACATGATCACCGCGGTGGTTTGTGCGGCCGACAGAAAGAGGCCGTAGAGCTGCGACAGCTTCAGCTCACCGTAGACGACGGTCGACACAAACAGCGCGTAGACCGCGGCCACCACGGCTGCTTCAGTCGGCGTGAACACGCCGAACTTCAGCCCGACGATGACGATGGCCGGCAGCACCAGCGCGAAGGTCGCATCGCGCAGCGCTTTTAATACCTCCTGGCGGCTGGCGCGCGGTGGCGGTTGAATCTGCTCCTTGCGCACCAGAATCCACCACGTGACCCACAGCGCCGCGCCGAGCATCAGCCCGGGTGCGATGCCGGCCATGAAGAGCTTGGAGATGGATACGTTGGCCGCCACGCCAAACACCACGAAGGCGATGCTGGGCGGGATGACTGGCGCGATGATGCTGGCCGACGCGAGCAGGCCCGCCGAGCGCGCGGTGTCGTAACCGGCGCGGTTCATCATCGGCAACAGCAGCGCGGCCAGCGCGGCCGCATCGGCCACCGCAGAGCCCGAGAGCGCGGCCATGATGATCGCGGCCATGATGCCGACGTAGCCCAAACCGCCGCGCACATGGCCCACGAGCGTCATCGCGAAATTGACAATGCGGCGCGACAGGCCGCCGGCGTTCATGATCTCGCCAGCCAGCATGAAGAAGGGCACAGCCAGCAGCGGGAAGCTGTTGGCGCCTTCGATGGTGTTCTGCGCGAGGATCTGCGCGTCGAACATATCGAGGTGAAGCATCAGCGCCACACCGCACACGAGCAACGAGAAGGCGATCGGCACGCCGAGGGCCATGGCGCCCAGCAGCGCACCGAGGAAGATGGCAATGGTCATTGGGGCGCTTTCCTATCGGCTCTTCGAGTGGTCGGAAACAACGGCCGTCGGGGTGCCATGCGGCATGTCGTCGGACTCGGCCACGCCAATCAACTGGCTTTCCGACACGCGGCCGGTGAAGAGGCCAACCAACTCCAGCAGAACCAGCAGGCCGGCCAAAACGGCAAACACGACACCGCTCACATAGAACCAGGCCATGGACACCTGCATCACAGGGCTCGTGGTGTCGTAATTGATCACCGTCTGCTGCCAGGCGCCGCGGCCCATCAGCCAGCAGATGTAGAGCATCAGCAGGTGCGCAATCGCGAAACAGATCTTCTTGCCGAGCAACGGCAGGCGCGACACAAGCGCGTCGGTCCCCAGGTGCGCATGCTTGCGCACCGCGACGATCGCGCCGAGAAAGGTCATCCAGACAAAGAGCCAGCGTGACAACTCTTCAGACGCCGTGATGCCGGAGTTGAAGCCATAACGCAGCACGACGTTGCCGAACACCATGACCACCATCAGGGCCAGGCACGCCACCATCAAGACGCCAAAGAGGCGGCACATTCCGTCGATCGATTTGTCCAGCATCATTGCCTCCAGCCGGAATTTTGTACGAACTGGTTAGTTTTAAGCTCGGGAAAAACACCTATCCCTGCCGCTGGTGCGCAGCCATCGAGATGGAACCGGAGGAGGGTGGTGTCAGCTCTTGCGCACGAAGCGCACGATCATCTCGACCACGTTTTCGCGGCGCTCGGCGATGTAGACGGGCGAGCCCATGTCGAGCTTGAAGATCAGGCTGAAGGTGTGGCGGTTGGAGACGTTGAAGAAGCTCAGGGCCGAAATCGATGCGTGGATGTCGATGGGGTTCAGGCCCCGGCGGAAAACGCCTGCCTTCACGCCGCGTTCGTAGAGGTTCTTGATGGCGGCGATGGCCGGCACGTTGAGTTCGTGGATGCGCGGGCTCTGCGCCAAGTATTCGCCACGGTGGATGTTTTCCGACATCACCAGGCGAATGTAGTTCTCGTGGTGCAGATGGTGGTCGAAGGTGAAGGCCACCAGGCGGCGCAAGGCTTCCTCGGGCTCGAGGTCTTGCAGGTGCAGCTCGGCCTCCACATCGCGAACGCGGCGGTAGGCTTCTTCGAGAACAGCCAGGTAGAGGCCTTCCTTGCTGCCGAAGTAGTAATAGATCATCCGCTTGCTGGTGTTCGTCGCAGCGGCGATCGCATCGATGCGCGCACCGGCCAGCCCTTTTTCGCCGAATTCCGCCTCCGCGACTTCGAGGATGTTGGCCTTGGTGCGCTCGGGGTCGTTGGTGCGGGTGGTTTCCTTGCGCGCAGGGGCGGCACTGCGTGACGCGACACGAGAGGCCACGCGTTCGCGATGTACTGGTTCGTTCATTCCGGCAGTGTAAGCGCCAGGGACGTGCCCCTCGCCCGCGTGTACGCGGCCGATCCCCCGTGGGGATGGCGGGCCGGCTTGGGAACGGCCCGGCGCTCGGCCCGCGCTCGCTGTTCACGCGCTCAAGCCGCCTTGGCGTCCTTTGTGAGCTCGACCACGGCGCGAAACGCGGCGGTGTACGAGCGCCAGCCGAGGCCTTGCACCGTGCCCTTGACGGCCGACGAGATGATCGAGTGATGGCGCCAGAGCTCACGCGCCGCGATGTTCGACATGTGCACCTCGATCACCGGGAAGGGCATGGCCTTGATGGCATCGTGCAGCGACACACCGTGTTGAGTCAGCCCAGCGGGGTTGAGCAGGGCGCCTGAAGCGATGTCGATGTTCTCGTGAAACTTGTCGACCAACGCACCCTCGTGGTTGGACTGGAAGGTCTCGATCTCCACACCCAGCTCAGCCGCCAGTGCCACCAGCTTCTGGTTGATCTCGGCCAGTGTGGTGGTGCCGTAGATGTGAGGCTCACGCCGCCCGAAGAGGTTGAGGTTCGGCCCATGCAGCACAAGGATCTTCATGGCCGCCCCTTGGTTAACTCGGCGTTGTAGAGCTTGACGATGGCAGCGTCGTAGCTCGCGGCAAAGCGCTCGGTCACCGGCTTGGCAATGGCACCCATGCGTGCCTGCTCGGCGGGGCTCACCTCGTTGTAGAACATGCCCTTGGCTTGCAGCTCGCTCACTGCTTTCTGCGCGGCAGCGCGGCTCGCCTGGCGCTGGTAGCTGCGGGCTTCGTTGGCCGCGTCTTGCATGATCTTCTGCTCAGCGGGTGAGAGCTTGTCCCAGAACTTCTTGCTGACCAAAAGAATGTTCGCTGCGTAGACGTGTTGGGTCGCACTCACGTACTTGTTCACCTCGTAGAACTTGTTCGACAGGATCACGGCAAACGGGTTTTCCTGTCCGTCGACCGCCTTCGATTCCAGCGCACCGAACAGCTCGGCAAAGGGCATGGGCACCGGGTTCGCCTTGAAGGCCTTGAAGCTGTCGAGGAACACCGGGTTCGGGATCACGCGCAGCTTCAGCCCTTCCAGGTCTTCGGCCTTGGTGATCGGGCGGCGGCTGTTGGTGACATTGCGAAAGCCCAGGTCCCAGTAGCCCAGGCTCACCAGGCCTTTTTCGGGCAGCTTGGCCAGCAGGGCCTGGCCGAAGGGGCCGTCGAGCAGCGCATCGGCCTGCGCGTAGCTGCTCACAGAAAACGGGAAATCGATCAGCCCGAACTCCTTCACGATGCCTGCCAGCGAGGTGGTGGCCGGTGCGCTCATCTCCTGCACGCCACCTTGCAGCGCCGACTGTTGCTGCAGCTCGTTGCCCAGTTGTGATGACGGGAACTCCTGCACCTTCAACTTGCCGCCGCTTTTTGCGGCCACCAGCTCGGCAAAGCGCTTGGTGCCCAGGCTCACCGGGTGATCGGTGTTGTTGAGGTGGCCGAACTTGATCGTGCGTTCTTGGACGTCTTGCGCCACGGCGGCGGCCGATGCGAAGCACAGTGCGGTGGCGAGCGCGGCGAGGTGGGCGAGTCTGTTCACGGTGTGGGTCTCCTGTCGACTTCGGCCCTCGGGGTGGGGCGACTTCGCGGCATGATAGGAACCGGCTCAGAACACCATTCCAAACTGGAACTCGATTCCGAATCATGAGAACGACCACGCAGAAAGAGAGTGGGGCGCCTGCGGTAGGCCCGCTGGAGCGGGCCTTTCGCATTCTCGAAACGCTGGCGCAGCAGCCGCAGGGGCTCGCGCTCGCCGCCATCGCCGACGAGCTGGCGCTGCCGCGCAGCGCCTGCCACCGCCTGCTGGCCGAGATGGTCCGCTGCGGTTATGTGCGGCAGGTTGACAGCCGCGGTGACTATGCGTTGACCACCAAGCTGCCCGCCATGGGCTTGAGCTTTCTCGGAGGTTCGGGCGTGGTCGACATCGCGCAGCCGATCATCGACCGCCTGGCAGAGCTGAGTGGTGAGCTGGTGCGGCTTGCCCTGGTCGACGGTGACCGGCTCACCTTCGTGGCCAAGGCGCAGGGCGCGCGCACCGGCCTGCGCTACGACCCCGACATGGGCATCGATGTGCGCCTGTCTTGCAGCGCCGGGGGGCACGCCTGGTTGATGACGCTGTCGGAAGAGCGCGCGGCCGAGCTGGTCTCGCTGCAGGGTTTCGGCTCGCCCAAGGAATACGGACCGAAGGCGCCGACCACCTTCAAGGCACTGTGGAAAGTGCTCGACGAAGACCGCAAGCGCGGCTTCAGCACCATCTTCGAGGTGTATGCACCCGGCATGAGCGCGATGGCCGCGCCGGTGCTGCGACGCGGCCAGGCCGCGATCGGTGTCATCACCATCGCCGGGCCGCTGGTGCGGCTCACGCCCGAGCGCATGAATCAGCTCGGGCGCGCACTGGTGGATGCGGCAGGCGATTTGGCGATGGCCAGTGCGAGTTCTCCGCTTTTCAGCCAGAAGGGTCGGATGACGTGAACCGCAATCAGTCATCTCCCAACGTATGACTGGGCGGCTTGAGCGAACAAGGTTTGAGGCATAAACTCTACAATGTATATTATGTAAAGTAGTGTTCAGGGAACACTGTGTTCCGTGGCCTCGTTTTGATCGTGCTAAGGCGGCTCTGGCTTGGCAGATTGAAAACCGCCTGCGCCAAGGAACCGGCTAGCCGTGACAACGAGCAAAGCCAAGGCGTCGACGGCACCATCTGCCTCACCCTTCTCGAAGTCGCCTTCGACGCTGCCCATCTGGTTGGTGACGTGCGCGAAGCACAGCACGGGCTTGTCTCGCGCCTCGGCAAACGCGTAAAGCGCCGCGGCCTCCATCTCCACCGCCAGCAGCCCTTGTGCCTTGGCGGAGGCGATGGCCTCTTCGGTTTCACGAAATGGCGCGTCGGTCGTCCACACAGCACCGCTGTAAACCGGCACGGCCAGTGAGTTGAATGCATCAGCCACACGTGAAAGTGTCTCTGCGCTGGCGTGGCTGAACTCGGAAGGCGCCAGGTAGTGGTAGCTCGTTCCTTCGTCGCGAAGAGCACGTTCGATCAGCACGAAATACGGAGGCGCTTGCAGCACCTGCAATTGGCCGGCCGATGTGATGCTGATGAGCAGCTTGCAGCCAGACGCAAAAAGTTCTTCGGCTATCAGCACCGCAAACGATGCACCCACTGCGCAAGGCACCACGCCAAACTCAATGCCCGCTTCTTCGAAGCGATGCAGCTCGGTGTGATAGCAGGCCCAGTTGGGGTCGATCCTGCCACGGCCATCGAGTTTCAAGCGGCGCACGAGGTCGCCGTCAGGGTCCAGCACGCAGATGGTTGGCATTGCCGTATCGGCCAACTTCTTCTGTCGGCGAGCCTCGCGGAGCAGGCTCTCAGGCTCGAAAGCCGAGTCCGCCTGGAAGTGCTTGTTGCGCAGAATCGGTGGTCGGCTTTCTTCGGACATCATGCGAGCGTGTCGGCCCAGGTCGAACGAGCCCAATCCCAGGCGTAAACGCCCTCCACTTCGTTGGGCCCCGCAGACACGCCGCCTGCACCCGCCACGGCTTTGTAGGTCTTCTCCGAAACGATGTACTCGTAGAGCCCCGCCAAATGGATGGACGACTTGGTGCTGACCCAGCTGTAGCAGGCGTTCATCAGGAACGGCGACGGGTTCAGCTCCAAACCACTCAACTCAGCGACGATGGCTGCGGCGGCCACTTTGGCCTGGTTGTTGGCAATGTGCCCGCTCTTGGGCATGCCCGGCGGCGATTGCACGGCGTCACCGATCACATGCACATCTTTGGCCAGCGTCGACTCGAAGGTTTGCAGGTTCACCGGACACCAGCGGCTCCCCGGTGGCACGAGACCGGTGGAGACCGCAATCTGCCCGGCGCGCATGGCGGGCACGACGTTCATGACGGCAGCCCGCACATCGCTCTGCCCATCGACTTTGATCGCCCCGGCTTGGGTGTCGATGCCAACGACCCGATGCTGAGGCCGGTACTCGATCAGCCCCGCATACTGTTCCGTCCAGACTTTTTTGAACAGCGGCCCCTTGGCCACCACGTCGCGGTTGGCGTCGAGAAGCAGCACCTTTGACTTGGGTTTGTGGCTGCGCAGGTACTCCGCCACGAGGCAGGCTCGCTCGTAGGGTGCCGGTGGGCAGCGGTAAGGCATCTCTGGCGCGCTGATGGCGAACACCGCGCCATCGGGCATGGCTTCCAGCTGGCGGCGCAGGGCCTGCGTTTCAGCGCCGGCTTTCCAGGCGTGCACCACTTGCCCTGAGGCATGGGCCGCCGACAGGCCTTCAACGCTGTCGAGCAGCATGTCCACGCCAGGGCTCAGAACCAGCTTGTCATAGGCGATCGTCGCGCCAGTGGCCAGGGTGGCCACCTTCTTCTGGGTGTCGATGCCGGAGACACGATCCCGAACCACACGCACACCGTGCCGTGATGCCAGCCCGTCATAGGGCATCGTCACCTCATCGAGCTTGCGGCTACCTCCAATGACGAGGTTGCTCATGGCGCAGCTCACAAAGGCGCTTTGTGGTTCGACCAAGGTCACGTCGATCTGGTTGTTCGACAGCAAGCGCACATAGCGAGCCGCCGTCGCGCCACCAAACCCGCCACCTACCACCAGAACTTTCGCCTTGCTGGCGCCTGCGGGTTCAATGCTGGCGCACCCAGCCAGCCCGAGCAGCGCTGAGGCACCGCCCAGCTGGAGAATCTCTCGTCTTTTCATGCGTGTCTCCAATGCTTTCACGGCCGTGGCTGGGCAGCGAAGAAGATGGCCATCTGCTCGATCTGGGCATCGCTAAAGCCTTTGGCGATCTGGTGCATGACGGTGGCGTTTTGTGCGCCGGTCTGGAAGCCGTGCATGCGGCTCGTGAACAGCACGGTGGGCATGCCAGCCAGTGGGGCAAATGACGACCCTTGTGGCGGGCGACCATCGGTGCCATGGCAATTGGCGCAGGTGGCCGCCAAGGATCGGCGGTTCAGGCTCGTGGCGTCGTCGGCAATGGCCGCGCTCGTGGACACCAGACCCACCAAGGCCATCGCCCACTGGAGATGTGCTCTTTTCATCAATCGTTCCTCTGGGTGTGCATCAGATTTCCCAATGACCAACGGCTGCGAACTCTGCGGCGTGGCGATTGAAGGCGGCCATGATCAGTTGAGCTGCCGCCTCGATCTCGGCAGCCGTGGTGTCATACCCCAGGCTCAGTCGCAAGGCGCCATTGGCTTGCTGAGCCGTCGCGCCGATGGCCTTCATGACACCCGATGGTTCATCGGGGTGATCGGCGTGGCACGCAGCCCCCGGCGACAAAGCCACCTCGTTGGCCAGCATGGCAACGATGGCACGCGCCGAGCCCACAGGCAGCGACACATGCAAGGTGTTGGGCAGTCGGTGGGTGGGCGAGCCGTTCACCGTCAAACCCGGAATGCCGCGGCACAAGCAAGCCTGGAGCTGATCGCGCAGACCGACCATCTGCCGTCTCTCTGCGTGGGCGTTCGAGACGATCCGAGCCGCCGCGCCGAGGCCTGCGATGTAGGCGACGTTTTCGGTGCCGGGTCGCACGCCGCGCTCTTGTGAAGCCCCGTACTGCAAGGCGTGCAAGGCTGTGCCACGGCGCACGTAGAGCGCCCCGATGCCTTTGGGGGCATACATCTTGTGGCCGGCGATCGTGAGCAGATCGGCACCCATGGCGTTGACATCGACATCCACCTTCCCCATCGACTGGGCTGCATCGACGTGGAAAAGCGCACCGCGACTTTTCACCAAAGCCCCGATCTCTTCCACTGGCTGAAGCGTGCCAAGCTCGTTGTTGGCATGCATGACGCTGACCAGTGTGGGGCGGGCTTTTTCAAGCAGCTGGCTGAGTGCCGACACATCCACCCGCCCCTCACGATCGACCGGCGCAATGGACAGCGTCCAGCCCTGCCGCTGAAGTTCCAGCGCCGGCTCGACCACCGCAGGGTGCTCGACTGCGCTGATGATGAGGTGCCGCCGTTCCGCGGCACCTGCCAGGCACGCACCCAGCACCGCCAGGTTGTTGGACTCGGTGGCACTCCCGGTGAAGACGATCTCATCGGGCGCCGCGGCCCCAATGGCCTGAGCGACTTCAGCTCGCGCGGTATCCACCGCGGCCTTGGCGGCCCGGCCTTTCGCGTGAGATGAAGACGGGTTGCCGTATTCCGCGTCCAGGTACTCATTGATCGTGCGCCGCACCTCGGGGTGCACCGAGGTCGTGGCGTTGTAGTCCAGATAAATCATTGCTGCTCCAGAAATCGTTGTGCGTCCAAGGCCGCCATGCACCCTGTGCCCGCGCTTGTGATGGCCTGACGGTACACGTGGTCCTGCACGTCGCCGGCTGCAAACACACCGGGGACGCTGGTCATCGTGGCGAAGCCGTCCAGTCCGGATTTCGTCAGCAGGTAGCCATGGCGCATCTCCAGCTGGCCCTTGAACAGGTCGGTGTTCGGCTGGTGGCCGATGGCAACAAAACAACCGCTCACCGGCAAGTCTTTGGTGCTGTTGTCTCGAATACTCTTCAGGCGAAGGGCGTTCATCCCGCCTTGCCCGCCCAGCACCTCATCAACCGCCTGGAACAGATGGAGAACGATTCCACCGGTGCTGACCTTCTCCATCAACTTGTCAACCATGATCGGCTCAGCCCGGAACTTGTCGCGTCGGTGAACCAGGTGCACCTTGCTGGCGATGTTGGAGAGGTACAAGGCCTCTTCCACGGCGGTGTTGCCACCGCCGATGACGGCCACCTCCTGATTGCGGTAAAAGAAGCCGTCACAGGTTGCACAAGCGCTGACGCCGCGGCCTTTGAAGGCTTCTTCAGAGGGCAGACCCAGGTACTTCGCAGACGCACCCGTAGCGAGGATGAGCGCATCGCATGTGTACGGCCCACTGTCACCTTGCAGCGCAAACGGGCGCTTGAAAAGATCCACCGCATTGATGTGGTCAAAAATCACCTCTGTGCCGAAGCGTTTGGCATGCGCCTCGAAGCGTTGCATCAGCTCCGGGCCTTGAACACCGTCTACGTCGGCCGGCCAGTTGTCAACTTCCGTGGTCGTCATCAACTGGCCGCCTTGGGCCATGCCTGTGATCAGCACGGGAGCAAGATTGGCGCGTGCTGCGTAGACCGCGGCGGTGTAACCGGCAGGGCCGGAGCCGAGGATCAGAACGCGGGCATGTTTCATGAGTCCGATTCCCTTGGGTTCTTACTGCGCCTTGAACGTGTCATGGCAGGCCTTGCACGACTTGCTGGTCGCACCATAGGCGGCCTTGATCGTGCTCATGTCACCCGCATGCACGGCGGCCTTGAGCTTCGCGGCCTCTGATTGCGATTCCAGCGCCAGTTGCTTGAAGCGAGGCGCTTCCTTCCAGACCTCTGGTTTGGCCTTGGTCGTTCCTTGGTCAGACCCAGGTGGAAAGTTGTCGGTGACCATGCGCCCGATGAGATCCAGCGCCTCGACGCTGATTTGCATTGCCGACTTGTCGAACGGTACGTCACCCTTGACGGTGGCGTTGATGCGCGCCATCTGCATCCCCATCAGGAAGTAGCCTGCCTGGCGAGCACGAATCGCCTTCTCGGGCGCGAGCACCTGTGCCGACGCGGTCGCCGTGATGCCGATGGTGGCCACCACCCCGCACACCGCGATGCGCCTCAAGGCCTGAACAGTGTTCTTCATCATGTCTTTCCTTCCACTTTCTTGATGCTGCAAACGGTGTCGTACCAGGACTGCATGCCCACCAAAGGCGATGGGTTGATGGGCAAGATGGCGTTGATGTTCACGCCGTTGCCTCGCCCACCGGCGCGCTTGTCCCACCACACACCGCTCTCGAGGTCATCGAATCGAGGCGCCGGGCCCATGCCTTTGGCCGTGTCACGCTGACCAGACGCCACGAGCGCGTCGGCTCGCTTGCCCTTGCGTCCTTCGGAGGCCCGCCCGCCGAACTCCCACCCCAAAGAGTTCGATACGGCGACCACACGTGGGTGTATGCCTTCTGTCACGAACACGCGAACCCTGTCACTGCCAACGACCTTCTCTTGCTCTGATGATCGGAACGCCTTGTCGCCCAGGGTGCCGGATTTGGGCCGGTAGGTGGTCAGCTCCACCCAATCTCCGTTGCGCACCTTGAGCCGGCGTGCCACGTCGGGGCGAATCCACATCGGGTGTCGTGCACGATCTCGGACAGGTATTTCTGCGAGGCGGTGCGGCCTTGTGTGTGCACGTTCCACTTGAAGGTCGTGAGGATGAAACGGTCATCGGCCAGGCCGACGTGCCAAGGCACTTGCGCGAACGAGGGCAGCCCATCGTCTTTGATGCCCAACTTGCCGGCGATCAGCTCGACCTCGGGCGCATAGATCTCGAACTTGCGCGATGGCGTCGCAAACCCGCGCTTGGCTTCGCCGCGCACCATCAGGCCGATGGCTCGCTCCTTGCCGTTGGCATCGGCCTTGATGATGCGGCCGGTCGCCTCGTCAACACGCGAACCTTCAAGCTGCTCGGGGCGCAGCACCCGCTGGTACACCTCATACGCCTTGGGCTTGGAGGTGTCGACGTACACCCCATAGTGCTTCATGTAGTCGAAGCCCGACTTGAACTCCATGCCGTCGGGCCCCTTCGTGGGCAGCTTGGAACACTGCTCTCTCACGAAGGCTTCGTGGTCGCCATAGGCAAAGTACTTGGCCTGGTTCGGGCCGAGCCGCTTGCCAATGTTGATCAACACCTCGGGGAAGCTGACGGCCTCGCCCGGCGGCTGAACCATCGGCTGTCGCAGCGACACGTAGTGCTGTAGCTCCAAGTTGTTGCGGATGTCCATGCCCCAGCGTTCGAGGTAGGTGGCATCGGGCAGGATGAGATCGGCGTAGTGCGCCATCTCGGAGTAGATGATGTCCGAGCAGGCGTGGAAGGGAATGAGCTTCTCGCTCTTGAGCACATCCACCGTCTTGGAGCGCCCCTCCGGCCAGGTCATCGGCGAGGCGATGGTGTAGCTGAGGTAAACCTCGATCTTGGCCCGGTCCTCCGCAAGAAAGTCGTACACCACCTGGCCGACCTTCATCTTCTGCCACCGGTTGGCCAAGGGCCACTCGGGCGGGTCTTCCAGGTCGGTGCGCACCTTGGGTTTGGGTGGCATGGGCAGTGGCTGCGGGTAGCGTTGCTGTGTCAGCTTCTCTTCGAGACCGTAACAATAGCCACCCACTCGCCCGACTGAGCCGACCAAGGCATTCAGCATCACCACGGCGCGTTCCGCGTTAAACCCGTTGTAGTGAGCGCCGGTGCCGCGGTTGGTGAAGGCGGCAGCGGTTGGTGCGGCCTTGGCGAACTCGATCGCCAGACGCTCGATGTCAGCCGCCGCCACACCGCTCAGCGCTTCAGCCCAGGCCGGGGTGCAAGGTGCCAGCCACTCGCGCACCCTCGCCTCTCCCGGTTGCACGAAGTCGGCCATGAAACGCCGGTCGTGCAGGTTCTCGCGCATGATCACGTGGCCCATGGCCAAGGCGATGGCGCCTTCAGTGCCTGGGAAGGGCTTGAACCATTCATCGCTGCGACCCGCCGTGTTTGACATGCGCACGTCGAAGGTCACGAGCTTTGCGCCGTGGTCGAAGCGCGCCTTGATCACGCGCCGCACGAAGTGCAGCCCGCCCTGGTGGGCTTCGTAGAAGTTGGAGCCAAAGTTGAGGAAGTAGCGGCAACGTTCGGCGTCGATCGACTCCCAGTCGGTGTCGCCCAAGCTCACGTAGTTGGCGGCTCGTTTGTTCGATGAGCAGATGGAGCGGTGGTTCAACAGAACCGGGGAGCCAATCGCGTCGAGGAAGCGGTTGAACTCTGACTCGTAGCGTGACCGGCCCTGGTGGATGGCCACCCGTTCAGGGTGCCCCTCGTCGATGCATTTCTGGATGCGCTTGGCCATGTCGGCATAGGCCTCGTCCCAGGTGATGCGCTTCCACAGCCCCTCACCGCGTGCACCGACCCGCTTGAGCGGGAACTGCAGGCGCTCCGGGTAAGTGTTGATCGTCGGGCCGCTTTGCCCTTTGGCGCAGGTCATGAAGCTGCTCATGTTCGGATCCAGTGGGTTGCCACGGATCTTCACGACCTTGTTGTCGACCACGAAGCCTTCGATGCCGCACACGGTGGAGCAGTTGAGGCATACGCTCTTGACCACCTTGGCGTTTCGGTAGTCGGTGCGTGCCTTGCGAGGGTTGCCCCCTGCGTTGAGCTTGTAGCTCAGCGGCTCCAGCGCCGCCGTGGCGGCCGAGGCCGGCTGCGGACTCAGCAGAATGGTTTCACCGACGGCCAGTGTGGCCAGCGCACCGATGCCACTTTTGACGAAGTCACGACGTTGCATGTTGGGCTCCATCACGCTTCGTTTTTGCCGGTGCCGTAGTCGGATTTGAGCTGCGACCAGGTGTCGATCTCATACGTGAAGGGGTCGTGGTTGCGCCCCTTCGGCAGTTTGTTTTCCATCTCGCGCGGGACGACCGTGCCAATGCCGCGGTACTTCACTGCGGGCTTGGTGCCTTCTGCGGGTTTGAGCACCGTCAGCTCGCTCCCGCGGCGCGCTTGCATCAGGCTCACCTTGCTCTTGGGATCGTTCAGGTCGCCGAATGCAAACACCTCGGCCGGGCAGACCTCGACGCAGGCCGGGTCCATGCCCACCTCCAGACGATGGCTGCACCAGTCGCACTTGTCGGCCACCTCGGCCACGGGATCCGTGTGAATGGCGCCGTAAGGGCAGGCCGAGATGCAGTCCTTGGAGTTGTCGCAGGTGGTGGTGTCAATGCGCACCACGCCATCGGCACCGCGCGAGATCGACGTGGTGGGGCAGGCCTTGAGGCAGGGAGCGTCTTCGCAGTGCATGCACAAGGTAGGCAGGAAGGCGCGTTTGAAAGCGGGCTTTCCCACGGCGTTTTTGCCGACGTGGTCGTAGTAGTAGACCTTGGTGCGGAAGTTTCCGAGAGACACAGAATTTTCGACCTTGCAGGCCACCGAACACGCGTGGCAGCCGATGCAACGCTCGGCGTCGATGGCCATGCCCCACTTGGGCGTGGCCGCTTGTGTGTTGTTCATGAAAACTCCCTCCAAGGATGTTTTGGGTGGCTTAGAAAATGATGACTTTGTCGGCCCACTGGGTCCACGTGGTCAGCTCGTCCATGGTTCCGCGGTGTGTGCCTTCTGACAGCTCGGTCTCGGCCATGCCGCGAGCGTCCATGCAGGTGCCGCACACGCCCACTTCACCGTCGCGGCGCGTGACCATGCCGAGCATGTCTTCGACCTTGTAGTAGCCCTGGGGCACCTTTTGCTGCGACTTGGCGCACAAGGCGCTGTCGCCCATCAGGAAGACGCGAACCTGCTCGCCCTCGCGCTTGGCGAGCGAGCCAGCCAGGCGAAGGCCGTTGTAGGTGCGCTCGCTGCCATAGGGAGCGTCGTTGAAGATGAATAGTTGCTTCATGTGTGTCTCTCTCTTCTTTCAGAATGAAAAGCGCCCCAGGACGTACACGTTGGAGTCGTCCTTGAATGCGCCATACCGGGTGTCGGGCCTGCCGTTGAACACGTTGGCCCCTCCCTCGAATGTCCAGCCATCGGCTGGGCTCCAACTCACAAAAGGGTTGAGGTGGCTGTCGCCTTCGTTGCTCACGAAGAGCTGCGCACCCGCCCCCAGCGTTTGATTGATCCAACGGCCTTGCACACGCAAGTGCAGCGTGGAGATGACGGGCTTGAGTGGCCGTACACCCGGCGCCAGCGATTCGAGATAACGCGAGCGCGATGCGGGGCCTTCGAGCTGCAGCTGGGCTGAGGCGGTGATCTCCTGCCCCACCTCGCGCGAGTAACCACCGATGAGCTTGCCGGCAGACGGCAGAAACTGCCGGTTGACCACAAAGGTTTGGTTGCCAGCGGTGTTGCGAACGGCAGCTTCACCCCAGGCCAGGCCGCCCGCGAAGTTGCCCGTCATGCTTGCGCCCACGTGCTGGGTGCGCGGGCGATCGGAGCGCAGGCCCGAGGCGTCCATGTAGAGGCGCGTCTCGCGCGATTGGAAGCTGGCGCCATAGGCCGCCAGATCCCAACCACCGGCGTGGGTGGATGCCTTCAGGGCCAGATCCGCGCCATGGCTTGGGCCATCGTCTGCAACAGCGCTCTTCGCCATCGCCATCGCCACAAAGCGATCGACGTTGGGCATCTTGTCGCCCTTGGAACGAGAGAGCACCGCCTCGAAGTCAACGGAGGTGGCATGGAGTGCCAGCCGAGCGGCATCCACCGGCTCCTTCATCCGGTCGAAGCCAGCCCCGGTGAAGAAGGCGTCGTAGTTCTTCGGGAAAACGTCGTTCACGTACAGGTAGTCGCTGACGCCCCAGGTCAGCACCTGCCGGCCCAGCTTGAAATTGAGCGCCGACGTGGGCGACCAATCGGCAAAACCTTCGCGCAGGTTGACCTCTCCGGTCGAAATGGCGCCGTCGTGATACGCCTCGACCCGGGCCGTCGCGCTGAACTGCTGTCCGAACCGTTGCTCGTAGAGCAGCTCGCCCAGAACCTCCTGTGCCATGGCAGAGCAACCCGTGATGTCGCCACAGACCGGCAGGGACTGTGCCCGTTGCACCTGGCGCGCTTGCACGAACCCCGTCAAACCCGCCGCACCGACGGGAACTGAGACCGCTGCCGCAGCAAGTGCCATCACCGCACGCTTCATTGAGCCAGCGCCGGCGGGTTGCGCAGGCTGCGCTCCGCAAACAGGTCTTCGGTCAGCCCGATGTCGTAGCGCACCAGGGTGAACGACACATCGGTTCGGTGGCCGGTTTGTGCGTTGAGCATGGAGCGGCCGGTGACCGTCCAATGAGGGCCGATTTGTTCTACCTTCTCGGCTTTGAAGGAGCGCTGGAGTTTGCCTTCAGCGTCGAAATACTCCTCCTTCAACGGCAGCCAGCGTTCGCGGTCGACCCAGGTCAAACGTTTTGCATAGCTGGCCGCAGCCTTCGGCTTGCTTTCGACGACGAACACCTGGCGGTCACCAACACTTTCTTGCCGGACGAGCACGTGCTTCTCTTCATCTGCATCCCGCCCGGAGATGTCTTCGTAGGTGAAGTCCGAGCCCACGAAGGACGAGCGCTTGTCGTCCGCCGCCACGCGCTTCACGGCCTTGAGCGCCGGGAAGTACAGCCAGCGGTCGTCTTCTTTCTTGGCGTACTTCCAGACCAGGAAGCCCATGCCGCGCACGTCGGCCGGTGCGTCGAAGGTGATCAGGTAGCGCTGGTCACCTTGCGAGCCGACGTTGATGCGCAGCATGTTCATCACCCGCTCACGCTGTGAGCCTTGCGCATTGGTCAGCTTCATCGTGACCTTGCCCTGAAAGTCTTTGCCGGCCAGGTAAAAAGCGGCCAGCTGCTTTTGCACGATCTCTTCAGCCGGTGGTGCGGAGGCCTGGGCCACCGCTTGGGTGCCCGTCAACAAGCCGATCAGCAGCAACGCGTTTGGCGTGAAGTGGCGAAACAGGGAGAGGTTCATGGGATACAGCTCCAGAGTCAAAGACGGAAGGTCTTGATGAGCGCGGGCAGCAGCGTGAGCGATGCCAAAGCGCTGAGGCTCATCATCAAGACGATGAATGCACCCACAGTGATGTAGGGCGTGAGGGGGGCAGCGAGCATCACTGCGAATGCGACGGCAAACATCAAGGCGTTGCGCACGATCCCCTTGCCGGGCCACTGGATCACCCACTTGAGTGCGTCGTGACGCTCGGCCTCGGTGAGCGGCCGGGTGACCGCGATGCTTTGGCAACGTTGGCGATAGCGGGTCACAAAATGGATCGCAAAATCAACCGCCATGCCCAGAGACAGGCAAGCCAACACGGCCACAGGCATGTCGATCGTCTTGCCAACCCAGCCCAGCGCCCCAAAGATGATCAGCACCGTGCCCAGCAGTGGCACGTAGGCCACCAGTGCCCACTTCAATGACCGGAAGTCGGCCGCCAGCACGCCGAACACGACCACCAGCGCAATCGCGAAGCCGAGGATCATGTCTTTCAGCACTTCCTGGTTCCACACCAGATTGAAATGGGCGGGGCCGGCCGCGACGACCTTGAACGGCATGGCCTGATCGCGCACCAGCGTTTGCACACGGTCTTCGACGCGCTGCATCAGCTGCGCATCACCGCTGCGCAACTGCAGCAACACATTGGCGCGCTGGTAGTCGTAGTCGACCACGCGGTTGAGGTCACTGGGTCGTGCGCCCATGGAGAACGCCATCAGGTACTGCCCCGCCATGGCCGCATCACTCGGCAGCACGTCGGCGCCGGGCGCCTCGGCGTTGAGCACGAGGTTGATGCGGCGCAGGTAGTCGGCCACCGAGAGGCTGGTACCGACCAGTTGCTGGCTCGCCAGGTCTTTCTGGATCACCTCGATGGCTTTCAGAACCGCGGGGTCCTTGATGCCATCGGGTTTGCCGGTGTCGACCACCAGCGAGGCGGGCATGGCGCCGCCCATCTCGCGGCTGAAGAGCGCGTCGGCTTGGCGCACCTCGCTGCCCTCTTTGAACCAGCGCAACATGCTGTTGTCGACCACCGACTTCGAGGCACCCCAGACGCTGAACAGCATCAGCAGCACCGCAATCCCAATGGTGACCTTGGAGGCGCGCACCGCCCAGGTGGAGACCCAGCCGGTGAGGCGCGACACCACATCGTCATGTGGCTGCACCGGTGGCAGCGGCACGAGCATCAGGCAGGCAGGTACCAGGTAGAAGCTCAGCAGCCGAAGCACCACCGTGCCCAGCACGATGATGCCGCCGAACACCTTGACGGGCACGATGGTCATGAACAGCAGCACGGCGAAGCCGAGTGCGGTGGCCAAGGCGGTGTAGCGCACCGGGCGCGAGACCGCGCTGATGGTCTGGCGCACTACCTCTGCGCGGTTCATGCCAGGTCGATAGCGCTGGAAGAACTCGTTGAAGATGTGGATGCTGTCGGTGGCAATGGCCATCAGAAACACCGGCGCCATCGAGCTCATGATGTGAACCGGGAACCCGAGGGCGATGCCAGCGCCCATGGCCACCATGATGCTGACCATGGCGGTGAGCATCATCACCCCCGCAAGCCACCAGCTGCGGAACATCCAGAACATCAGGCCCATCATCAGAGCCCCCGCGATCGGGGCAAACAAGCCCATCAGCTTGAACATTTCCGCGCCGAACAAGTCGCGTGCCACCGGGTCGCCGGTGATGTAGATCTGCTGGGGCGTGAAGCTCTTGAGCGCGGCTTCACGGATAGCGGTGGCGAGCTTGGCTCCGTCGGCGCCCTTCTCCAACGGCACATAGACAGCGGTCGTTTTTTCGTCGCGCGAGATCAGGCGGTCGACGAACAGGGTGCCCTCGAAGAGCTGCTTGCGAAGCGCTTGTACGCCGTCCGCGCTTGTCGGCGCAGTGGCCAGCAACGGCGCTATGCGCAGCGAATCGCCGCTCGCGGTCACGTTGTCAACGGTGTAAAGCGAGGTGACATCGCCCTTGACGATGCCTTGCAGCCCGAGTACGTCGCTGCTGAACTGCTGCAACTTCTTGAGGCTCTCGGCGTTGAGCACCCCGTTGTCGGGCTGGATGGCCACGACGATGGTGTCTTCATGCAGCCCAAAGCGCTGGTTGACCTGGTCGTTCCACACCCGCACCGCCGAGTCGGGCGGCAGCATGTTTTTCGGGTTGGTGTCGATCTTGGCCCATGGGAAGGCTGCGCCGAAGAGCATGGCGATGCCCACGCAGATCAGGATGGTCAGCCAGGGCCGGTCAACCCCCAGCGCGGTCAGGCGAGTGGTTTGGGTCATTGGCGGGTGGTCGCTCGGAATCGCGCTCATGCGGGCAGCCTTGTTGTCAGTACATCTTGTTGAGCCACAGCTTCTCGAACATCACTTTTCCCAAGTGATTCCAAGGGCCGGGAAAGGAGAGATGGATGTCGGGCTGGGGCTCGGCGTAGAAATTTCCCGAGCCGCGACCGGCGATCACACCGCCCATCTCGACGAAACACTGGCCATGGCCATCGAAGCGATGTGATGCCTCGCGGCCGAGAATCTCGTCGGCGATGTTGCGAGCGGCAGCCTCAGCCTGGCCATGCGCGAACACGCCGGCCTTGGGCAAGGACTTGCCATTGGCGAGTGGGATGCCAACACAGTCGCCGACGGCGTACACCCCCGCGAACTTGGTGCGCATGGTGTAACGATCCACGCTGACCCAGCCACCCGCCGCGGCCAGCCCGGCCTCAATCAGCAGTGCTGGCACGCTGTGTTTTGGCACGTAAGCCAGGTGGTCGAACTCGGCTTGGGTGTCGCCAAAGTCCAGCCGCCCCTGCTCGTCAAGGCCCCTGATCGTGTGCTTGGGAAAGTAGCTGATGCCTTTGCCGGTGAGCATCTGCACCATCTGCGCAGACACCTTCTCGCCCGCCACGGGCATGGGGCCGGGTTCGGGCGTGTAGATGGAGACACGGGTGTCTTTGCCGTGGCGCTTGAGGCTCTTCTGCCAGATCATGGCCGCCTCGTAAGGCGCGGCCGGGCACTTGAATGGCATGGAGCACACCAGCACCGCCACTCGGCTGCCCGCGGCCTTGCTTCCCAGATCGTGAAGCGCCTGCGCGCCCTTGGCTGTGTAGACGTTGTGGCCGACTTTCGCGACGCTCTCCAGGCCACTCATGTGCGTGTTCGCGCCAAGTGAGATCAGCAGGTGATCGGCTTCAAGCGTTCCTTTGTCGGTGGTCACGACCCGCGTTTGTGGGTCGATCGACAGCACTTTGCCGTGGTGAAACCGAATGCCCTTCTTGGCGATGCGCGAGATTGGCACCGAGATCTGATCCAGCGTGCGCGTGCCCGCCAGCATCCACAGGTAGGACGGCGAAAACTCATACTGTGCGGCCTGATCCACCACCACGATCTCGTGCTTGCCGCCGAGGCGTTTCACGAGCTCGTTGGCTGCCGCAATGCCACCGATACCCGCACCGAGAATCACAATCCGCTTGGTCATGGGGAGTCCTTAAACGCTCGTAAACGCGAGCTTCTTTTCGTAGATGACGCTGTTGCCCGAACGCTTCTCGATGCGTGGTTCGGTGAAGAAGTTTTCAAGCCCGCCTTGGCTGGCCGGAACCATCTGGATGTCTCGGCCGCGGCTCACCATCACGCGGTCTTCATCGATCGCGCCGAAGAAGTAGTCGCGTTTTTCGGGGTGGCGAGAGGCTTCGGACACATCGGCCGGCACCCAGCCGAGTTCGGGCACGTAGAAACGCACCCAGCAGTGGTAGCCACACTTGTAGTCGGTGATGTCGCCGCCTTGCAGGCCCGTGGGGAAGGCGGCGCCAATCTCGAACTCGCAGGCCACGCCGCAGCAGCGCAAGATGGCGAGAAAGAGCGTGTGGAAGTCGGTGCAGTTGCCCTTGCCCATCGAACACGCGTACTCGGTGTCGCCAGCGCCCCACCCTTCGCCCGACTTGTCGTAGGTCATCGTCGCCAGCACATGGTCATAGGCCGCGCGGGCGATGTCGAGGGCGCCCTTCTTGGACGCACAAATCTCCTGCGCCGCTTTCACGATGCCAGGCAAAAAGCGGATCTTGCGGGTCTCGATCAGCTGGGGCAGCAGGAGGTTGGCGTCTTGTGCCAGGGCGATCGTGCGAGGTGCATTCAGATCGACCGCCCACTCCCTGCGCTGGATCAGCGCCCGGTAGCCGATGCGCACAGGCCCGCTGTTGCTGCCGTCTGTGGTGGCGTGCAAGATGGCGTTGCCGAACACGGGGTCGAAGCCGATGCTGGCCGGAACCGTCGAATCGGACTCCATCGCAATCACGTTTTGATGCGGTGTCGAAGAAGGCACTGGCAACCAGACCTGGATCGGGTCACCTTGATCCTTGGGCTCGGGGAGTACCAGCTGGAAACGCAGCTCGACGGTTCTGGACTTGCTCATCGCTTGCCCCTTACTTCAGCAAGCCGGTCGAGCGGCCCACCTGTTCGATGGTGAGGAAGTCTTCTTCCTTCGCCGGAACGAACTTCTTGGCGCCTTGCAGGTCGAGCACCGCCCGGTCTGCCGGCTTGGCCATGTCCAATGTCAGGAAGGCCGCAGCAAACTTCTTGACCGTCTCGGGCGGCAGGTCTTTGCGGGCTGTCCAGACGTAGTCGACAAAGGGCGGGGTCGTCCAGATGGGTTTGACCTTGGCCAGGTCGACCTTGTTGTGATCCACCAAGCGGTTCCACACCTCGATGTTCAAGGCACCGACCTGCACCTTGCCCGACTCAACCATCTTGACCGTCGCGTCATGTGCCCCGCTGTAGACAGGCGCGCCAGCGAAGTCGCGGTCGGCATCGATGTTGAAGTTGGTCTTCAAGAAGTGGCGCGGGAACAGGTGCCCGGAGGTCGAGCTTTTTGCGCCGAAGGCAAAGCTCTTGCCGCGCATGTCTTCAGGCTTGTTGACGCCCGATCCGTTGTAGGCGATGAAGACGCTCTTGAACTCGCGGTCAATGTCGCGCATCACAACGGGCTTGGCGCCCGACAAGACCTTGGCCTGAACGTAGGTGAAGCCGCCGAGCCACGCGAAGTCGATCTTGCCTGCGCCCAGCGCCGACACGGCCGCACCGTAGTCGATCACGGGAACGTAGATCACCTTCACGCCGAGGCTCTTTTGCAAATGGTCGACGAGTGGCTGGTACTTGCGCGACAGCTCGGTGGGGTTTTCATCCGGAATGCCAGAGACGCGAATGACGTCTTCCGCCTGCGCCAACGAAGCGAACGACACGGCGGCGGTGACGAGGCAGGCCTGGGCGAGATGTTTGATTGTTGAAATGACCATGGAGATGCTCTCTTTCAAATGGGTTGGTAGTGGGGGTTCGTTGCGAGCCCGAGTGATGGCGGCAGCGGCTCGGACGCATCGAGCTGCCAATCCGTGTCTTGGTAAGACTGGACAAGCTGGCTTGCATCTGCGTTCGTTTCGCAGGCAGCCAGCAAATAGCGGAAAGTTGTTTCGTTGTCGGCCGAATCAGCGCTCTGAACACGAGTGGCGCGCACCACCAGACCGGGCGCTTGCGCTCCGAGTGGCAGATCTGGCTTCAGCAGGAAACAAGAGCCTTCAGGGATTTCTTGTTCCGTGCGCACGACCAGCCGCTGCGGCGTGACTTCTTCGAACGCCGCGACCGAGATCGGCAACGCGCCATAGTTGAACGGCATTGCCTGGGTGTTCTCGAAGGGCGTTCGAATCTCGTCGTGTGGCAACGCCGAAGGCTTGACGCGCAGGATGCGGGCTCGCATGTGGTCACCGACAGCATCAACAGCCGAAACCACGACCAACATGGTGATGAGCAGCAGCGTCAGGTCATGCATGTGGAACAGGCTGATGGCGGTGTGCAACGCGTCGCCGATGCCGCCAGCGCCCACAAAGCCAACCATGGCGGTGGCGCGCACATTCACTTCAAACCGGTAGAGCGTGAAGGCGGTCATGCGTGCGCCGACCTGCGGCAGCACACCGAACAAGAAGGTCGCCAACGGGCTCGCGCCCTGCGCCTGCAAGGCTGCGGGTGGCCCCGGTTCAACCTCTTCAAGCACGTCAGAGTACAGACGCCCCAACACCCCGATGTTGTGAACGGCGATGGCCAGAATGCCGGCCAATGGCCCTGCGCCCACCCAGACCACGAACACCAACGCGAGCGTCAGCTCGGGCATGGCGCGGGTGACTTGCAAGGCCCAACGGGCGCACCACTTGATCGACTGACTCAACCACATCCCGATGCCGTGGCGACGCACCGGGTCGGGCAGGTAGCTGCTTGTCATCAGATGGCTCGCAGCCATCGGGGCCAGCACAAATGCGATCACGCCGGACACGACCGTGGCCACCCAAGCCATCATCAGCGTCTCGCCCACCTGGCCCAAGGCGACTTTCAAGAACTCGGAACTCACCGACAGGTCGGTGAAGGTGAACATCGATCCACTGCTGCCACCGAAGAGGTCGCGCCAGGGAATGTCGAGCATGAAAACCGCGGCCAGCGTGCCGATCGACGCGAACCCCACCGTCCAGCGGAAGTTGCGCTTGCGCAGCTCCGCGCTGACGATCTCCAGTGCCACCACGAAGGCGAGCACCGCCAGCAGCGTGGTGGCCAGCTTGTCATACTGGAAGTAGCGAATGCTCAGCGCGATCTCGCTGCCGAGGCCACCTGCGCCCACCACCCCAAGGATGGTGCCGCTGCGGATATTGCACTCCAGGCGGAACAGCGCATACGCGATCCACTGGCGGCCCACCTGCGGCACCACCGCGAACAGCAGGATCGCCCAACGCGACGCGCCGGTGGCCCTGAGAGCGTGAACCGTGCGGGGGTCGACGGCTTCCGCCAGCTCTGAATACAGCTTGCCGATGCTCCCACCCACGGTGAGTGCAATGGCGAACACAGCCGCACCCGGCCCCAGGCCGAGTATTCGCACAAAGATGTACGCCCACACGATCTCGGGCACCGAGCGAAAGAACCCGAGAAAAAAGCGGGCAAGCCAACGCACGAACTCGGCGCCATAACGAACCGGCTTGGGCGCGTGGCGCGGCGGGTTGGGAAGATCGGGCACGCGGATCGCAAAGAACGCCAGCACGCCGCCCACACCCACGGCAAACACGGTGCCGAGAACGCCGATCAAAAGGCTCTCGACCGAAAGCTCCATCACACGGCCAAGGAAATCGGTTGACAGATCCGGGTTCGCAAAACCTTGCAGGATGGACGCGGCATTCGACAGCCCGTCGGCATCCAGCAACTTGCCAGGCTGAGCGTTGGTCAGCTCAAGGCACAGGATCACCGACAGCGCAACGGCCAGCCAGACCCAATAGCGGCGCAACTCGCGCCGGCGGTCAAATCCGTTCGCCGCTGCCTGCATACAAGTCCTCCAGACGCCCGTCGGTGATCTGATCTGGCGCGCAGTCAAAAACGATGCGGCCAGCCCGCAAACCGAGCACCCGCGTGCAGTCGGCTCGCACGATGTCAAACCAGTGGGTGCAGAACACCAGCGACATGCCGCGTGACTTGGCGAGGTCGACCAGTTGTTTGGTCACCGACTTGGCGGTGTTGGGGTCCAGCGAGGCGGTCGGCTCGTCGGCCAACAAGATGGAAGGGTCGGAGATCAGCGCACGGGCGATGGCCACACGCTGCATCTGGCCGCCGCTCAGCTCGCCGGCTCGCGACCACTGGTGGTTGCCGATGCCCAACTGCGCCAGGATGGCGCCCACGCGCTCGCGCTCAATGGGCATCAAAGCGGCCAGCAAGGCCCGGTGCCAAGGCCAGGTGGACAAGAGGCCAGACAACACATTGCCGTGGACGCTGCTCTGCGGCACCAGCAAGCTTTGCTGCTCGACGATCCGGCAGGCGGAGCGGTACTCCTGGATCTCGCGCCAGGAAAAATCGGCCATCACGCGGCCACCCACCTCGACAACGCCTGTGGTCGGCCGCAAGGCGCCAGCGATGATCCGAATCAGGGTGGACTTGCCTCCCCCGGAAGGACCAATCAGCGCAACGCGCTCGCCCGGCTTGAGCGACATGGTGATGTTCTCGAGCGAAGGTCGCCCTGACCATGACCGGCCGATGTTTTTGAGGTGGAGTTCCGGTACCACGTCACGCACCCCGGAGGTTTTCCCGAAGCGGGAGCAGCCGTAATTGATTACAGTTCATATGCGTTTAGTCGTTAGTGTGTTCAAGCGAACTGAAGAATAGATGGCCGGGTTCTCCCTTGCACTCCCTAACCTTAGGCCCTATTCAATTAATTAACTGTTCAAGCGAACATTAGAATAGATCGTATGAGCGACATCCCTTTCCTGTCAATACGTCAATCCAAAACTGAGCTGTTCGAGCAGTTCGCCCGCGTCGGCAAGGCCCTCTCCAGCGGGCTGCGAATCGAGATCCTCGATCTGCTGGCGCAGTCGGAACGCAGCGTCGAAGCGCTGGCGGAGATCCTCAATCAGTCGATTCAGAACATCTCTCGGCACCTTCAGGTGCTGAGGCAGACCAAACTGATCGCCTCTCGCAAGGAAGGCAACTTCGTTTTCTATCGCCTGGCCGATCCAGACGTGTGCCAACTGGTGGGCATGGTTCAGGGGGTGGCGCACCGCCACTTGTCTGAGGTCGAGGAGATCGTCGTCCGGTTCTCTTCGCACAAGACAGAGTTCGAAGCGCTGGCGGCATCGGAGTTGTTGAAGCGCGTCGAACGTGGAGACGTGGTCGTCGTCGACGTTCGCCCTCGGCTGGAGTTCAATGCCGGGCACTTGCCAGGCGCACTCAACATTCCGTTGCCGGAGCTGGAGCGCCGCCTCAAGGAGCTGCCAACCGACGTTGAGGTCGTGGCCTACTGCCGTGGACGCTACTGCCTGATGGCTTATGCCGCGGTGGACTACATGGCGACCAAGGGCGTTTCAGCGATACGCATGGGGATGGGCATGTCGGAGTGGCGGCTCGATCAGCGGCCCACGGTTGTCGAAACGGTTGTTGCGGAGATGCTGCCGCGGCCGCGAGTGCGCGACCAATAGCGCATAGCGTCGACATGTCCAGAGGTTCGGTCACGCGTGAAAGACAAAGTAAGTGCCATTCACGCCAGAGCGGCCAGCATTCATGGGGTGAGATGGGGTTTCATCTCAAGAGCCTAACAAGCGCAAGCTCGCGAATCTCTAGGACTTCAGCGTATTCGCACCGAGCGTTTGCAACGTTCTTGCAGTGTTAGAACTCGCTCGGCGAGCAAACGTTTGCACAGCCAAGAACACCGTGGGCCGTAGGCGCGAGCCTACGAGCACATGCGATTTTCTCCGCTCGCGCTTCAAAGCTGCGGTCGCTAAATTCCCCGCACCCTTTAAATACACGGAGAAGCTCCATGAATCTCATTATTTGGTTGATCGTCGGCGGGCTCATCGGCTGGGTTGCCAGCATCATCATGAAGACCAACGCTCAACAAGGCGTGATCCTCAACATCGTTGTGGGCATCGTTGGCGCTTTGCTCGGCGGCTGGTTCTTGGCACCGATGTTTGGCACCGGCACTGTCAACTCCGGCGACTTCAGCGCGGCGGGGTTGGGCGTCTCTTTGCTGGGCGCGGTGATCCTGCTGGCCATCGTCAACTTGGTGCGCCGAGGCAGCGCGCGCTGAGTCGCAAGGGATCGGCGCCCGCTGATCCCTTGCGAGGCGCCCAAGTCTCCTCCCGGTCCGCCAGAGGCCGCCGTCACCCGGCGGTCATATTTCGAGCTTATCCTTCGACAATATTGGAAGGATGGGCATGTGCCCTCCCTTTGTGTTTTCACTGCCACGGGGTCGCGCATGAGAGTTGGAATCAACGGAATGGGCCGCATTGGCCGGCTGGCACTGCGTGCCGCGATGGGGGCGGCCGAGCGACCGTCAGACGACCCGCGAGCGGGCAACCGGCTGGATGTTGTGCACGTCAACGAGCTCAAGGGAGGCGCCGCAGCAACGGCCCACCTGCTCGCGTTTGACAGCGTTCAAGGCCGTTGGCGAGCGGATATCGCTGCCGAGGGCGACACCACCGTGCGCATCGGCGAGCGCGAGTTGGCGTTTTCTTCACACGGTAGCGCTGCCGATATCCCCTGGGGCGAGCTTGGCGTGGATCTGGTTCTTGAATGCACCGGCAAGTTTTTGACGCCCGAGACATTGCAGGGCCACCTCGACCGCGGCGCCAAGCGTGTGATCGTGGCCGCGCCGGTGAAGGTGGGCGGTGTGCTCAATATCGTGGTCGGCATCAACCACCACTTGTATGACCCGGCGCAGCACCGCATCGTCACCGCCGCGTCTTGCACCACCAATTGCCTGGCGCCGGTGGTGAAGGTTGTGCACGAATCGCTCGGCATCCGCCATGGCCAGATCACGACCATCCACGACCCGACCAACACCAACCTGATGGTCGACGCGCCCCACAAAGATTTGCGCCGCGCTCGCAGCGCCATGCTCAGCCTGGCGCCCACCACGACGGGCAGTGCCACGGCCATCGCGCTGATCTACCCCGAACTCAAGGGCAAGCTCAATGGTCACGCCGTGCGCGCGCCGGTGCTCAACGCGTCGCTCACCGACTGCGTGTTCGAGCTTCAGCGTGAGACCACGGCCGATGAAGTGAACCGCCTGTTTGCCGAGGCCGCCAAGGGCCCGCTGGCCGGCATTCTGGGTTACGAGGAGCGCCCTCTTGTCAGCGCCGACTATGCCGGTGACACGCGCAGCTCGATCGTCGATGCGCTCTCTACCCTGGTCACTGACGGCACCATGCTCAAGGTCTACGCCTGGTACGACAACGAGATGGGTTATGCCTGCCGCATGGTCGACCTGGCGTGCCACATCGACAGCCGCGGCCTCTGATTCACATGCAAGCTTCACCGCCCTCACCCGCCGCACCCGCGGGGTCTGCGTCCAACGGCGCTCGCCACTACGCCATCGTCACCGCCGCCTACTGGGGCTTCACACTCACCGACGGCGCATTGCGCATGCTGGTGCTGCTGCACTTTTACCGGCTGGGCTACTCGCCATTCACGCTGGCGTTTCTGTTCCTGCTCTATGAGGCGATGGGCGTGGTGGCCAACCTGATCGGCGGTTGGCTGGCCACACGCTACGGCATCCAGCGCATGCTGACGGTCGGGCTGTGCACACAGATCGCGGGCTTCTTGCTGCTGTCGCAGTTGTCACCCGCCTGGACGGCGACGATGTCGGTCGCCTGGGTGGTGTTGTCGCAAGGTGTGTGTGGTGTCGCCAAAGACCTGACCAAGACGGCCAGCAAGTCGGCCATCAAGCTCACCGCCAGCACCGCATCGGGCCAGTTGTTCAAGTGGGTGGCCTGGTTCACAGGCAGCAAAAATGCCATGAAGGGCGTGGGTTTTTTCCTCGGCGGCCTGCTGCTTGACCGGCTCGGGTTCCAGGCCTCGCTGTGGACGATGGCCGGCTTGCTGGCCCCGGTGCTGGCTGGCGTGGTGATCTTTGTGCCGCCGTTGATGGGCAAGAACAAGGCTTCCAAATCGGCCAAGGAGTTGTTCGCCAAGAACCGCGCCATCAACCTGTTGGCGGCCGCACGGGTGGCGTTGTTTGGTGCGCGTGATGTGTGGTTCGTGGTCGGTGTGCCGGTGTTCCTTTACGCGTCGGGCTGGACCTTCACCATGGTGGGTGGCTTCCTCGCCGCATGGACCATCGGCTACGGTCTTGTGCAGGCCTTGGCGCCCGTTCTGGTCAAGCGCAGCGACGACGGCTTGAGCCATGAAGTGCCCGCCGCGCGGCTGTGGTCGGCCTTGCTGGCCGTTGTGCCCATCGTGTTGGCCATCGTGGTCGCGATGAAAGTGCCTCACCTCGAATGGGTGGTGGTGGGAGGCCTGGGGGTTTTCGGGTTCGCATTTGCTGTCAATTCGTCGGTTCACTCGTACCTCATCCTGGCCTATGCCGGGTCTGAAAAAGCCGCCGAAGACGTGGGCTTTTATTACGCCGCCAACGCACTCGGTCGCTTCTTCGGCACCCTGCTGTCGGGCCTGCTGTACCAATGGGGCGGCTTGCTGTTCTCGCTGAGTGGCTCGGCGGTGATGCTGGTCACGTGCTGGCTGATCACCCTCGCCCTGCCCACCAAGGTGCCCACAACAGGCGCGAAAGCCGCTCCGGCCCAAGACACGAATCTCCCACCTGCCCCCGCGACAGCACCGGCAAAGCGTGCCGTGTCTGTCGCCGACCGACCGCATTGAGGCGCCCATGGCAAGCACTGCAACCAAAGCCCGACCCGCCGTTCGCTCGCCGCCGGCGATCGACGAGAAAACCGCCGTCGCATCCCTTGCCGCGTTGGCCCAGGGCATGCGCCTTCGCGTCTTCCGCGCGCTGGTCGGTGCGGGCCCGCAGGGGCTGACCCCAGGTGCCTTGTCGGCCACGCTCGACGTGCCGGCGTCGACGCTCTCCTTTCACCTGAAGGAACTCACGCACTCCGGCTTGGTGTCGCAAGAGCGTGACGGCCGTCATCTGATCTATCGCCCTTCACTCGAACAGATGAGCGCCTTGATGGCCTACCTGGCGGCCCATTGTTGCCAGGCGGCAGACACCGTCTGCGACATCAACTTGCCACCCGGTTGCACCACCTGCTGATCTGCACATCGCGCCATTCAGTTCAATCGATTCGTGCATGCTCGGCTTGCGAGCGACACGGTCTGCAACGTTCTCTTCGTCTGCACCCACCACTCGGCCCGGTCCATCCGGCCCGAAGGCCTGTTGACGCCGCGGCGGCCGGTCGGGTAGACTATTCGTAATTCTACGAATAACGAATTAAACCCATGGCCAAGACCCGCTGCGCCCCACCCGCCCCGGCCGACGAAGAGGTTGATGCCGAAGAGCTGGCGGTGCTGCTCAAGGCGCTCGCCCACCCAGCGCGCATCCGCCTGCTGCAGCACCTGGCGCGCCAGGGCACCTGCTACTTCGGCAACCTGTCCGAGGTGGTTGAGCTGGCGCCCTCGACCACCTCGCAGCACGTCAAGGTGCTCAAAGACGCCGGGTTGGTGCTGGGCTCTGCCGAAGAGCAGCGCACCTGCTACTGCATCAACCCCGATCGCCTGGCCTTGCTCAAGCGGCTGGTCAAAGCGCTCTGAGCAGCGCCACGTCATCTCCCTGCAATCCACTCACCCAATTATTCGTCAATCGACGAACTACGAAAGAAGTAAGCCATGAACACACCCGTACGCCCTCCATCGCCCGTGGCCATCATCGGTGCCGGCCCGATAGGCCTAGCCGCTGCGGCACACGCCGTTCAGCGCGGCTTCCCGGTGATCGTGTTCGAGGCCGGCGCAGACGTGGCCGACCACCTCACCAGCTACCGCCAGGTGCGGCTCTTCTCGCCTTGGCGCTACAACATCGACCGCGCTGCTCGCGCGCTGCTCGCTGCTGCGGGCTGGTCGGCGCCTGACGACGAGCACCTGCCCACCGCCGGTGAGCTGATCGACGACTACCTGCGCCCGCTCGCACGCACCCCGGTGCTGGCACCGCACATCTACTACGGTGCCCGCGTGATCGCAGTCTCGCGCGATGGTTTCGACAAGGCCAAGACCGCCGGCCGTGAGCGCGCCGACTTTGTGCTGCAAGTGCAGACGGCCGCTGGCGTGAATGAGGTGCGCGCAAGCGCAGTGATCGACGCCTCGGGCACCTGGTCGCAGCCCAACCCGCTGGGCGTGCACGGCCTGCCGGCGGTGGGCGAGGCCGCTGCCCGCGCGCACATCGTGCATGGCATGCCCGACGTGCTGGGCACCCAACGCGCCCGTTATGCCGGCCGCAAGGTGCTGGTGGTGGGCGCCGGCCACTCGGCTGCAGGCAACCTGCTGGCACTGGCCACGCTGGCCGAGCAGGAGCCCGCCACACGCCTGGCCTGGGCCGTGCGCGGCACCGACCTGCGCCGCCTCTTTGGCGGCGGCGAAAACGACGGCCTGCCCGCACGCGGCGCACTCGGCACGCGCCTGCGCGCGCTGGTCGAGCAGGGTCGGCTTGAGCTGCATCGCGGCTTCGGCATTCGCGAGCTGGTGCCGGGCGCCGAGGGCTTGCGTGTGCTGGCCACCGACACGGGCAAGGCAGCCATCGAAGGCGTCGACCAGATCATCGCGTCGACCGGCTCGCGGCCTGACCTGGGCATCGCGCGCGAGCTGCGCCTGCGTCTCGACCCGTGGCTGGAGAGCACCGACGCACTGGCCCCGCTGATCGACCCCAACGAGCACAGCTGCGGCACCGTGCGCCCGCACGGCCACCGCGAGCTGGCCCACCCCGAGCCGGGTTTTTACGCCATCGGCGCCAAGAGCTATGGCCGTGCGCCCAACTTCCTGATGGCCACTGGCTACGAGCAGGCGCGCTCGGTGGTGGCCGCATTGGCAGGCGACTTGAGCGCGGCCGACGACGTGCAGCTGGAGTTGCCAGAGACCGGCGTGTGTTCGGTGAATCTGGCAGGCCCCGATGTCACGGCAGCGGCCGCGGCATGCTGCGGCGGGCCAGCGAAGGCTGACGCCAGCGCGTGCTGTGTGCGCGATGAAGTGAAAAAGGCTGAGGGAGCGGCGGGCTGTGGTTGTGGGCCCAAGAGGGCCGCTCCCGCTGCAGCCGTTGCACCAGCCTCTGCATCGGCCTGCTGCCGCTGACATGCCCGAGCCGGCCCAAGTGGGCCCAAGTGGGCCGACAGCGACGCCCTCTGCCCCCATGGCCGCCCTGCGCTATCAAGCCGGGCGGTCACACGCCTCGGTGCGGCAGGCGGTCTCACACGCGCAGGCAAGCTCAGCTTTGCGCTTGCGCTGACGCAGCCACAGAAAGAGGGTGGCCATCAAGGCCATCGCAATGCCTGCGCAAATCAAGGCGTCGGGCGGCAGGCCCAGCAACAGGCCACCCCCCAAGGCGCTTGCGCCGACCAAGCCCGCGCCAGACAGAAGCGGCAGGATCAAAGGCGCGCAGCACACGGCACAGGCCGCCACCACGCCCAAGGTTGCGACTGATTTTTTCATCAACAAGCCTTTCGTTCGAGTTACAGGATGCGAGGCGAAAAACCCCGCTACAGTGACTCTAAAACCTCAAGTCACTTGAGATGCAAGAGGCCACGATGCAAAACCATTCGACCGACACCGGGCTGACCATCGGGGCGCTGGCTGAGCGCACCGGCCTGACCGTACCGACCATCCGCTACTACGAGCAGATTGGCCTGGTCCCGCCCGCCAAGCGCCGCCCGAGTGGGCACCGCTTCTACGACCGAGATGCCGAGCAGTTGCTGAGCTTCGTGCGGCACTGCCGAGACTTCGGCTTTCCGATCGAGCAGGTGCGCGAGTTGGTCTCCCTGTCCAAGAGCGAAGTACGAGACTGCTTTGAGACCCGGGAAATTGCGCAGGCCCACCTGGAGACCGTGCGAACCAGACTGGCCGAGTTGCGCGCACTTGAGCGCAGCCTGGCGAGCTTCGTCAAGTCGTGCTCCGACGTGTGTGCCGGCGGCCCGGCCACCCAGTGCACCATCCAGCAAGACATCAGTTCCGGGGCGTCGGCGGCTCGCCCTGTGAAAACGGGCTGCTGCGGCTAGAGACGCCGTGCCTTCGTGATGCTCTGCGCCAGATCCTCGGGCACGGGGGTGCGCTGACCGGGCTCGCGTTGTGTGCCCGGTCAGCGGCGGGTGCTTCGATCGTGTGCTCCGATCAACTCGGCCGGCATTTGAAACCCTGTAGCAGGTGTAGAGTCAAACAGCACCCACACCCTCAACAAGCCCACCCATGAAGATCGGCGAACTGGCCCAGCTCACGGGCACCTCCATCGAGACCATCCGCTTCTACGAGCGCGAGAAACTGCTGCCCGACCCCGAGCGCAGCGGTGGCAATTACCGCATCTACGGGGTTGAGCACGCCGAGCGCCTGAGCTTCATACGGCACTGCCGCTCGCTGGACATGGCGCTGGATGAAATCCGCGTGCTGTTGCGCTTCAAGGAGTCGCCGCAAGACAACTGCGCAGGTGTCAACGAACTGCTCGACGAACACATCGGCCACGTGGGCGCGCGCATCCGCGAGCTGCGTGCGCTGGAGAAGCAGCTGAAGCAGCTGCGCCTGCAATGCACCCTGCCGGATGCGGTCAGTGACTGCGGCATTCTGAAAGAACTCTCCGACTCAAGTGCTTCTGTCAGCGTGACAAAGCGCTCACGCCGCCACGTGCAGGGGTCGCATTAGGCCTTGTTGCACAGCGACCCAGTTTTCCGCTGCTAGACTTCTTTTCATGCGCCGTTGGCTCGCCATCATCCTGCTCACTTTGTTGCCGATCCAGTTCAGCTGGGCTGCGGTGGCGTCTTATTGCGAGCATGAAACCACGACCAACGCGCCGCATGTGGGGCATCACGAGCACCAGCATCATGCTGATCTGAGCGTGGTCACCGACCCGGGCGCCGCTGACCAAAAGGCGCCCGGCAGCGTTGATCTGGACTGCGGGCAGTGCCACGGCTCCTGTGCCGCGGTGCCGCTGCCAAGGGTGGCTCTGCTCCCGCTGATCACCACCGCGCGGCCCGATTCGTTGGCCGACGTGTTCGAGCGTGCCCACGCACCCACTCCACCCGAACGCCCTCAGTGGGCCCGCCTCGCCTGATCGGCGAGGCGGGTTGATTGTCTTTCTGACGCCCGTTTGCGCCTGAGAGCGTGCCGTTGATAGCGGCTGCCCAGGTGCGACGCGACCTCGTGGTCGCCCCTTGCCGGTCTCCCGTGAGTTGTTTTCAACACTGGAGCATCGGATGCATCGACATCAACGTACAGCACACCCACGCTGGCGCAAGGCTGCGCTGGCGATTCTGGCCTTGACGTGCTGGCCTGTTCAGGCCCAAACCGTGCCCAGCCTGCGGCTGGCCTTCGAGGCCGCGTGGGCTCGCCAGCCCGAAGCGGCGGCGCTGAGCGCGCGCCGCGAAGCCGCGCTGGCGCAGCAACAAGCCAGCCAGGCCTGGACGCCCGAACCAGCGGCGCTGGAGCTGTCGAACAAGACCGACCGCCTCAACCGCAACCAAGGCGCGCGCGAATATGAAGTGGGCCTTGCCGTGCCGCTGTGGTTGCCCGGCGAGCGCAGCAAAAGCCAGGCGCTCGCACAAGCCGAGATGCGCGCCGTTGAAAGCCGCAGCGCGGCCGCGCAACTGCGTGTGGCCGCAGCCGTGCGCGAGGCGTGGTGGAACTGGCAGCGCTCGCGCGCCGAGCTGGAGGCCGCCCAGGCCCAGCTCGACAGTGCGAGGCGCATCGCCACCGACGTGGGCAAGCGGCTGAAGGCCGGCGACCTGGCCCGCGCCGATCAACACCAGGCCGAGGGCGCGGTCGCTGTGGCCGAAGCGGCGCTGGCACAGGCTCAGGCCGCGCTGATCACCACCCAACAGCAACTGCGTGCGATCACGAACCAAGCCCGGTTCGACACCGAGTTGCCTCTTGCCAGCGCAGAGCCCGAACCGGGTGCGGTTCCCGGCGCGCTCGACACCCACGGTGAGCTGCGGGCCCTGCAAGACAAAACCGCTCTGGCCGAAGGGGTGGCCGCGCTGGCGTTGGCCCAGTCTCGCGCCAACCCCGAGCTGACCTTGGCCACCACTCGCGACCGGGGTGTTTTTGGCGAGGCCTATCAGCAGAGCGTCACGCTGGGCATTCGCATCCCTTTCGGTGGTGGGCCGCGCCACGATGCACGCACAGCCACGGCACGCGCTGAAGCCACCGAGCTGCAGACGCAGCTGGCGCTGGAGCGTGCGCGCCTGACGCATGAGCGCGAGGCCGCGCGGGCTCGCACAGAAGCGGCACGCACCCAACTGGGCGCAGCCGAGCGCCGTGCCTTGCTGGCTCGCGAATCGCGCGGCTTCTTTGACAAATCGTTCCGCCTGGGCGAGACCGATTTACCGACCCGGCTGCGCATCGAGGCCGAAGCCGCTGACGCCGAACGGCAGGCCGCACGCAGCCGCATCGAGCTGGCCGCAGCGGTCTCGTCGTGGCGGCAGGCGCTTGGCCTGCTGCCGCAATGACGGCCGCTCCCTCACAAATTTACAGGACACCTTGCCCATGAAATCCACTCTTGCGCGGGTCGCGTTCAATCTCGCGACCCTCTTGTTGGCACCTGTTGTGGCCCAGGCCAGCGAAGGCCATGACCATGGCGACACGCCAGCCACCGCCGGTACTGCACAACCGCGCTTTGCGGCCGTCTCCGACACCTTCGAACTTGTGGGTGTGTTGAGCGGCAAGCAGATCACGCTCTACCTCGACCGCAGTGCCGACAACAGCCCCGTGCGTGACGCGCAGATCGAGCTGGAGATTGCCGGCACCAAGTTCACGGCACAGAAACACGGTGACGCCGAGTACGAGGTGGTGCTCGCCGAGGCACCCAAGGTCGGTGTGTTGCCCATCACCGCCACGGTGACCGCCGGCAAAGAGGTCGACCTGCTCGCAGGCGAACTCGACATCCATGAAGACGCACACGCCGACCAAGCCGCCCACACCCATTCGTGGAAGGAATACGCCGGCTGGGCCACGGGCGCCATCGTGGCGCTCGGGCTGCTGGTGTTCGCCAGCCGCCGTGTGATGGCGTTACGCCAGGCTCGCGCCGGAGCTGCAGCATGAAACCCGCTCACCTGTTCGCCAGTTTCGCGCTGGCCGTCGCGATCTTCGCCCTGCCCTTCGCCCTGCCCCTCGCTCGTGCAGGCCAAGGCCATGACCACGGCGACGCCGCAGCCGCGCCGAGCGCCAACGGCCCGCAACGCCAGCCCGATGGCAGCGTCTTCCTGCCCAAGCCGGCACAGCGCCAGCTCGGCGTGCGCACGCTGCTGACCGTGGCCGACACGCTGTCGCGCTCGGTCGAGCTGAGCGCCAAGGTCTTGATGGACCCCAACGCCGGTGGCAAGGTGCAGGCACTCAACGCAGGCCGCATCGAGCCCGGGCCGCGCGGTCTGCCCAACCCGGGGCAAGCGGTGCGCAAAGGCGAGGTGCTGGCGTATGTGGTGTCTTCGGCCGCGCCGATCGAGCGCTCCAACCAGGCAGCGCAACTCGCCGAGCTGCGGGCCGCCAAATCGCTGGCTGAAAAACGTGTTGCGCGCTTGAAGGAACTGGCCGACACCGTGCCGCGCAAAGACATCGAGGCCGCCGAGAGCGAGGCCGCGAGCCTGGGTGAGCGTGTCGCTGCCGTCGGTGGGGGCCTGGCCAACCGCGAAGCCTTGGTCTCGCCCGTGTCAGGCGTGGTCGCTTCGGCAAACGCCGTGGCCGGCCAGGTGGTCGACGCGCGTGAGCTGGTGTTCGAGATCGTCGACCCGAGCCGGCTGCGCATCGAGGCGCTGGCCTTCGACGCGGCACTCGCGGCCAACATTGGCAGCGCAACGCTGGCGGTGGGCGAGCAGCGCGTGCCGTTGATCTTTGTTGGCGCTGCGCGCAGCCTTCGTGAGCAGGCGCTGCCCTTGGCCTTCCGGGCCCAAGGGGCAGCGCTGAACAGCCTGGCGGTGGGCCAGCCGGTGCGCGTTTTTGTGCAGACCCGCGACAAGGTGCAAGGCATTGCCGTGCCCGTGGCGTCGCTGCTCAAGAACCCCGCCAACCAGACCATCGTCTGGGTCAAGACAGCGCCCGAGCGATTTGAGCCCCGCACCGTCACGACCGAGCCACTGGATGGTGTGAACGTCGCGGTGACCTCCGGCCTCAAGCCCGGGGACCGGGTTGCGACTCGGGGCGCGACCTTGATCAACCAAGTTCGCTGAGGAGCCACGCATGTTCAAGTGGCTACTCGACAACAGCCTCGGCAACCGGCTGCTGGTGATCATCGCCAGCGTGGTGCTGATGGCCTACGGCGCGTTCACGCTTTCGCGCACACCGGTGGACGTGTTCCCCGACCTCAACAAACCCACGGTCACCATCATGACCGAGGCCGGCGGCATGGCCGCCGAAGAGGTGGAGCAGCTCATCACCGCGCCCCTGGAGACAACCATGAACGGCCTGCCCGGCGTGGAGTCGGTGCGCTCCAGCTCGTCGGCGGGCTTGTCTTTTCTCTACGTCACCTTCGAGTGGAGCACCGACATCTTTCGCGCCAGGCAACTGGTGTCGGAGCGCTTGTCTTCGATGGAAGAAAGCTTGGTCGATGGTGTGGTGCCGCGCATGGGCCCGATCAGCTCGATCATGGGCGAGATCATGCAGATCGCGATTCCTTTCGATGCGACCGGCGGCGCCGCGTCCCCACGGGGGGCAGCGAGCGGCGCGAGCGTGGGGGTCAAAGGCCTTTCACCGATGGCGGTGCGCGAGTACGCCGATTGGGTGCTTCGCCCACGTTTGCTCGCGGTGCCAGGTGTGGCGCAAGTGATCCCGATTGGCGGTGAGGTGCGCCAGTTCCAGGTGCAGCCGAACACGGTGCGCATGGGCGAGCTGGGCATCACGCACGAGCAGCTGGAAGGCGCGCTCAAGGGTTATTCGAGCAACACCTCGGGAGGCTTTCTGGAGCTGAACGGCCGCGAGTACCTGATCCGCAACTTGGGCCGCACCTCAAAGCTCGATGACCTGAAGAACCTGGCGCTCGCCACCCGCAACGGCCAGCCCATCTTGTTGCGGCAAATCGCTGACGTGAGCTTCGCGGCGGCGCTCAAGCGCGGCGATGCGGGCTTCGAGGGCAAGCCGGCCGTCATTCTGGGCATTCAGAAGCAGCCCACCGCCGACACGATTGCGCTCACACGCGCCATCGAAGACGCGCTGGTGGGGCTGAAGGCTTCGCTGCCGCCTGGCATGGAAGCACCCAAAGTGACCTTCCGCCAGGCGACCTTCATCGAGGCCTCGATCACCACGCTGCAAGGCAAGCTGATCGGCGCCTCGGTGTTCGTCGCGGTGATCCTGTTTTTCTTTCTTGGCAGCTTGCGCCCGACGCTGATTGCGTTGACGGCGATCCCCGTCTCGATCTTCATCACCGCGCTGGTCTTTCGCTACTTCGGCCTGTCGATCAACACCATGACGCTGGGTGGCCTGGCCATCGCCATCGGCGGGCTGGTCGACGACGCGGTGGTGGGCATCGAAAACGTGCTGCGGCGCTTGAAAGAAGACCGCAGCAAACACCCCGAGCACCGCCTGCACCCGATCGAGGTGGTGGGCCGCGCGACGATGGAGGTGCGATCGGCCATCTTGTACGCGACGGTGATCATCGTGCTGGTTTTCATCCCGCTGTTCGCACTGCCGGGGCTGGAAGGCAAGCTCTTCGCGCCGCTGGGCATTGCCTTCATCGTCTCGACTCTGGCCTCGCTGGTGGTGTCGGTCACGGTCACGCCGGTGCTCAGCTTCTACCTGCTGCCGCGCATGAAGACCCTCGATCACGGTGACACCAAGGTGCTGGCCTGGCTGAAGGTGCGCTACCTCAGCAGCCTGCAAGCGGTGCTTGAGCGGCCAAAGGCCGCGCTGATCACAGCCGGTGCGGCCGTGCTGGTGGCCGCTGCGGCGGTGCCCTTCTTCCCCACGACCTTTTTGCCGCCCTTCAATGAGGGCACGCTCTTGGTCGGCTTGCGCCTGAACCCCGGCGTCACGCTCACCGAAACCTCGGCCCTCGCGCGCCAGGCCGAAGTGCTGATCAAGCAGGTGCCCGAGGTGACGCACGTCGGGCGGCGCAGCGGCCGCGCCGAGCTCGACGAACACGCCGAAGGTGTGCACGTGAGCGAGCTCGACGTGGGCCTCAAGCCCACCGCCGAGTTGAAGCGCAGCATGGATCAGATCAAGGCCGACATTCGCTCGCGCCTCATCAACCTGCCGGCCGCGCTGGAGATCGGCCAGCCCATCTCGCACCGCATTGACCACATGCTCTCGGGCGTTCGCTCGCAGATCGCGATCAAGATCTTTGGTGAAGACCTTGATGCGCTGCGTGGCCAGGCCGACGTGCTGCGTGCCAAGCTCGCCGCTATCCCCGGCATCGCCGATTTGCAGATCGAAAAGCAGGTACTGGCGCCGCAGATCAAGGTGCGGGTCGACTACGCCGCCGCAGCGCAATACGGCGTGCCGGCGCCGCAGGTGCTGAGCACGCTGCAAAGCCTGGTCGAGGGCGAGAAGATCACGCAGATCGTCGAGGGCGGGCGGCGCTTCGCGCTGGTGGTGCGGCTGCCCGAGTCAGCGCGTTCGGTCGAGGGGCTGGGCCAGATCCTGATTGAGACGCCGAGTGGCCACATCCCGCTGTCGAAGATCGCAACAATCGAAGACGGTGACGGGCCCAACCAGATCAGCCGCGATGACGGCAAGCGGCGCATCGTGCTGTCGGCCAATGCCTCGGGGCGAGCGCTGTCGGAGATCGTGGCCGACATCCGCAAGGTGGTTGCCGACACCCCGCTGCCCGAGGGCTACTTCATCACCCTGGGTGGCCAGTTCCAGGCGCAAGAAGAGGCGTCTCGCTGGGTCGGCCTGTTGTCGATCGTCTCGCTCGCCTTGATGTTCGTGGTGCTGTACAGCCGCTACAAGTCGGCCACGTTGTCGGCGCTGATCATGGTGAACATCCCGCTGGCGCTGGTTGGCGCGGTGCTCGGGCTGTGGATCTCGGGGCAACCGCTGTCGGTGGCAGCGCTGGTCGGTTTCATCACCCTGGCGGGCATCTCGGTGCGCAACGGCATCTTGAAGGTCAGCCACTACATCAACCTGATGCGCTTCGAGGGCGAGAGCTTCGAGCTGCCGATGATCCTGCGCGGCTCGCTGGAGCGGTTGAGCCCGGTGCTGATGACGGCGCTGGTGACGGCCTTTGCACTGGCCCCACTGCTGTTCGAGGCCGAGCAGCCTGGCACCGAGGTGCTGCACCCGGTGGCCGTGGTGATCTTCTCCGGCCTCATCAGCTCGACCTTGCTCGACACCTTCCTCACGCCCGTGATGTTTTGGCTCTTCGGCCGCAAGCCGGCTGAAGCGCTGATGAGCGACAAAGACGCTGAGGCGCTCTGACATTTTCAACGACCCACAACCCCTGAAAGGACTGCCATGAAACCCCACGCCCTTGTCGCCGCCATCGCCCTCGCCGCCGCCAGCACGGTCTCTGCGGCCGGAGACCACCAACACGCAGCAGACGACCACACGCCGAGGCACGGTGGTGTGGTCGCCGCGACCAAACTCATGGACTACGAGTTGGTGGCCAAGCCCACGAGCCTGCAGCTGTACCTGCGTGACCATGGCAAGCCGGCCGACGCGTCGAAGGCCACGGCCAAGCTCACGCTGCTGAGCGGAGCCGAGAAGCAGGAGGTCGAGCTCAAGCCAGCGGGGGACAAGCTCGAAGCGTCTGGCAGCTTCAAGGTGGGCCCCGGCACCAAGGTCGTGGCCGTGGTCAACCTGGCGGGCAAGCCCGCCTCGACGGCGCGCTTTACGTTGAAGTGAGGCCTGAGAGCCTGAGAGCCTGAGAGCCTG
>JBKJJF010000218.1:0-5499 GCA_046598195.1 Rhizobacter sp. | reverse complement strand
CCAATCTAGGCGCAAAGCACAGCCATAGCTCGGGCTATGGCGAGCATTTGCAACGACGAGTGGGGGTGTTTTGGCGCGATGAGCGGGCATGAGCGAAAAACTCTCAGGCTCTCAGGGGTGGCGCCCCTCGGGGGCAGGAGCGACAGCGACTGGGGGGCTCTATTTCGCGGTAGGCATCACAAATTCGGCGCCCTTGGCGATGCTCGCCGGCCAGCGTTGCATCACGCTCTTTTGTTTGGTGTAGAAGCGCACCCCTTCTTCGCCGTAGGCGTGCATGTCACCGAAGAGGCTCTTCTTCCAGCCGCCAAAACCGTGCCAGGCCATCGGCACGGGGATCGGCACGTTGATGCCCACCATGCCGACCTGGATGCGCCGCGCAAACTCGCGTGCCACGTTGCCGTCGCTGGTGAAACAGGCCACACCGTTGCCAAACTCGTGCGCGTTGACAAGGTTCACGGCCGCAGCAAAGTCAGGCACCCGCACCACCACGAGCACCGGGCCGAAGATCTCTTCCTTGTAGATCTTCATTTCTGGCGTGACGTGGTCGAACAAACTGCCGCCGAGCCAGAAACCACCCTCGTGGCCGGCAACGGTGTGGCCGCGGCCGTCGACCACCAGCTGGGCACCTTCACCCACCCCGTGCTCGATGTAGCCGGTGATGCGCTCCAGCGCCTGGCGCGTGACGATGGGGCCCATCTCGGCGTCGAGCTCCATACCGTTCTTGATCTTCAGTGTCTTGGCGCGGGCCGCGAGTGCGGGCACCAGCTGGTCGGCCACGTCACCCACCGCCACCGCCACGCTGATGGCCATGCAGCGCTCGCCGGCCGAGCCGTAGCCGGCGCCGATCAGTGCGTCAACGGTTTGCTCCAGGTCGGCGTCGGGCATCACCACCATGTGGTTCTTGGCGCCGCCCAGGGCCTGCACCCGCTTGCCGTGGTGAGCGCCGGTTTCATAGATGTACTGCGCAATCGGCGTGGAGCCAACGAAGCTCACCGCCTTCACATCGGGGTGGGTGAGCAGCGTGTCGACCGCGAGCTTGTCGCCTTGCACCACGTTGAAAATGCCGTCAGGCAGGCCGGCTTCTGTCAGCAGCTGGGCCATGAAAATCGCAGCCGAAGGGTCACGCTCGCTCGGCTTCAGAATGAAAGCATTGCCGGCCGCGATGGCCACCGGGAACATCCAGCACGGCACCATGCACGGGAAGTTGAACGGCGTGATGCCGGCCACCACACCCAGCGGCTGGCGCATCGTCCAGTTGTCGATGCCGGTGGAGACCTGCTCGGTGTAGTCGCCCTTCAGCAGCTGCGGGATGCCGCAGGCAAATTCGATGATGTCGATGCCTCGGCTCACCTCACCCTGCGCATCGGTGAACACCTTGCCGTGTTCGGCGGTGATCATCGCGGCGAGCGTGTCGCGGTGGCGGTTCATCAGCTCCAGAAACTTGAACATCACCCGGCTTCGGCGAATCGGCGGTGTGTCGGCCCAGGCGGGGAACGCAGCCTGCGCGGCGGCCACCGCCGCATTCACCTCGTCGACGCTGGCCAGTGCCACCTGGCGAGCCACCGCGCCAGTGGCCGGGTTGAACACCGGCTGGCTGCGCCCGCTGCGCGACTCGATGGCCACGCCGTTGATGAAATGCCCTACGTCGTGGGTGGTGGCAAACGGTGCAGGTGCGCCCATGGTGTGGTCTCCGGTGTGTCGCGATGAAGCCCAGTCTAGGCCTGCACGATGGCCCTGCCAACCACGTTGGCGTGACTACATTGTTCGTTAAACTGAACAATCAACCGGCTTCAATTGCACCCAATGCCTGCTTCACCCGCGCCGCCCGAACAACGCATCGACCTGCTGTGGCCACAGGTGCACACGCTCGCGCTGCTGGCCCAGCTGAGCAGCTTCACGCAGGTGGCGCAACGGCTGGGAATGTCCAAGGCCGCGGTGAGCCAGCGCATCACCGACCTGGAGCGTGCGGTCGGCCAGACCCTGGTGCAGCGCACCACCCGCTCGGTGCGCCTCACCGACGCCGGCCAGCGGCTGGTGGAACAAACCGCCGAGAGTTTTGCCCACATCGCACGCAGCGTGGGCGAAGCCCGCGACAACGCCACCCAGCCGCGCGGCCTGGTGCGTGTGACGGCGCCGGTGGCGCTGGGCCGCCAGCATGTGGCGCCGCTGCTCGGGAGTTTTTTGCGTGAGCAGCCGCAGGTGCGCGTTGAGCTCGACCTGTCAGACCGTTTGCTGACCCTGGCGCATGAAGGGTTCGATCTCGCGGTGCGCCACACCAGCGCCCCACCCGACAACCACGTGGCCTGGAAGCTTTGCGCCTCACGCTCGCTGCTGGTGGCGAGCAGCGCTTATCTCAAGCGGCAGGGCACACCCACCCACCCCAGCGAGCTGGCGAACCACGCCTGCCTGCCCTACCTGCGCACCGGCCCTTCGGTGTGGCAGTTTGAGCGTGGCCTGCGTGGTGAGCCCGAGCGGGTGAGCGTCACCGTGCAAGGGCCACTGCGCGCGAACAACAGCGAGGTGCTGCGCGATGCGGCGCTCGCCGGCCAGGGCATCGCCTTGTTGCCCGACTTCAGCGCCGCGCAGGCCGTGCACGCCAAACGTTTGCAAGTGCTGCTGCCCACGTGGCGGCCGGTCGGCGTGTTCGGTGACGCCATCTACGCCATGCACCCCTGGAGCCCCACCACACCGAAGGCGGTGCAGGCGTTGGTGGCGCACCTGCGGCAGGCTTTGAGCGCGGGCTTCGCCGCGTAGGCAAAAAAAAGCCCACCCGGTAAGGGGTGGGCATTCAAGTCCTCTGAGGGACGTCGTTGGGACCGTTGCGGTTCTATCGATTCTTTGGCGCGTTATTTTTATTCAGCGCTCCGACGATTTGAACCTTGTACCTCGCGGTCTGTGAAGACCCCGTGTGACAGCACAAGAGAAACTGTAGTCGTGCGGAGTGGGCGCAAACCATCCCCAATACGAGGGACGGTTTTGACACGCTTTGTAGCAACCGTGCGCGGGTGCTTCGCGCCACCCCGCATGGCGCCTGCGTTTGCGTTGAATCTGCTGTGTCGGCGTCTCATGTTTTGACGTCACCCCCTTTTGGGGGGCGTGGCGCGACAATGCCGGCATGTCGACCTTTCACCGCCCCTTGAACGCACCGCTGAACGAACACGAGCTTGACGAGTTGCAGGCTCTCCTCGACACCGTGCCCGCGCCCCTGGAGCCGCTGGACGTGAGCATGCTCGACGGTTTTTTGTGTGGCCTGCTGGTGCAGCCGACCCGTGTGCCCACCAGCCGCTGGCTGCCGCACATCACCGATGCCGATGGCCGCGTTTTGCCGCGCGGATTTGATGCCACACGCTTGCATGAACTGGCACAACGCCGCCATGCCGAGCTGAACGACGCGATCTCACGCCGCCAGTGGTTCGACCCCTTGGTGTTCGAGCTGGAAGGTGAAGACGACGAGCCCTCGGAGGTGGACGCGGTCTACCCCTGGGTGGCGGGTTTTGCGACGGCGATGGAGCTATTCCCCGAGCTGATGCGGGGCGACGCCCAAGCGCTCACCGAACCACTCGCGCTCTTGTACCGGCACCTCGATGCCGACGACCTGGAAGACGCTGACGACCTGCTCGAAGAGATCGAAACCCTGGAGCCCCCCGAAGACCTGGCCGAGGCCGTGGAGTGCCTGGTGCGCGCCACGCTGCTGTTGGCCGATGTGGGCCGCCCGCAACCGGCCGCCCCCACGGCGCCCAAGCGGCGGCCACCGCCGCGCCGCCACTGATCAGGCGCCGCGTGTGAACCAGCGCTGCGCATGCAGCGCCAGGCCGGTGGCCACGCTGGCAAAACGGTCACCACGCACCGCCTGCGCGTGTGGGAATGCGGCTGCGATCTGCTGAGCCAACAAACGCAAACCGGTCGAGCCGCCGGTGAAATAGAGCGCGTCGATCTGCTCCGGCTGCAAGCCGGCTTGTGCCACCGTGGCACGCGCCGCATCGACGATGCGCGCCAGGTCAGCTTCGATCGCCTGCACCGCTTCACCTTCGGTCAGCATCACCGCCAGGTGGCGCTCCACGTGGCCCAGGTCGATGCGGGTGTGGCCGCCTTCGGCCACGCTGATCTTGGCGGCTTCGGCGCGTGAGGCCAGCTCGTGGCCGAGGCGCTCGGTCACCACGGTCATCAGGCGCTGGTGGTGTTGTGCGTCGGCATAAAACGAGCGCATCTGCCGCAGCTCGGCCACCCGCTGCGGGTTGTAGACGCTGTTGATCAGGTGCCAGGTGGCGAGGTCGAAATACACCGCGCTGGGCACCTCGCGCGCCGGCGCGCCGTTGACGCTGGGGCCGAAAGCGCCGTAGCCAAACTCACCGAGGATGCTGGCCAGCTCGACCCGGCGGTCAAAGTCGGTGCCGGCAATGTGCACACCGTGGTTGGCAAGGATGTCGCCTTTGCGTTCGAGCCGCTTGGCCTGTTGCGGGCCCACCCGCACCACCGAAAAGTCAGACGTGCCGCCGCCGATGTCGGCCACCAACACCACCTGCTCGCGGCTCACACTTTGTTCGAAGTCGAAGGCCGCGGCGATCGGCTCGTACTGGAAATGCACCTCGCGAAAACCCACCGCGCGGGCGGCCGATTCGAGCGCGGCCTGCGCCTGGGCGTCACGCTCGGGCTCGTCGTCGACAAAAAACACCGGCCGCCCCAACACCACCTGATCGATGCGCTGGCCCGCCTGGCGTTCGGCCAGCGTTTTCAGGTGCAACAGGTAGCCGGCGATGATGTCGAGGTACTTCACACCCCGGCCACCGCCCACGTCGGTGGTCTGCTCGACCAGGCTGCTGCCGAGAATGCTTTTCATCGAGCGCATCAGCCGCCCGTCGACCCCATCAACATACGCGGCCAGCGCCGCGCGGCCAAAGGCACGCGGCGGGCCATTCGTCTCCGGCCCTTCAACGTAATAGAACACCGCGGTGGGCATGGTGCGCTGGCCCGGCTCCAGCTCCACCAGGCGCATCTCGCCCTGATGGGGAATCGCAATGGCCGAATTGGAAGTGCCGAAATCGATGGCGCAATACATGAAGGTGCGGGGTCACGCGAGGGGGGCGCGATTGTAGACTCGCCGGCCATGAGACACCCTGCATCCACCTGCGCGCGGGCCGAGCGCCGGGCCGCCCCAAGCCGGCCCGCCATCCCCTCGGGGGATCGTTGGGCGTACTCGCCGGACGAGGGGTCGTCATGAACCACGACTTGCCCACCCTGCTGTCACGCATCGCCTTGCATGACCGGGCGGCGTTCGAGCGGCTTTATCGCGCCACCTGCGCGCATCTGTTGAGCGTCGCCTTCCGTATATTGAACAACAGAGACCGCGCCGAAGAGGTGCTGCAGGAAGCTTTCATGAACGTCTGGCACAGCGCCAGTGGCTACAACCCCGTCGTGGCCACGCCCATGACCTGGCTGATCAACATCGTGCGCAACAAGGCGATCGACGCCCTGCGCTCGGGCAAGACCGAGCGCGGCTCC
>JBKJJF010000147.1:0-2204 GCA_046598195.1 Rhizobacter sp. | reverse complement strand
TCGACCACGTCTTGCACGTTCACAAAGTCGCGCACCTGCTGGCCGTCTTCGTAGATCATCGGCTCGCGGCCGAGGTGGAAGCTCAAGCTGAACACACGGCAGGCACCGCTGTAGGCGTTGTAAAAACTCTGGCGCGGGCCCTGCACGATGGAGTAGCGCATGGCCACGCTCGGGATGCCATACCGTTTGCCCAGCGACAGCGCCACACGCTCTTCGGCGATCTTGGACAGGCCGTATTGGTTCTGCGGGTTGGCCACGGTTTCGTCGGTGCGCTGCCATTGCAGCGGCCCGGCGAAACCGGCCGGGGCTTGCACATCCCACAGACCGCGCTCCAGCTGCTCGGTCGGGCGGATATCGGGCAGCACAGCCTTGCCGTTTGCGTCGTGGTACAGGCCTTCGCCCAAGGCCGCCTGGCTGGAGGCGACGATCACTTTCTTCACCGGAAGCTTCTCGCGCACGATCAGCTCATAGATCAGCGCGGTGCTGGTGACGTTGACGTCGAAGAAGCGGCTGAAGGTGGGCAGGTAGTCTTGAAACGCGGCCAGGTGGTAAACATAGTCGCAGCCGCGCAGCGCGTCGAGCAGCACGGTCGCGTCGCGCACATCCCCACGAATGAACTCGATGCGCGAATCCAGGTACGCCGGCACGGCGTGGCCCGGGTGCACCGGCTCTTCGAGCGAGTCGAGCACGCGCACTTGATAACCCTCGCGCAGCAGCGCGTCGGCGGTGTGGGAGCCGATGAAGCCGGCCCCGCCGGTGATGAGAACTCTCACGTGTTCGCCTCTGTGATCACTGGTTGTGTGGTCATTGATTGTGAAGAAGACGTTGATGGTCGCTGATGAAGATGACACGGCCACCACGGCGGTCGATGTCGAGCGTGAGTTCGCGCGGGTGGCCTAAAGCCTCGCGGATCATGCTGTGCCGCTCCTTCGGAGCCAGCAGCAGCAAGAAGCCGCCACCACCCGCGCCCAGCAGCTTGCCGCCTTGGGCGCCGAGCTTGCGTGCCTGTTCGTACCAAGAGTCGACCCGCTCCATGCTGATGCCAAAACCCAGCGAGCGTTTCAGCTCCCAGCCGTGGTGAAGCAGGCGGGCAAACTCATCGAGCCCATTGGCGCCGGTGATGGCCACGCGCATCTCCTGCGCCAGGTCGCGCATCTCGCGCAGCACCGGCATGCGGTCCTTGGTGCCTTCGCTCTGGCGCTTCAAGATGCCATCGGCGTCACGCTGCTGCTCGGTGTAGAGCAGCATCATGCGGCTCGACAACTCCTGCATGGTTTCGCGCGGCGCAGGCACCGGCTCCACGTCGACCGTGTCGTCTGAGTTGAAGCGGATGTAGTTCAGGCCACCAAAGGCGGCGGCGTACTGGTCTTGTTTGCCGATCGGTTTGCCGAGGATGTCGATCTCGATCTGGCAGGCCTGCTCAGCGACGTTTTTCGCGCTGATGATCTGGCCCTTGTAGGCATACAGCGCCTGCAGCACACCCACAGTCAGCGAGCTCGACGAGCCCATGCCGGTGCCCGAAGGCACGTCACCCACGGTGGTGATCTCGATGTGGCGGCCGAGGCCGGTAAGCTTCAGTGCTTCGCGCACCAGCTCGTGCTGGATGTCGTTCACCGAGTCGGCTATTTCGACCTTGGTGTAGGCCACGCGGGTGGTCTTCTCGAAACGCGGGCTCACCGTCACGTACATGTGCTTGTCGATGGCCATCGACAACACCGCGCCGTATTCCTGGCGGTAGAAGGCCGGCAGGTCGGTGCCGCCACCGGCAAAACTCACGCGGTACGGGGTTTGCGAAATGATCATGAGGCGACCCTGTTTTGTTGTGCTTGCAAGCCGGCGGCACGCTGGCCCGGCGCGGCTTGGGCCAGGCTCTGTCGAAACTTGTCGATCAGCGGCTCAAGGCAGTGGTTGAGGTCGAAGGTTTGCTTGAGCAGGCGTCGGCCACTCTCGGACAAACGAACCGCGAGCGCGGCGTCGTGCATCAAGCGCGCCATCGCATCGGCGAGTTGCGTCGGGTTGTTGGGCTCGACCAGCAAGCCGGTGTCTTCGTGGTGGAGAAGGTCGGGAATGCCGACCAGGCGTGTGCTGATCGCCGGCAGGCCGCTGGCCATGGCTTCCATGATCATCTGCGGCAGCCCGTCGACGTCGCCATCGGCGGCCCACACGCAGGGCAGCACGTACACATCACCCTCGTGCATGAAGTC
>JBKJJF010000050.1:0-4975 GCA_046598195.1 Rhizobacter sp. | reverse complement strand
GCCCCGGCCACACTGCCCACCAAGGGCACCCAAGGCGACGCATTCCAGCTGAACTGGAACACGTACCGCGCCAGCGCCCAACCGACGGCCATGGCGGCGATCGACGCGAGAAAACCCGCCAGCGCGCCCACCCCCAGCAGCTCGGCGCGTTGCACCTGCGCCAGCAGCTTGCCGCTGGCACCGAGCGCGCGCATCACCGCAAACTCGCGCGCGCGCGCTTCACGCGTGGCGGTGACCGCGGCAAACAACACCACCAGCCCCGCCGCCAGGGTGAAGGTGAACAAGAACTCCACCGCCCGCACCACCTGGTCGAGCACACCTTGAATCTGGTTGATCGACGCCGACACATCCACATTGGTGATGTTGGGAAACTCGCGGCTGAGCGCGTTGTCGAAGCCCGCCGTCGCAGGCGCTCGAAAGGCAGCGATGTAGCTCGCCGGCACGTCGACCATCTGCGCGGTCGGAAACATCACGAAGAAGTTGGCCCGCATCGAGCCCCAGTCAACCTTGCGCAGGCTGGTGATGCGGCCCTCGGCCACCATGCCGGCCACGTCGAAACGCAACTGGTCACCGAGCTTGAGATTCAAGGTCTCGGCCAGGCCTTCTTCCACACTCAAACCACCCTTCTCTTCGGCCACCCACTTGCCGCCGGTCACCAGGTTGTGCTGCGGCAGCGCGGCGCTGTGGCTCAGGTTGAATTCGCGGTCGAGCAAACGTTTGGCGCGCTCGTCGGTGAAGGCCTCGGTCAAGGCCGGCTGGCCGTTGATGGCAATCAAGCGGCCGCGGATCATCGGGTACCAGTCGAACTTGGCCACACCCTCGGCGCGCAGCCGGGCCCGAAAGGCCTCGCCCTGCTCGGGCTGCACGTTGATCACAAATCGGTTGGGCGCGTCAGGTGGTGTGGCCTGGCGCCAGCTGGAGATGAGGTCGGTGCGCAAGAGCACCAGCAGGCACAGCGCGAGCAGGCCCACGCTCAAGGCCGACACCTGCAACACCGCAAACGCCGGCCGCGCCGCGATCTGGCGTGTGGCCAGCACCAGCCAGCGTGGTGCGCGTGTTTCGGGCACCGCACGCCGCAAGGCCTGCACCGCCAGCCACGACAGAACCGCAAACACCGCCACCGCCACGGCAAAACCACCCACCGCGATCAGCCCCAGCTTCAGGTCGGACGACACCGCCAGCAGCAACGCGACAAACCCCAGCGCACCGGCGCCCAGCACGGCGATCGATGCCGGCTTCAGCGCGCCCACGTCACGGCGGATCACCCGCAGCGGCGGCACTTGCGAGAGCTGCAGCACCGGTGGCAGGCCAAAGCCCATCAGCAAGGTGAAGCCCACACCCAGACCAAACAAGGCCGGCCAGCCGGTGGCGGCAGGCAGGCCGGCATTCACCAGCCCGGCCAGCAGGTACACAAACACGTAATGCACCGCATAGCCCAGCACGACCCCGGCCGCGCTGGCGAGCAGGCCGACGAAGGCGAACTCGATCAGGTACTGCAGTGCGATCGTGCGCTGGGGTTGGCCGAGCACACGCAGCATGGCGCAGTCGTCGAGGTGGCGGTTGGCAAAGTCGCGGGCCGCAATGCCCACGGCGACGGCTGCGAGCAATGCAGCGAGCAGCGCCACCAGGTTGAGAAACTTCTCGGCGCGGTCAAGCGTCTGGCGCATCTCGGGGCGGCCACTTTCCAGCGACTCGACGCGCACTCCGCGCAGCGACTGGCTCTTCACCTGCGCATCGGCCCAGGCCACAAATTCGCGCACTGGCGTGTCGTTGTTGTTGTTGCCTGGCGCGGCCACGGCCAAACGGTAGGTCACACGGCTGGCGGGTTGCACCAGGCCAGTGGCCGGCAGGTCGGCCTGGTTGAGCATCACACGCGGCGCGAAGCTCATGAAGCCGGCGCCGCGGTCGGGCTCGATCAGGATGATGGCGCCGATCTTCAGGCGCGCGTCCCCCAGCAGCAGCTCGTCGCCGATGCCGAGCTGCAAGCCTTCGAGCAGCGGTGCATCGACCCACACCGTGCCACGCGCCGGGCCTTGTGTCGCTGCGCGCGCCACGCCGCCGGGTGCGTCGGCCAAGCGCAGCGTGCCGCGCAGCGGGTAGGCCTCGGTCACGCTCTTGACGGCCACCAGCTTGGTGGCGCCGCCCTTGTTGTCGCTCGCCCGGCCCATGCTGGGGAAGCCGGTCGTGTTGGCGGTCTTCAAGCCAAGCGCACGTGCCTTGTCGGCAAAGGCCGCGGGCAGCGGCTGGTCGCTGGCGACGATGGCGTCACCGCCCAGCAGCTGGCGCGCATCACGCGCCAGGCCGTGGTTGAGGCGGTCAGCGAAGAAGCCAACCGCGCTCAACGCCGCGACGGCCAGCGTCACCGCCACCACCAGCAAGCGCAGCTCACCGGCACGAAAGTCGCGCGCCATCTGGCGCCAGGCAAGTTGCCAGATTGAAACGGGGGAAACAATGGACATGGTGGTCTCCGTGGACCCGCGCACCTTACCCGAAGCACTCCGCCGGGATGGGTGCAGTGGTATGCGGTATGCGGTTTGCGCCGCCTCTTCAACCACGCCCACAGCCGCGAGCCCGCCCACCTCGGCCGACGCGGGAGCGGCGCGGGCATATCAACAAATTGGGCACCCCACGTGCTGCCGCCGATGTCAGACTGGCGAACCGCCAACCGGGCCCCCGACATCGGCCATGTTTGAATTCCGCACCCTGGTCATGCTCGCCCTCTTCAGCAGCCTGTTGCTGGCTTTTGCGGTGCTGCTCGTCAACCTCAAATCCCGTGGCGAACCCGCCGTGCGCGCCTGGGCCTGGGGGGCGGGGCTCGGGGCCCTGGCCTTCCTGCTGTTCGGGCTGTGGGGCGGTGGCCCCGGGTGGGTCACCTTCGTTCTGGCCAATGCCGTCGGCGTGGCAGGCCGGGTCTGGATCTACTTTGGCCACCGCCTCTACCTGGGCAAGCCCCGGGGCCCGCGGTGGGACATCCCGGCCGCCTTGCTGATGGCCGCGCCGCTGACTTACTTCAGCGCGGTGCAGCCCGATCCGGTATGGCGTCAATCGATCGCCTCATTCGTGCTGTGCGGGCTGCACCTGCTGTCGGCCCATGTGCTGCTGGCACCGGCGTCGCGCAAGGCCCCCGATCGCGCCATGCTGATCGCCATCGGCCTGGTGCATTTGCTGACGGGTCTGGCGCTGGGCGTGCGCGCCGCACTGGGGCCCTTGGCACCCCTCGGCCCGGAGTGGGCACTGGCGGCTCGCCTGATGGAGACGGTGGTGATCGCCAACGTCACGCTGTTCAACATCATCTTCACCATCGGCCTGAGCAGCCTGACGGTGTCGCAAACCCAGCGCAAGTTGCAGGCGAGTGAAGAACGCTACCGCGGCCTTGTCGAGCAGGCTGCTTATGGCATCTTCGTGAGTGATGAGCGCGAAAATTTTGTTGACGTCAATGCCGCCGGGGCGCAGATGCTGGGCTACACACCGCCCGAACTGATCGGCTTGAGCATTCGAGCCGTCGTGAGTGACGAGGAGCTGCCGCGCCTTGCGGCCACACGCGCCGTGTACGCCAGCGGCGGGGTGGCCACCGCGCAGCGTCGCATGAAGCGCAGGGACGGCAGCGTCTTCACGGGTGAGGTGGTGGCAAGGCAACTCAGCGACGGCCGGGTGATGGGCATGCTGCGCGACATCACCCTGGACAAACAGCACGAAGACGCCCTGCTGCAGGCCAAGCTGAGCGCCGAAGAGGCCAACCGCAGCAAAAGTGAATTTGTGGCCAACATGAGCCACGAGATACGCACCCCCTTGAACGCCATCGTGGGCATGGCCTACCTGATGCGGCGCGACAGCACCGACACCAAACAGACCGAGCGGCTTGATCGCATCGAGATCGCTTCGTCGCACCTGCTTTCGATCGTCAACGACATCCTCGACATCGCCAAAGCCGAGTCGGGCAAGCTCACGCTGGAGCACGAAGCCTTCACGCTGAGCGACCTGCAGCACGGCGTCGAAAGCCTGGTGGCCGAGCGTGTGCAAACCAAAGGCCTGGCCCTGCACATCAACTTGAGCGCTCTGCCCACCGCCCTGGTGGGCGACCGCACGCGGCTGACCCAGGCGCTGGTCAACTACCTCAGCAACGCCGTCAAGTTCACCGAGCAAGGCAGCATCACGCTGAGCGCCCACGTGCTTGAGCAACAAGACGGCAAGCTGCTGGCTCGCTTCGAAGTGGTCGACACCGGCATCGGCATCGCACCCGAGTCCTTGGCGCGGCTCTTCACCGCCTTCGAACAGGCCGACAGCTCCACCACACGCCGCTACGGCGGCTCGGGTCTGGGCCTGGCCATCACCGGCCGGCTGGCGAAACTGATGGGCGGCGAGGCCGGCGTGAACAGCACGCTCGGCCAGGGCAGCACGTTCTGGTTCACAGCCTGGCTGCAAAGCACCAACTCGGCACCCACTGCACCACGACCCATGGGTGCCCAGGCCTTGCGCGAGTTCATGCGCTCGCACGACTACAGCCGCCGCAAGCTGCTGCTGGTGGAAGACGATTTGGTCAACCAGCTGGTGGCGCAAGAGCTGCTGGCGGGTGCAGGCCTGCACTTCGAGCTGGCCATGACCGGAACGCAGGCGGTCGAGATGGCGACCCGCACGGTCTACGACCTCATCCTGATGGACATGTACATGCCCGAGATGGACGGGCTCGAAGCCACACGAAGAATTCGCTCCCTTCCCCACTACGAGCAGGTGCCCATCGTGGCCATGACCGCCAACGCCTTCAGCGAAGACCGGCAAAGCTGCCTCGCCGCCGGCATGAACGATTTTGTCGAGAAGCCGGTGAACCCGCACAAGCTGTTTGCCACCGTGCAGCGTTGGCTGGAGCGCACCGATGGCAGCAACACGGTGCACTCCGAGCCCTGAGAGCCTGAGAGTTTTTCGCTCATGCCCGCTCATCGCGCCAAAACACCCCCACTCGTCGTTGCAAATGCTCGCC
>JBKJJF010000291.1:0-18632 GCA_046598195.1 Rhizobacter sp. | reverse complement strand
AGGGGCGCTCGAAGTAGGGCCACGCCCGAGCCGAGCCGAATGTTTGTGGACGCACGCCTGACCGCACTGCAACAACGCCTGGGGCATCGCTTTGCCGAACCCGAGCTGCTGAGCCGCGCTGTCACACACCGCAGCTTCAGCTCCGACCACAACGAGCGGCTTGAGTTTCTGGGCGATGCTGTGCTCAGCCTGGCCATCAGTGCGCTGCTGTTCGAGCGTTTCGGCGGCTCCGACGAGGGCGACCTGACCCGTGTGCGCGCCCACCTGGTGCGCGAAGACACGCTGCACCGAGTGGCCGTCGTGATTGGCCTGCCCGAGGTGTTGCGCCTGAGCGAAGGTGAAGCGCGCGGCGGCGGTGCCCAGCGCCCGTCCATCCTGGCTGACGCACTCGAAGCCATTATCGGCGCCACCTTCCTCGATGGTGGCTTCGACCCCGCCCGTGCGCTGGTGCAGCGCCTGTTCGGCGAGGTCATCGTCAGCACCGACATCGAAAGCTGGACCAAAGACGCCAAGACCGAGCTGCAGGAGTGGCTGCAAGCGCGCCGCCTGCCGGTGCCCACCTACCGCATCACCAGCACCCGCGGCCAGGCCCATGCGCAAACCTTCGAGGTTGAATGCGGGGTGCCCGCCCTGAGCCTGGCTGAAACCGGCGAAGGCCGCTCACGCCGTGTGGCCGAGCAGGAAGCCGCCCGCCGCATGCTGGTGGCGCTGAAAGCCAGCGACAAACCCGGCAGCGCCTTGCGCTCATAACCCCATGACTGAACCCCACGAGCCCGAAGGCTCGACACCAAGCGCTGCAACTCGCTGCGGCCTCGTTGCCATCGTTGGCCGCCCCAACGTGGGCAAGTCGACGCTGCTCAATGCCCTGGTGGGCCAGAAGGTGAGCATCACCTCGGCCAAGGCGCAGACCACGCGCCATCGCATCACGGGCATCCGCACGGTCGGCGACAGCCAGTTTGTGTTTGTCGACACCCCCGGCTTCCAGACCAAACACAGCGCGCCGCTCAACCGCAACCTCAACCGCACGGTGCATGGTGTGTTGGGCGACGTCGATATGGTGTTGTTCGTGGTCGAGGCTGGCCGTTTCGGGCTGGACGACGCCAAGGTGCTGGCCCTGATGCCGCCCGACAAGCCGGTGATCCTGATTGCCAACAAGCTCGACGCCGTGCATCGCCGCGCCGACCTCGTGCCTTGGCTCAAGGGCATGCAAGACCGCCACGCATTTGCCGAGTTCGTGCCGCTCACGGCGAAAAAAGACGCCGACGTGCAGCGCCTGCTCGACATCGTCAAGCCCTACCTGCCACATCAATCGTGGTTCTACGACGAAGACGCGCTCACCGACCGCAGCGATCGTTTTCTGGCCAGTGAGTTGATCCGCGAAAAACTCTTCCGCCTGACCGGCGACGAGCTGCCCTACACCTCGACCGTCGTCATCGACAAGTTCGAAGAAGAAGGCAACCTGCGCCGCATCGCCGCCACCATCATCGTGGAGCGTGACGCCCACAAGGGCATGGTGATCGGCAACGAAGGCGAGCGTTTGAAGCGCATCGGCTCCGAAGCACGCCAGGAACTCGAGCGCTTGTTGGATGCCAAGGTGTTCCTCGAGATCTGGGTCAAGGTGCGTTCGGGCTGGGCCGACAACGAAGAACATCTGCGCAGCTACGGCTACGAATAAGGCCTCCATGGCAACGCGGGCTCCACGCGCGCCAGCCACGCTGGCGGCCTACGTGCTCCACCGCTACGACTGGAGCGAATCCAGCCTGATCCTCGATCTCTTCACCCGCGAGCAGGGACGATTGGCCGTTGTCGCCAAAGGCGCCAAACGGCCGTACTCGCAGCTGCGATCGGTGTTGTTGCCGTTCCAGCGCATCCAGGTGTCGCTGGGGCGTGCGCCCAAGACCGATGCGGCGGGTGAGCCGACGAGTGAGGTGCAGACCTTGCGCGCCGCCGAATGGGCCGGTGGGGCCGCCATGCTCACCGGTGCGGCCTTGTTCAGCGGTTTTTACCTCAATGAGCTGCTGATGAAGCTGCTGGCGCGGGGTGACCCGCACGCGGCGCTGTTTGACGTGTATGCAAGCACCTTGTCGGCTTTGGGCCGCAACGATGAAGCAGCGTTGCGCGCCTTCGAGGTTGCGCTGCTGAAAGAGATCGGCCTGCTGCCCGACCTCAGCCTGGTGACGCTGACCCAAGAGGCGGTGAGCGGTGAGCGCCGCTACACCTTGTTGGCCGAAGCCGGTGTGGGTGCGCCACGCGCAGGTGACGCCGTTTTGCCGGGCCAGGTGCTGATCGGCCTGCAGGCCGCGTTGGAGCATGGCAGCCTGGCGGCGCTGCAACAAGCTTGCACGCAGGCCTTGCCCGAGCTGAAGACGGTCTTGCGCGGCTTGCTTCACTATCATCTTGGCTCGTCTCTCCTGCGCACGCGCCAGCTCATGCTCGACGTGCAGGCCCTCGACCGCTAACGCACGCACCACGCACGCAACGCACACGCCATGAACCCCTTGCTCACCACCGGCCTCGACGCCCACCGTGGCCGCACCGCGCTGTCGGTCAACGTGAACCTGGTGGCGCAAATTCGCAACCGCCGCCCGCTCAACTTTCCGAGCGTCACGCGCCTGGCCGAGCTGGCGCTGCAGGCCGGTGCGCAGGGCATCACCATCCACCCGCGGCCAGATCAGCGCCACATCCGCACGCACGATGTGTTCGAGTTGTCCGAGCTCATGCAGCAATGGCCTCAGGCCGAGTTCAATGTCGAAGGCAACCCCTTGCACAACCTGATGGACCTGCTACGCCAGCTGGCTGCCAAGGGCCAAACGCCGCACCAGTGCACCTTCGTGCCCGACGACGAATCACAACCGACCTCCGACCACGGCTGGCCCTTCCCCGCAGACGCGGCGCGCCTCTCGCCGCTGATCGCCGAGGCCAAGGCGTTGGGCATTCGTGTCAGCCTGTTCATGGATCCGTTGCCTGATGTGATGGGCGCTGTGCGCCAGGTGGGAGCGGATCGGGTCGAGCTGTACACCGAAAGTTATGCGCGCGCTCACGGCACGCCCGAGGCGCCTGCCGTGCTGGCGGCGTTTACCGCCACGGCTGAGGCGGCCCTGCGTGAAGGCCTGGGCATCAACGCCGGCCACGACCTGAACCGCGCCAACCTGGCTGACTTTTTGCGCGCCGTGCCCGGCGTGCAAGAGGTGTCGATCGGCCATGCGCTGGTTGCCGACACGCTGGAATTGGGCATGACAGAAACCGTGCGCGCTTACCTGCGTTGCATCCATCAAGCCGCGACGTGATCTGTTGCAACGAAAGATGAACGACATGACCCCACACGCCCCCGTGGTGCTCGACATTGCCGGCACCACCCTCAACGCTGATGACCGCCGCCGCTTGAAGCACCCGCTCACCGGCGGGCTGATCTTCTTTGCCCGCAACTGGGTGAACCGCCAGCAGCTCACCGAGTTGGCGGCCGAGATCAAGGCCATCCGCTCCGATGTGCTGATCAGCGTCGACCATGAAGGAGGCCGCGTGCAGCGCTTTCGCACCGACGGTTTCACCCACCTGCCGCCGATGCGCGCGCTGGGTGAGCTGTGGATGCGCGACGCGCTCACCGCCACCGACGCGGCCACCGCGGCCGGCTTCGTGCTCGGCGCCGAGTTGCGCGCCTGTGGCGTCGACCTCAGTTTCACGCCCGTGCTCGACCTCGACCACGGTGGCTCCAGCGTCATCGGCGACCGAGCCTTTCACCGAGATGCACGTGTGGTTGCGGTGCTGGCCAAGAGCCTGATGCACGGCTTGCTGCTGTCGGGCACGGCCAACTGCGGCAAGCATTTTCCTGGCCACGGCTTTGTCAAGGCTGACAGCCACACCGAAGTGCCGGTCGACAAACGTTCGCTCAAGGCCATCCTGGCCGACGACGCCAAGCCCTACGAGTGGCTGAGTACCAGCTTGAGCAGCGTGATGCCGGCGCATGTGATTTACCCGAAGGTTGACATGCACCCGGCCGGCTTTTCGCCGCGCTGGCTGAAAGACATTCTTCGCCAGCAACTCGGCTTCACGGGCGCGATCTTCAGCGACGACCTGAGCATGGAAGGCGCCAAGGTCGCAGGCGGCCAGGTCGATGCCGCGCTGGCCGCGCTGAACGCCGGTTGCGACATGGTCTTGCTGTGCAACCAGTCGCAAGATGGTGGCAAGGCGGTCGACGGCTTGCTCGACGGCTTGAGCGAAGCTGCTGCCAGTGGCCAATGGCAAGCCGACATCGACAGCGAAGCGCGGCGCCTGCGGCTGCTGCCGCAGACCGCACCAATGACCTGGGACGAGTTGATGCACGACGCTGTCTACCAGCGTGCCCTGGAGCGTTTGCCCTGAGGCGCTTCGAGCGGCCATGAAAAAAGGCGCACCGAGGTGCGCCTTTTTCGTTGGACTGAAGCCGCGCTCAGACCTGGGGCTGTGACCCCTGCGCGGTTTCGAACGGCAGCTTGATCTGCGAGAGATCCTTGCGCGTCTCCACCAACACCAACGGGCCTTCGTCGACGGCCGCGACCGGCTTGGCCTCACGCGGCACGTGCACCGGCTTCGGTTCACGCGCCATCGCCTCTTGCACCGCACGGATCTTGTCGGTGTCGGAGTTCACCCACTGCAGGCCAGCCGATTCGGCGACCGATTCCAGTTGTGCGGTCTGTAAAACAAACACCTCTGGGTGTGCTGGTGCAGCGACCACCACCGGGGCCGGTGCCGGCGCGACCACAGCCACGGGGGCAGGTGTCGGCGCAGGGGCGGGCTCGGGGGCGGGGTTTGGCGCGGCGGCGACCACCACCGGTGCTGGCTCGGCCACAGCCGTCACGGGTGCGGCTTCGGCAGCTTCATCCACCTGTGCAGCAACCACACCGCGCGGTGCGTCCATCGCGGGCTCGGTGGCCGTGTTTTCGGCAACGGCGCCCTCCGCAGGGGCTGAGCCGTCGCCAGCTTCTTCGCGGCGCTGGCGATCGCGACCACGACCACGGCGGCGGCGGCCGTCACGCTCGCCACGTTCACCGCTCTCAGCAGCCGGCGCAGCGCCTTCAGCGTCGGCCGACACCGGCTCCGACACGTCGCTCATCGCTTCAGCCGGCAGAGCGGCTTGTGCGTTGTCGGCCACGGCGGCTTCGTTCGACTCGCCCTGGTGGCCCTCGTCACGGTCACGTCCACCACGCCCGCCACGGCGGTTGCGGCGGCGGCCCGGGCGTTCGCCTTGGGCTTCACCGGCAGGGGCCTCGGGGGTTTCACCACCCGGCACCGTATCAACGAAAGCGCGAACCTCGGCGGCCTCATCGGTCACGGCTTGGGCGGGGCCCACAGGGCGGCGCGGATCTCCACGCTCGCTGCGCTCGGGGCGTGGGCCACGGCGGCCTTCCTGGCGCGGCTCGCCGCGACCTTCGGGTGCGTCACCACGGGCTTCCGGGCGTTGGCTGCGTTCTTCACCACGGCCTGCGGTTTCGGCTGCGCTGGTGGCTTCGTCGGGCTTGTTGTCGCCGCGTTCGTTGCGGCGGCCACGGCCACTGTCACGCCCGCCACGCTCGCCACCGCGTTCGGCGCGCTCGCCGCCGCGGTCACCACGTTCACCCCGGCCACCTCGGCCGTTGCGGTCGCCCCGGCCGCCACGGCCATTGCGGTCACCACGGCCTTCGCCGCGATCGGCTTTTTCGGTCGACACCGCAGGCTTGGCCGCCGGTGTGCTCACCACGGGCTCGGGCTCGCTGCCAGCAAACAGCTTCTTCACCCAGGCGAAGAAACCGCCACCCGTCGACGCGGGTGCGGCTGCTACCGGCGCGGCTACGGGCGCGGGAGCCACAGCGACCGGCTCCGGCTTGGGCACGGTCACCGGTGCGGGTGTTTCGGGCAGGACGCCCTTGATCACCGGCTCTTGTTTGGCCTTGGCCTTCTCGCGGCGGGTGATGCCGACCTCGTCGTCCGGCTCCTCGATCATCGAGTAGCTGACCTGCAGGTTCTCCAGGCGCGGGTCGTCGTGGCGCAGGCGCTCCAAGCGGTAATTGGGTGTTTCCAGGTGTTTGTTGGGCACCAGCAGCACGGTGATGCGCTGCTTCAGTTCGATCTTGGTGATCTCGGTGCGCTTCTCGTTCAGCAAGAAGCTGGTCACTTCGACCGGCACCTGCACGTGCACGGCGGCGGTGTTTTCCTTCATCGACTCTTCTTGCACCATGCGCAGGATCTGCAGTGCCGAAGATTCGGTGTCGCGGATGTGGCCGGTGCCGTTGCAACGTGGGCAGGTGATGTGGCTGCCTTCGCTCAGTGCCGGGCGCAGGCGCTGGCGGCTCAACTCCAGCAGGCCAAATTTGCTGATCGAGCTGAACTGCACACGGGCGCGGTCTTGGCGCAGCGCGTCGCGCAGGCGGTTTTCAACGTCGCGGCGGTTCTTCGACTCTTCCATGTCGATGAAGTCGACCACGATCAGGCCGCCCAGGTCGCGCAAACGCATCTGGCGCGCGATTTCATCGGCGGCTTCGAGGTTGGTGCGGGTGGCGGTCTCTTCGATGTCGGAGCCGCGCGTCGAGCGGGCCGAGTTGACGTCGACCGACACCAGCGCTTCGGTGTGGTCGATCACGATGGCGCCGCCCGAGGGCAGGTTGACCGTGCGCGAGAACGCGGTTTCGATCTGATGCTCGATCTGGAAGCGGCTGAACAGCGGCGCATCGTCGCGGTAGCGCTTCACCTTGGATGCCGACTCCGGCATCACATGGCTCATGAACTGCTGGGCCTGGTCATAGATGTCGTCGGTGTCGATCAAGATCTCGCCGACGTCGGAGGTGAAGTAGTCGCGGATCGCGCGGATCACCAGCGACGATTCCTGGTAGATCAGGAAGGCGCCCTTGCCCGCTTGTGCCGCGCCGTCAATGGCGGTCCACAGCTTGAGCATGTAGTTCAAGTCCCACTGCAGCTCGGGCGCGGTGCGGCCAATGCCGGCGGTGCGGGCGATCAGGCTCATGCCCTTGGGGTATTCGAGCTGGTCGAGGTTTTCTTTCAGCTCTTCGCGGTCTTCACCCTCGATGCGGCGCGAAACACCACCACCACGCGGGTTGTTGGGCATCAGCACCAGGTAACGGCCGGCCAGCGAGACCATGGTGGTCAGGGCTGCGCCCTTGTTGCCACGCTCTTCTTTTTCAACCTGCACCAGCAGCTGGTCACCTTCCTTGATGGCGTCTTGGATGCGCGCGCTGCGCACGTCCACACCTTCGCGGAAGTAGTTGCGCGAGATTTCCTTGAACGGCAGGAAGCCGTGGCGGTCTTCGCCGTAGTCGACAAAACAGGCTTCGAGCGAAGGCTCGACGCGGGTCACCACCGCTTTGTAGATGTTGCCCTTGCGTTGTTCGCGGCCTTCGATTTCGGTTTCGAAGTCCATCAGCTTCTGGCCATCGACGATGGCTAGGCGACGTTCTTCTTGCTGTGTCGCGTTGATCAGCATGCGTTTCATGTGCGCTCCTTGGCTGCCCTCGCCGCTGTGCGGTCGGTGAACAGCTCACTCAACATGCCGCCACTGAAAATTCAGAGGCGACTCATCGATGCACGAGAAACGTGAATGAACCGGAAGGAATCGCCCTGGACTGCGGTGACGGGTTGCCGATCAGTCGATCGGTGGCCCGTCAGGCAGCGTTGGCGCATGCGTGACAGCGGGCAAAGGGGTGGGTTGTGAGGCCCGTGTTCGAGACCGGGCCACGGCGCTGCCTGCGCGGCATGCGCGCGAGAGGCAGTGAGGGGTGGGGGTCGGGAACAACATCCGATTTGATCGCTGGACGCGGGTGGGAGGCATCAACCGGTATTCAACGCGCTTGTGGCGCCGGCCCGGTGGCTTGTCTCCCGCCTGGAAACCTTTTTGGCAGGGTTCGTTCTTGTTTCTCTGCCGCACGGGGCTACCAGCTGCTTGGTCACTTGGGGGCCAGGCCCGCTGTACGCCGGGTGCGTTGCATCACCTTGTGGCCTGCCTTTCGGCATGGCCGCCGCGTTTTACCGTGTGCTTGTCTGGGTGGTGGGCCGCTCTAGCGACGTAAACTCAGAAAAATCAATCACTTACAGCGAAAACGTGGTGCATCGCATTATAAGGGCCAAAGCTGTGCCGGCAGCAAGTACCGGCAAGCCAGCGCCCAAGCCCGCGGTGCACACGGTCGAGATCGACGAAGGCTCACAGGGCCAGCGGCTCGACAACTTCTTGGTCAAGCTGCTCAAAGGGGTGCCCAAAACCCACGTTTACCGGGTGATTCGCTCGGGCGAGGTGCGGGTCAACAAGGGCAGGGCGTCGGCCGACACACGTTTGGAGCTGGGTGACCTGGTGCGCATCCCGCCGGTTCGGGTGGCTGATAAATCTGATGCCCCTGCCGCGCCGGCCCGCGAATTCCCCATCGTTTATGAAGACGAGCACCTGATGGCCGTCAACAAACCCGCCGGCGTGGCGGTGCACGGCGGCAGTGGTGTGAGCTCGGGCGTGATCGAGCAGCTGCGCCAGGCGCGGCCCACGGCCAAGTTTCTGGAGCTGGTGCACCGGCTCGACAAGGAAACCTCGGGCCTGTTGCTGATCGCCAAGAAGCGCGCGGCCCTGGTGGCGCTGCAAGAGCAGTTCCGCAGCCGTGAGACGGGCAAGACCTACGCCGCGCTCGTGATCGGCGCCTGGCCGGTCAGCCGCAAGGTGATCGATGTGTCGCTGCACAAGTTTTTGACCGCCGAAGGTGAACGCCGGGTGCGCGCGGTCGACCCAGACCATGAAGACGGCCGACGCTCGATCACCCTGGTGCGGGTGGCGCAAACGTTTGCCAACTTCAGCCTGCTCGACGTGACCATCAAGACCGGCCGCACTCATCAGATTCGCGTTCACCTGGCCAACGAAGGCCACCCGATCGTGGGCGACGAAAAATACGGCGACTTCGCGGTCAACAAGGCCCTGGCCAAGGGGGAGGCGGTGCGCGGCCACCGCTTCGACCGCATGTTCTTGCACGCCCGCCGCCTGCGCTTCGAGCACCCTGCCACGGGCGAGGAGATCACGCTTGAGGCACCCTTGCCCCCTGAATGTGAAACGTTCATTGACGTGCTGACACCATGACCCGACCCCGCCAATTCGACCTGATCGCCTTCGACTGGGATGGCACCCTGTTCGACTCCACCGCCTTGATCGCCCGTTGCATTCAGGCCGCCTGTGCCGACCTGGGCGTGCCCGTGCCCAGTGACAAAGACGCAAGTTATGTGATCGGCATGGGCCTGGTCGAAGCGCTGCAACACGCCGCGCCCGGCCTGCCGCGCGAGCGTTACCCCGAGCTCGGCACCCGCTACCGCCACCACTACTTTGCCAAGCAGCACGAGATCGTGCTGTTCGACGGCACCTTGGCCATGCTGAAAGCGCTCAAGGCACGCAACCACTGGCTGACGGTGGCCACGGGCAAGTCGCGCGCGGGCCTGGACGAAGCCCTCATCACCGTCGAGTTGCGTGGTGTGTTCGATGCCACCCGTACCGCCGATGAAACCGCCTCCAAACCCAACCCGCAAATGTTGCTTGAGCTGATGCGCGAGTTTGGCGTCGAGCCCGAGCGCACGCTGATGATTGGCGACACCACGCACGACTTGCAGCTCGCTGCCAATGCCGGTGCGGCGAGTGTGGGTGTGAGCTATGGCGCGCACGAACCGGCGAGTTTTGCCGCGTTCCAGCCGCTGCACATTGCGCACTCGGTGACCGACCTCAGTGACTGGTTGGCCCGCCATGCTTGAGCCGCCAGCCGCCACGCCGCCGCAGCACCTGTGTGCGGCCGATCAGCTCGCCGAGCGTGGCACGGCCTTTGTGTTCGACGTGTTGCACTACCGCGAGCCCGCGCGCGGTTTTGTGTTGCGCTTCGACGGCCAGGTGGTGGCTTATCTCAACCGTTGCCTGCACGTGCCCACCGAGATGGACTGGCAGCACGGCGAGTTTCTCGACGGCGACCGCGAATTCATCATCTGCTCCATCCACGGCGCCACCTACGAGCCGCGCGAGGGGCGCTGTGTCGGCGGGCCGTGTGGCCGCGGCAAGCTGACCGCGCTGCAGGTGGTCGAGCGTGATGGGCAGGTGTATTGGTATCCTTCCCGCGACACCCAACCCGCCTTCCCCGCATGAACCCCCAAGACGAGATTTCGCCCGCGGCCGCACCGGCCGCACCGGCCGCAGATGCTGCGCCCATGTCTCCCACTGTCACTCCGGCATCCACCCCGGCCGTGTGGGATCAGACCCTCGCGCTGTTTGCACGCGACTACCTGGCCGACCGCCGCGCCGAGCGGCGCTGGCGTGTGTTCTTCCGCCTGATGTGGCTGACCTTGTTAGCCCTGGCGTTCTGGGCCTTGCTCACCGCGCGCGACCATGCGGCCGCGCCAAGCGGCCCGCACACCGCGCTGGTTGAGGTGCGCGGCGAGATCGCCAGCGACACCGAAGCCAGCGCCGAGGTGCTGGTGGCCGCGCTCAAGGCGGCGTTTGAAGACAGCGGTGCGCTGGCCGTGGTGATCCGCTTCAATTCACCCGGTGGCAGCCCGGTGCAGGCCGGCATCATCAACGACGAGATCCGCCGCCTGAAAGCGCTGCACAAAAAGAAGGTCTACGCCGTGATCGAAGAGTCGTGCGCCTCGGGTGCGTATTACATCGCCGTGGCGGCCGACGAGATTTATGCCGACAAGGCCAGCATCGTCGGCTCGATCGGCGTGCTGATGGACGGCTTTGGTTTCACCGGCACGATGGAAAAACTCGGTGTCGAGCGCCGGCTCATCACCGCGGGCGACAACAAAGGCATCGGCGACCCCTTTACCCCAATGTCTGAAAAGCACCGCGCCTACACCCAGACCATGATCGACCAGATTCACCTGCAGTTCATCCAAATGGTGAAAGAAGGCCGCGGCAAGCGCCTCAAGGTTTCGCCCGACACCTTCTCGGGCCTGTTCTGGAACGGCGAAGAAGCGGTGAGGCTTGGCCTGGTCGACCACCTGGGCAACCTCGATTACGTGGCGCGTGAGGTGGTGAAGGCCGAAGACATCATCGACTACACCCCGAAAGATAACGTGGCCGAGCGCCTGGCCAAGCGCTTCGGCGCTTCGGTGGGCGCGGGGGCGGTGAAGGCGATGCGCAGCGCGGGCTCGATGCGCTGAGCGCATTTCGGCCCATGCCACAACCATGAAGGGGCTGCGCAGCGGCTGGGGGTGGGTGGCGCTTGCGGTTTTTGCGTCGTCGTTTGCCTCGTGGTTTGCCGACCGACACGTGTCGCTCACCATCCAGGCCATGCTCTACCTGGCCGGGGTGGTGGCCGTGGCCTCGCGTTGCACACGCACGCAGTCGGCGGTGGCGGCGGTGTTGTCGGTGCTGGCGCTCAATTTTTTCTTTGTGCCACCACGCTTCACGCTGTCGGTCGACAGCATCGAGCACTTGGTCACGCTGGCGACCTTGCTCACGGTGGCGCTATTGGTGAGCAACCTCGCTGCGCACTTGCGCCGCGAGACCGCGCTGGCCCGCCTGGGGGAGCAGCGTGCGCAACGGCTCCAGGGCCTGGCTGGCGAGTTGTCGGTGTTGGACGATGAAGCCCAGATCTTGCCGGTGGCGGCGGCGCGCTTGCGCGAAGCCTACGGGCCGCAGGCGCTGCTGGTGCTGACCCGGCCCGATGGGTCGCTGCCGCCCGGGCTGGAGCCCGCCGTGGCCGACGCGCTGAAACACTGCATCACCGAGTCGCGCGCACTCGGGCCGGGCACTTTGTTGTGGCCCGACCTGGCCAGCTGGTACCTGCCCTTGCGCGCCGGCGTGCAGACCCTGGGCGCGGCTGCGCTGCCCTCGGCCAGCGCCGACGCCGCTGCCTTGCACCATGCCGAAGCGATTTGTGCGCTCTTGGCGGGCGCCATTCAACGAACTCGCCATGCGGCACAGGCGCTGGCGGCGCGTGGCCAGGCCGAGGCGCAGAGTGTGCGCAATGCCTTGCTGGCCTCGGTGTCGCATGACTTTCGCACGCCGCTTGCCTGCATCGTCGGTTCGGTTTCATCCTTGATCGAGCAGCGCGAACGGCTGAGCGAGGCTGACCGCTCGCGCTTGCTGGCGCGCATCGCCCAAGAAGCCCAACACCTGGTGACGATGACCGAGAACACGCTGCAATGGGCGCGGCTGGCGGGCGACAGCCAAGCGCTGCGGCTCGATTGGCAGTCGGTCGAAGAGATCATCGGCAGCGTGCGCGCCCGGGTGCGCGAGCGCGACCCATCGTGCCGTGTGCGCGCCGACGTTCCCACCGGTTTGCCGCTGGTGCGCGCCGACCCGGTGCTGCTGGGCCAGTTGCTGGAGAACCTGATCGACAACGCGCTGAAGTATTCCGACGAAGCGGTCGACATCCAGGCGCGAATGGACGGCCCGGCGCTGACCGTCGCCGTCAAAGACCGCGGCCCCGGTCTCGGCGAAGAAGAGTTGCAGACCGTGTTCGAGGCTTTCTCGCGTGGCGCCCATGCGCAGGGTGTGCGTGGGGTCGGGTTGGGCCTCGCGGTGTGCCGCGCCATTGCGCAGGCGCATGGCGCCACGCTGATCGCCCGGCGGCGCAGCGGGGGCGGTAGCAGCTTCGTGCTCAGCCTGCCCGTGGCCGAGTCGCCTGCGGTGAACGAAGCATGAGCCCCGCCCGGCCGCCCGGAGGGGCTCGCAGCGCAGTGGGCAGCACCAAGGTACGCCAGTGAGCTTGTGTGCACTGGTGGTCGACGATGACCGCGAGGTGCGCACTTTGATCGCCTCGGTGCTCGCGGTCGAAGGCTACGAGGTGCTCACGGCCGTGAGCGTGAGCGAAGCACGCGCCTTGCTCGCCAACGCCGCACCCGACGTGGTGATTCTTGACCTGGGCCTGCCCGATGCCGATGGCGGCGTGTTGCTGCGTGAGCTGCGGGTGCCGGTGGTGGTGGTGTCGGCCAGGCAAGACGAAGCCGGCAAGATTGCGCTGCTCGATGCGGGCGCCGACGATTACCTGGTCAAACCCTTCAGCGTGCCCGAGCTGCTGGCGCGTGTGCGCGTGGCTTTGCGCCACCGCGGCGTGAACGTGGCGGCGGCGCAGACACGCTACGCCCTTGAGCAGCTCGAGGTCGATCTGGCAAACCACCGCGTCACGCTGCAGGGTGACGCCTTGCACCTCACGCCGACCGAGTTCCGCCTGCTTGCGCGCCTGGTGCGCACCGCGGGCCGGGTGGTGACACATCGCCAGCTGCTCACCGATGTGTGGGGCGCCGAGTTCACCGAACACACGCACTACCTGCGCATCTACATGGGCGCACTGCGCGGCAAGATCGAAGCCGACCCGTCGGCCCCGCGCTTCTTGCTCACCGAGCCAGGGGTGGGCTACCGGCTGGCCGACGAGTAGCGGCGGTTTTTTATGCGGTCTTTACACCCGCAGCGCTACAACCGCGCATCGTCACTGCCAGAACCCATCCATGAACACCAACACGCGCCGCGAAGGCCTCGCCGCGCTCACGCTGGGCGCCGTCGGCATCGTCTACGGCGACATCGGCACCAGCCCGCTCTACACGATGAAGGAAGTTTTTAACCCCGCCAACGGCGTGCCACTCGATGCGGCCCATGTGATCGGCGTGGTGTCGGTGATTTTTTGGGCGCTGATGATGGTGGTCACGCTCAAGTACGTGATCCTCATTTTGAGGGCCGACAACAAGGGCGAGGGCGGCATCATGGCGCTCACCGCGTTGGCGGCCGGCAGCGTGACGCCGAGGTGGCGCACCGGCCTGCTGCTCACCGGCGTGTTCGGCGCCGCGCTGTTTTATGGCGACAGTGTCATCACACCCGCGATCTCGGTGCTGAGCGCGGTCGAAGGCCTGGAAGTGATCACGCCCGCCTTCAAGCCCTATGTGCTGCCGATCTCGCTGGCGGTGCTGGTGGGGCTGTTTGCAGTGCAGCGCCATGGCACGGCGCAGGTCGGCAAGTTTTTCGGGCCGGTGATCGTGTTGTGGTTTGCGGCGCTGGGCATCGCGGGTGGGGTGCAGATTGCGCAGACACCGCAGATCCTGGCCGCACTCAACCCGGTGCATGCGTTCGAGTTCCTTCAAGCGCGCGGTTGGCATCTGTTTGTCGTGATGGGTTCCATCGTGCTTGCGCTCACCGGCGCCGAGGCGCTGTATGCCGACATGGGCCACTTTGGCAAACGACCCATTCAGATCGCCTGGGCGGGCCTGGTGCTGCCCGCGTTGGCGATCAACTACCTGGGGCAGGGCGCGCTGCTGATGCGCGAACCGGCGGCGCTTGAAAACCCGTTCTACCACCTCTTTCCGCAGGCCTGGCTGATCCCGATGGTGGTGCTGGCAACGCTCGCCTCCGTGATCGCCTCGCAGGCCGTGATCTCGGGTGCGTATTCGATGACCCACCAGGCCATGCAGCTCGGCTTCTTGCCGCGCATGCAGGTGCGCTACACCTCGGCGCGCGAGGCCGGCCAGATCTACCTGCCGGGTTTGAACTGGGTGCTGTTGGTCGCGGTGGTGCTGGCGGTGGTGGGCTTTGGCAGCTCGTCGGCGCTCGCATCGGCCTACGGCACGGCGGTGACGGTGACCATGCTCATCACCACCGTGCTCACCTTCTTCGTGGTGCGCTACGCATTTGGCTACCCGCTGTGGGTGGCGCTGGCCGCGACCGGCGTGTTCCTGGTGATCGACGTGGTGCTGGTGGTTTCTTGTGCGCTCAAGTTCTGGCAAGGCGGCTGGTTCCCGCTGTTGCTGGGCCTGGCCATCTTCACCACCATGGCCACCTGGAAGCGTGGGCGTGAGTTGCTGCTGCAAAGCATCCGCAGCGACGACCCCGAGCTGCTGCCCTTCATCACCGCACTGGCACAAGACGCGGGCTTGCCACGCTCGCTGCGCACGGCGGTGTATGCGGTGGCCAACCCCGGCACCGTGCCGCAGGCGCTGATGCACAACCTCAAGCACAACCAGGTGCTGCACGAGCGCAACGTGATCCTGACGGTGAACTTTCGCAGCGAACCGTGGGTGCCGTTTGACGAGCGTGTGCAGGTCACGCCGCTGGTCAAGGGCTTCTGGCAGGTGCAAGTGAACTACGGCTTCAAGAACACGCCCGACATTCCTGCCGCGTTGGCCTTGTGCAAGCCGCTGGGGCTGGACATCAACCTCTTCGAGACGTCTTACTTCCTGAGCCGGGAAACGGTTGTGCCCACCCGAGGGGCCGGCATGGCGCATTGGCGCGAGGCCATGTTTGCCACCATGGCCCGCAACGCGGGCAGCGTGGCCGAGTTCTTCAGGTTGCCCAACAACTGCGTGATCGAGCTCGGGACACGGGTGCAAATTTAGTTGGAGGGGTGCTCGCTGTTGCCGGTGGCGCCGGGCGTGAGCTCGGTCAGGCCGGTGCCGTTGGGGCGGATGCTGAAGACGCGGAAGCGGTAGCCCTCGGCCGGCACCATGCGGTGGAAGAAGATGGTCTGGCTGTCCAGGCTCCAGGCGGGTTTGCTGTTGATGTGGCCGTCGTCGATCAGGTAGGTGAAGGTGTTCAGCGGCGCGCCAACGGTGCCGATCTTGATGGCCCAGCGGCCGAGGGCGGTGCTCGTGCCCGCAATGACATTGGCCGTGGGGTCGACATTGACCAGCCAGGCGATCTTGGTGCCGTCGGGTGAGTAGTAGGCGTCGTAGTCGGCGAGGCTGTCGTTGGTGAACTGAGTCGGGGCAGCGAGCGCGACAGCGGGCATCAGGTAGAGCTCGTAGTTCGCGGGTGCACACATGCTTGGGTTGGCGCAGCCGTTGAACAGCAACTGCTGGCCATTGGGGGACCATGACACGTCGGTGTTCACACCACCGCGGCTGGTGTATTGCACCGGGTTTTTGCCGCAGGCATTGGTGACGAAGATCTCGAGCGCCGAGCCGACGCTGCCAAACATCGCGATCTTGCTGCCGTCGGGCGACCACTCACCGTGGCCTTGGGCCGTCCAGCCGTTCTCGCCCTGGGCGCGCAGCTGCGTGACGTCGGTGCCATCGGCATTCATCACCCAGAGGCTGGCGCGTTGGTAGCTTTCGGGGTTGGCGAGCGGTGCGCGGTAGAAGAGGATCTTGCGGCGATCGGGCGAAATGCGTGGCCACCAGTTCTGGTAGTTCGCGTCGTTGGTCAACCGTGCCACGCTGCTGCCATCGGCATTCATCACGTAGATCTCGTGTGTGGTGCCATTGCGGTTGGAGTCGAACACCACCTTGTTGGTGGTCAGCGGTGTGATGCTGCTGAAGCCGCCGGTGGGGCAGCTGAGCGTGACGGGCGGCGGATCGTCCGGCTTGCCTCCGCAGCCGGCGAGCATGGCGAACAACATGAGAGCAATCAGCGTGCGCATCGTGCGGCTCCGGTAGTGGCGGATGGCGGGTCAACGCCACCCGGTTGGGTGGCGTTGACCGCTTGATTGTCGCTGCACGTTCCTGCAATATTTGCTCACACCGGGGCCTGGATGCGGCGGCCGCTTGCGCCGCAGGGAGAACCGTCAGCCCGTCACCCGCTCCAGTGCCAGCAGTTCGTCCACGGTTTGGCGGCGGCGTATCAGGCGCGCTTCGCCGCCGTCCACCAGCACCTCGGCAATCTGCGGTCGTGTGTTGTAGTTGGATGACATCGAGGCGCCGTATGCCCCCGTGTCATGGAAGACGATCAGATCGCCCACCCGCGCCTGCGGCAGCTCGCGCGTGAGCACCACACCGCCTTCGCCTTGTGTGAACACGTCGCCCGATTCACACAGCGGCCCAGCCACCACGCTGGCCTGCGTGGGGCGCGGTGTGTCGTCGGCCGGCAGCAGCTCGATCGTGTGGTAGCTGCCATACATCGACGGGCGCATCAGCTCGTTGAAGCCCGCATCGACCAGCACGAAATGGTTTTTGCCCATCTGCTTGGTGGCGCGCACCTCGGCCACCAGCACGCCGGCCTCGGCCACCAGGTAACGGCCGGGCTCGATCTCAAGGTGCAGCTTGTGCCCGCGGGCCGTTTCGATCTGCTGGCGCGCGGCGTCCCACAGGCTGAAGTAATGGGCGGTGTCGATGGTCGGCTCGCCCGCCCGGTAGGGGATCGACAGGCCGCCGCCGGCCGAGATGGCTTCGATGGGCAGGTCAACCCGGCTCACCAGGTCGACCATGGCCGTGCACACCTCTTTCAGGTGCGAGTAGTCGACGCCCGAACCGATGTGCATGTGCAAGCCCACCAGCTTGAGCCCGTGTTGGCGAATGGCGGCGAGCGCTTCGGGCAGGTCGCTGTGCCAGATGCCGTGTTTGCTGTGCTCGCCGCCGGTGTTGGTTTTGTTGCTGTGGCCGTGGCCGAAGCCGGGGTTGATGCGCAGCCACACGCGGTGCCCGGGCCGTCTTTGTGCCAGAGACAGTGCGCCCAGCTGGTGCAGCATGTCGATCGAGCCGGCATTGACCGGGATCTTCGTGGCCACCACGCGGGCCAGCGTAGCGTGGTCGAACAGATCGGCGGTGAAGACGATCTCGTCGCCACCGGCGGTGTAACCCGCGGCCAGCGCACGCTCGATCTCACCCAGCGACACCGCATCCACCCGCACGCCTTCTTGCCGCATCAGCCGCAGCAGGTGCGTGTTGGAGTTGGCCTTTTGCGCGTAGCGGATGGTGTCAAAGGCGCGCAGCGCCGTGATGCGGGTGCGGATGGTTGCCGCGTCATAGGCCCAGACGGGGGTGCCGTGGGTGCGCGCGATGGTGCGCAAGGTGGTGGGGTTAAAAGGGTTCATGGGGTGGATCGTGCGTCAACCTCGTCATTCTGAAAAGTGCTTATTTGTGCTTGATCCATTCACAGTTGATATGCTTCGCCCATGAAGCTCACCCACCGCCACGTCGAGGTTTTTCGGGCTGTGATGAACACCGGCAACGTGACCCAGGCCGCACTTGCGCTGCACACTTCGCAGCCCACGGTGAGCCGCGAGCTGGCCCGCCTTGAGCAAATCTTGCAGATCAACCTGTTCGACCGTGTGCGCGGCCGCCTGCGGCCCACGGCACGAGCGCTCGCGCTGCTCGAAGAAGTGCAGCGCTCCTACCTCGGGCTGGAGCGCATAGCCGCTGCCGCCAAGTCGCTGCGCGAGTTCACCCAGGGCCGTGTGAGCGTGGCCTGCCTGCCCGCGCTGGCGCATGGGCTGCTGCCACTGGCCACGCAGTTGTTTGCGGCGGGCCACCCGCAGGTGGGCGTGTCCATCACGCCGCAAGAGTCGCCGCTGCTCGAAGAGTGGCTGACCGAGCAGCGCTTCGACCTGGGCCTGTGCGAGCGCACCCATGCCCCCGCCGCCACCACGCTCACGCCACTCTTGCAGGCCGACGAGGTGTGTGTGCTGCCCGATGGTCACCGGCTGCTGGCCAAGCGTGTGCTGGCCCCCAAGGACTTTGCCGACCAGCCCTTCGTGAGCTTCGCGCCGAGCGACCCCTACCGCCAGCTGGTTGATGCCATGTTCGAGTCGCTTGGCGTGCGCCGCCGGCTCGCGCTCGAAACCGCGAGCGCCGCTTCGGTGTGCGCCCTGGTGCGTCAGGGCCTGGGTGTGGCCATCGTCAACCCGCTCACGGCCATGGAGCTGGCAGGCACGGGCTTGCAGATCAGGCCGCTGTCGGTGTCGATCCCGTTTGCGGTGACGCTGGTGTTGCCGCAGCTGCGGCCTGCCAGCCCG
>JBKJJF010000236.1:0-12376 GCA_046598195.1 Rhizobacter sp. | reverse complement strand
CGATGCCCGAGACGGCCGAGAACGTGGCGCAGCAGTTCGGCATCGAGCGCGCGGCGCAGGACCGGATGGCGCTCGCTTCGCAGTTGAAAGCGGTTGCAGCGCAGAAGAACGGCTTCTTCGACGCCGAGATCACGCCGGTGACGATTGCCCAGAAAAAGGGCGACGCCATCATCGTCACCCAAGACGAACACCCGCGCGAAACCAGCCTCGAAGCACTGGCCAAGCTCAAGGGCGTGGTGCGCCCCGACGGCAGCGTGACCGCCGGCAATGCCTCAGGCGTGAACGACGGCGCCGTGGCCCTGCTGCTCGCCAATGACGCGGCCGCCGGCAAGTACGGCCTCACGCCGCGCGCGCGCATCGTCGGCATGGCAACAGCCGGTGTCGCGCCACGCATCATGGGCATGGGCCCGGCCCCGGCCACACGCAAGGTGCTGGCCCTCACCGGCCTGAAGCTCGACCAGATCGACGTGATCGAACTCAACGAAGCTTTTGCCGCCCAAGGTCTGGCCGTGCTGCGCGACCTGGGCCTGAAAGACGACGACGCGCGTGTCAACCCCAACGGTGGCGCCATTGCGCTGGGCCACCCGCTGGGTGCCAGCGGCGCACGGCTGATCACCACCGCCGTGAACCAGCTGCACAAAACCGGCGGGCGTTACGCGCTGTGCACCATGTGCATTGGCGTGGGCCAGGGCATTGCGCTGATCGTCGAGCGCGTCTGACGCGCCAGCCTTCGGCCGGGGCCCGGCGGGGGCCTTTTCAGCCGCTCAGCCGAGCTGCTTCTGGATCTCGCCCGCCACCGCACCGAGCGGCAGCGTGCGCTCGACGCCGCCACGCTTGATCGCTTCTTTGGGCATGCCAAAGACCACGCAGCTCTCTTCATCCTGGGCCAGCGTGCGCGCTCCGACGTTGCGCATTTCAAGCAAGCCGGCTGCGCCGTCGTCGCCCATGCCGGTCATGATGACGCCGAGTGCATTGGCGCCGGCGCTCTTGGCCACCGACCTGAACAGCACATCGACCGACGGCCGGTGCCGGTTGACCAAAGGCCCGTCGACCACCTCGACAAAATACTGCGCGCCGCTGCGCTTGAGCAGCTCATGGCGCGGGTGGCCGGCGCCAGAATGGCATCGGCCGTCTGCTTGGGCACCGGCGTGGGCAGCGAGGCGCCGCCTCCGGCCGCCAAGCGCCGCACGTTGGCGCGCGCGGCCGCTTTTACCGTGTTCACGAGTTCGTCGGCCGATTCGCTCAAGAATTGTTTGAGCCCGATCTTGGGTTTGGTGATGATGGCCACCGCGCCCGCGGCCATGGCCTCCATCGACGTCTTGGCGCCTTTTTCCGTCAGGGTCGAACAGATCACCACCGGCGTGGGCCTTTGCTGCATCACCAGCTTGAGAAAGGTGATGCCATCCATGCGTGGCATTTCCACATCGAGCACGATCACGTCGGGCCACTCGTGCTTCAGGCGCTCGATGGCGAGCACGGGGTCGGCCACGGCCGCCATCACCTCAATGCCATGGGCCTCGGTCAGCAGGCCCGCAATCACCTGGCGCACCACGGCCGAGTCGTCGACCACCATCACGCGGATCGGCTTCATTCGGGCTTCAGCAGGTTGAACTCGGTGTACGGTTGAATCTGGCGCGACCACACGTCGCCGGTGGCCACGTTGAACACGATCTGCCGGTGGCCGTCGCCAAACAGGCTTTCGGAATGAACGGCAATGCCGTGCTTCGCCAGCAGGCTGCGCGCCAACTCGCCGTTGCGCCGCCCCACCTGCAAGGCGCCGGGCGCCGTCTGCTCGGGAAACATGCTGCCACCGCCGAAGATCTTGGCCTGGCACTCGCCAGCCGGCACACGCACCTTCGCGAGGCCTTGCAACATCAGCGCCAGCGCGTCTTCGCCATAACGCGCATCCAACGATCCGCCCGACGGGCTGGCGCGCTCGGCCAGCAGAAAGTGCGACATGGCGCCCACCCGCCGCCGAGGGTGCCACAGCGTGATCGAGACACAGGAGCCCAGCACGGTACGCATGCGGCAGCGAGCGTCGCCCACGGCGTACTCGCCAGGCCGAAGCACCCGCTCCTCGTGCGGCGAAGCGTGACGCAGAGACATCAAAAGGGTTTGCGGTAGATCGACGGTGCCAGCTGAACCAGGGCGATGCTGATGTCGTTCAGGCTCTCCGAGTGGCCGATGCACAGGTGGCCGCCAGGTTTCAGCACCGAGACGATGCGGGCGATCACCTGGCGCTTGGTGTCGCCGTTGAAATAGATCATCACGTTGCGCAGAAAGATCATGTCGAACGAGGCGAGGCGGTTGGCCGCCTCCACCGCACTCGAAAGCGGGCGGGGCACGCTGCGGCTGATGAAGAAGCCGAGCGCAACGCCCAGCACCACGCCGCCGGCAATGATGGCGAGCATGAGGGTGCGGCTGGAGTGGTAAAGCGCTTCGGTCTGGTCGGCGGCCTGCTTGGCGCGGGTTTACTTTCTTGTTGAGAAAGTGCGTGCACACGTGCCACCTTTTGGAATGGCTCGATTCGCACCGGAATAAACGCATGCGCGTGCGCCTGAGCGTCTATTGCGGGGGCATGGTCGGCCCCGATGGCACGGCCGGGTGATCGACCTAGACTCGCCCGCAGCCTCCGTTCCCCCCACCCCCGCAAGGAGACGCGCGACATGCAGTCTTGGATCCTCTCGGCCTCCCCGCCGCTGCAACGCAGCGTCCAGGCCAGCCTCGCGGGCGTGATCGGCGCGGTGGGCGGGGCCGCCTTTGCCAGCAGCGCGCTGACCAGCGTCAACAGCGCCCTGCACGCGGCCTCGTGGTCGGTTTACCGGGTGTGGAGCGACCGGGTGCCGCTGCTGCACCTGTCGTCCAGCCACGGGGTGCACGACACCACACGCGATTGCTTTCAGGTTTACCAAGATGGCCTGTACAAACGCGACCGCAGCTTCGACGCCGCACGCAGCGCCTCGGCCCGCGGCGAGGCGCTGATGTTCCGGCTGCGTGCGCGCGACTTCCCCAACCGCGACCACCGCGAGGCCATCTACCACCGCCACGGCGTGACAGAGCGCCTGTCGATCGCCGAGCCGCAAGCCGACGGCTCGGTGCTCGCCGTCAACCTCTATCACCACGACCACCAGGGCCCGTTTGCCGATGGCGAGCTGGAAAACTTCGAGCACCTGGGTTTGGGCCTGCTCGCCACCGTGCGGCGCCACATCGAGCTGGTGGAAGCGGCCACGCCGGCACGGCCCGATCTTGCGCAGCTGCGCAGCGCCCTGCAGCGCCGCTACGTGACGCTGCCCGCACGCGAGCTCGACGTGTGCGCGCGCCTGCTGCAAGGCCTGAGTTACGACGGCATCGCCGCCGACCTGGGTCTCTCAGTGGCCACCGTCAAGACCTACCGCCGCCGCGCTTTCGAGCGCATGGGGCTGCACTTCAAGAGCGAGTTGTTCGCGGCGTTTGTCGGCCGCGCCTGAGCCACTGGCTGGCGCGCAGAACCGCCCTCAGACCCTCAGGGCACCTGCTGCCCGGTGGCTGCGCTCCAGACCTCGGTCCACTCGGCCGCATCAAGCCGCAGGTCGAGTGCGGCCAGCGCTTCGCGCAAGGCCTCGGGGCGGCGTGATCCCACGATGGGCAGTGGCCGGCTTGGCAGGCGCAGCAACCAAGCGTGGGCGATGGTCGCAGCGCTGGTGTCGTGGCGCTGGGCGATGCGGGTGAGCGCCTGTCGCACCCGCTGCGCTGCGGGCTCGTCGCTGGTGAAGAGTGCGCCGCCGGCCAGCGGCGACCAGATCATCGGCCGCACCCGCAGGCGCTGGCACTGGTCGAGCGTGCCGTCGTCCAGCACCTGGCGGTTCAGTGGGTGCAGCTCAACCTGGTGGGTCGACAAGCTGATGCGCGAGTGCAGCAGCTCGAACTGCGCTGGCGTGAAGTTGGAAACCCCCACGCCGCGCAGCTTGCCGGCGGCGATCAGTTGCTCGAAAACACGCGCCACTTCGTCGGCATCGAGCAGCGCGTCGGGGCGGTGGATCAGCAGCAGGTCGAGGTGATCGGTGCGCAGTTGTTGCAAAGCGTTGTCGACCGTCCAGGTGATGTGCGCGGCGCTGGTGTCGTAGTGTTTGATGGTGTGGCCGGGCCGTTGCGGTGACACCAGCTTGATGCCCACCTTGCTGACCAGCTGCATGTGCTGGCGCAGGCCGGGCTTCAACGCCAAGGCTTCGCCAAACAGGCCCTCGCCCAGGTAACCGCCGTAGATGTCGGCGTGGTCGAAGCTGGTGGCCCCGAGCTCGATGCACTGCTCAATCCAGCGCAGCCGCTCTTGCGGCGACCAGCCCCACTCTGACAAGCGCCAGGCGCCCACGACCACGGGAGACAGGCGAGGGCCGCCGGGGATGAGTTCAACCAGGTTCATGGTGTGGCGAGAGGTTTATTTGGCTCCGTTCGGGCTGAGGTATCGAAGGCCCGCGTGGCCTTCGATACCTCAGCCCGAACGGAGTTTTGGCAGCATGGGGCAGAAGTGCCACATTCTCGCTTCGCTTCAACGCTGCAGCACACGCTGCAACGCAGCCACTGCGGCATCGATCTGCTCGCGCTCGATCACCAGCGGCGGCGCCAGCCGCACCACGGTGTGGTGGGTGTCTTTGGTGAGCACTCCTTCTTGCATCAGGCGCTCGCACACCACGCGCGCGCTGGCAAAAGCCGGGTCGATCTGCACGCCGATCAGCAGGCCACGACCACGCACCTCGGTGATGGCGGGGTGCTTGAGTGCGCGCAGCTGCGCCATCAGGTAGTCGCCCTGCTCCTGCGCGCGGCGTGCGAGCTGCTCGCGCTCGAGCAGCTGCAGTGCGGCCAGGCCCACCGCGGCGGCCAGCGGGTTGCCGCCGAAGGTGCTGCCGTGGTCGCCAGGGGTGAACTGCGCCATCACGTCGTCACGTGCGAGAAACGCGCTCACCGGCAGCAAGCCGCCGCCGAGCGCCTTGCCCAGCATCAGGCCGTCGGGTTTGATGCCTTCATGGTCACAGGCGAGCAGCGCGCCGGTGCGGCCGAGGCCGGTTTGCACTTCGTCGCAAATCATCAGCACGTGGTGGCGGGTGCAGATCTCGCGCACGGCTTTGAGGTAACCGGCCGGCGGCACGATGATGCCGGCCTCACCCTGGATCGGCTCGACGATGAAGGCCGCGGTGTGCGGCGTGATGGCGGCTTCGAGCGCCTGCGCATCGCCAAACGGCACGGCGCTGAAACCGGGGGCAAACGGCCCGAAACCGTCGCGGTACTGCGCTTCGGTCGAGAAGCCGACGATGGTGGTGGTGCGCCCGGCGAAGTTGCCTTCGGCCACCAAGATGTGCGCTTGGCCCTCGGGCACGCCCTTCACCTTGTAGGCCCACTTGCGCGCGGCCTTGATGGCCGTTTCAACCGCTTCGGCGCCGCTGTTCATCGGCAGCGCACGCGCCATGCCGGTCATGCGGCACAGCGTTTGCAAAAAGGGGCCGAGCTGGTCGGTGTGGAAAGCGCGGCTGGTCACCGCAAGTTTTTGCGCCTGCTCGGTGAGCGCGTTCACCAGCACCGGGTGGCTGTGGCCGAAGCTCACCGCCGAGTAGGCCGACATCATGTCGAGGTAACGCCGGCCGTTGTCGTCAAAAAGGTAGACCCCGGCGCCGCGTGTCAGCACCACCGGCAGCGGGTGGTAGTTGTGCGCGCCGTAAAGGGCTTCGAGGTGGATCGGCGAGGCGCTGGCGGCGGTGCGTTGGCGCAGGGCGGCGGCGCGGGCGGCGGTGGTCATGGGCGTGTTCCTTGGCAGAGACGTTTGAAGTTTAGGCAAAGTCGCACGAAATTTGCATTCCATTTCTTGCATTGATGGTGCTCAATACGCACGATTCATTCACTTTCTACCAACCAATCGTGGCACAGCAAGAAATCGACTCCCTCGACCGCAAGATTCTCAGCGCCTTGCAGGCCGATGGCCGGGCCAGCAACGTGGAGCTGTCGGCGCAGGTGCATTTGTCGGCGCCGCAGTGTTTTCGCCGTGTGCGTGCGCTCGAAGAGCGGGGTGTGATCCGCGGCTACCGCGCCGAGGTGCAGCCCCGCGCGCTGGGCCTCGGGGTGATGGCCTATGTGAGCCTCAACATCGACGGCGGCCAGTTTGGCCGGGTGCGCGAGATCGAGGCCGACATTCGCGCCTTCCCACAAATCTTGGAATGCCACACCGTCTCGGGCGACAGCGACTACCTGCTCAAGGTGGTGGCGCGCGACCTGAAGAGCCTGAGCCAGTTCCTCACCGACCAGCTGATGCAGGTGCCCGGCGTCGACGATGTGCGCTCGATGATCTGCATGGAAGAGATCAAGGCACCTTCGCCACTGCCGGTCGGGCTGTGAACCGATCCGCCAATCGCCCTGATGCGGCGAATATCGATGGCTTTAGTGATGATGGATAACTATATTCATCTGCTCAACCTGCGCCGACCACAGCCCCATGAACGCCTTCGTGCCCCTTGAAGCCTCACTCGACGAAGACGCCACCACCCCCCAACCGCCCGAGCCCGAAGGCCCGCACAAGCGCGACCTGATCGCCGGGCTGGAAAAGGGCCTGGCGGTGATCGAAGCCTTTGACCAGGATCGCCCGCGTCTGACCATCAGCGAAGTGGCGCAACGCTGCAAGCTCACCCGCGCCGCCGCCCGCCGCTACCTGATCACGCTCGAACACCTGGGTTATGTGAGCAGCGACCGCCGCATGTACTCGCTCAGCCCCAAGGTGCTGCGCCTGGGCCAGAGTTACATGCACTCGGCGCGGCTGCCGCGCATCGTGCAGCCCGAGCTGCACCAGCTGGCGTATGCGCTGAAAGAAGCTTCATCGGCCGGCGTGCTCGACGGCCACGACGTGATCTGCATCGCCGCCACCGAAGCGGGCCGCCTGGTCTCATCGACCCTGCAGCCGGGCACACGTGTGCCGGCCTACTGCACCGCCAACGGCCGGGTGCTGCTGAGCGCCAAGACAGCGGCTGAAGTGGACACCTGGCTCGCCACCCAGGCGCTGGAACCGCGCACGCCCCACACCCTGACCGACCCGGCCGAGCTGCGCGCCGAGATCAACCGCGTGCGCCTGCGCGGCCACGCCCTGGTCGACCAAGAGTTCGAGCTGGGGCTGCGCACGGTCTCGGTGCCGCTGAAGAACTACCGCGGCGAGGTGCTGGCGGCGATGAACGTGAGCGTCAACGCCAGCCGCGTGAGCCTGGCCCAGCTGGTCGACGACTGCCTGCCCGCCCTGCTGCAAGCGCAGGCACGGTTGCGCAGCGCGCTCTGAACACAAGGCAGCACACCATGCGCGTACAAGTTGCCATCATTGGTGCCGGCCCCTCCGGCTTGTTGTTGGGTGCCTTGTTGCACCAGGCGGGCATCGACGCCATCGTGCTGGAGCAGCGCAGCCCCGGCTACGTGCTCAGCCGCATCCGCGCCGGCGTGCTGGAGCAGGGCATGGTCGACCTGATGAACCGCATTGGCCTGGGCCAGCGCATGCACGCCGAAGGGCTGGTGCACGGCGGCTTCAACCTGGGTTACCGCAACACACGCCACCGCATTGACCTCAACACACTGACCGGCGGCAAGAACGTGATGGTCTACGGCCAGACCGAAGTCACGCGCGACCTGATGGACGCACGCGCAGCGGCCGGCGCCAAGACGGTGTACGAGGCCGAAAACGTGCAGTTGCACAACTTCGACGGCAGCTCGCCGCGCGTGACCTACACCCGAGGCGGCGTCCACCACGAAGTGCAATGCGACTTCATCGCCGGCTGCGACGGCTACCACGGCGCGAGCCGCGCCGCGGTGCCGGCGGCGTCGATCCGCCAGCACGAGCGGGTGTACCCGTTCGGGTGGCTCGGTGTGCTGAGCGACACCCCGCCGGTGGCGCACGAGCTGATCTACTCCAACCACGAGCGAGGCTTCGCGCTGTGCAGCATGCGCTCGAAGACACGCAGCCGCTATTACCTCCAGTGTTCACTCGACGACAAGGTGGAGCAGTGGAGCGACCAGGCCTTCTGGGACGAGCTGCGTTTGCGGCTTGACCCGCAAGCGGCCGAAAGCATGGTCACCGGGCCATCGCTCGAAAAGAGCATTGCGCCCTTGCGCAGCTTCGTGGCAGAGCCGATGCGCTTTGGCCGGCTGTTCTTGGCGGGCGACGCGGCGCACATCGTGCCACCCACCGGTGCCAAAGGCCTGAACCTCGCGGCCTCCGACGTGCATTACCTGTCGCACGGGCTGATCGAGTACTACCAAAACAAGAGCCAGGCCGGCATCAACGCCTACTCCGACCGCGCGCTGCGGCGGGTGTGGAAAGCGGTGCGTTTCTCGTGGTGGTTCACCTCACTGATGCACCGCTTCCCGGCAGACCCGCACGACCGCGGCAACATCGGCCAGAAGATCCAGGAGGCCGAGATCGATTACCTGCTGGGCTCAACCGCCGCGTCGACCGCGTTGGCCGAGAACTACGTGGGCCTGCCGCTGGAGGTGTGAAGGCCACGGGCAATCAGCGAGAATGCCGCGCAGACCAGCGCGCAATCGAACATGGCCCAGATCAAAAGCGTCACCATCCGTGGCTTCAAGTCGATCAAGAAGCTTGAAGCCCTGGAGCTGCGCTCGCTCAATGTGCTGATCGGCCCCAACGGCGGGGGCAAGAGCAACTTCCTGGGCGCGCTGCGCTTTTTGTCCGAAGTGGCCGGCGACAACTTTCCAGGCTACGTGCAAAAGCAGGGGCGAGCGTCGGCTTTGCTGCACCGTGGGCGCAAACACACCGATGCCATCGACATGGAGGTCTACGGGCAACCCAACGCCGGCATCAGCAACGGCTACCGCATCACCCTGGAGCCCACCAACGACAACCGCTTCATCTTTGCGCGTGAAGAAACCTGGGTTTCCGGGCAGATGACTTCGGGGACCGGTTACCCGCTCGGGCGCAACCACGAAGAAGCACTGGTACGCAGCGACACCACGCCAGTGGCGCGTTATGTCAGGGCCATGATGCAAAGCTGGCGCCAGTATCACTTTCACGACACCACCGACAGCGCCGCCGTCAAACAAGCCCACAGCCCACGCGATACGCTGCGCCTCAAGACCGATGCTGGCAACCTGGCCGCCTACCTCGCAAAGCTGCGCAGGAGTCACCCACAGGACTACCAGCAGATCGTTGAAACGATCCGGCTTGTCGCTCCCTTCTTTGGTGATTTTGTCGAACGACCCGATGAGCCCGACAGCATTGAACTGGAGTGGACACAACGCGCCGACCCCGATACGCCTTATGGCGCTGGCGCTCTCTCCGACGGAACACTGCGCTTCATCTGCTTGACCACACTGTTGCTGCAACCGTGGCGCAATCTCCCCGATACCGTGTTGATCGACGAGCCCGAGCTCGGCTTGCACCCTTATGCCATTGGCGTGCTGGCTGACATGCTCAAGCAGGTGTCGGAGAAGCGGCAGCTCATCCTGTCTACACAGTCGGTGGAGCTGCTCAATGCACTGACGCCCGAAGACGTGATCGTGGTCGATCGCAACGAAGACGAGTCCACATTCACCCGCCAGAGCAGCGCCGAACTCGCTGGGTGGCTGGAGAGCTACACGCCCTTGGGCGAGCTGTGGCTGCGCAATGTGCTGGGTGGGCGGCCTTGAGCGTGGTCGAGGTCATCGTGTTTGCCGAAGGGCCAAGCGACGAGCTGTTTCTGAAACGTGTCGTGGCGCCGGCCCTGCGCGAGCTGCAGATTTATCTCAAGCCCCAGACAATGCACACCTCACGCGACAGCATGGGCGGTGCGATCAACTTTGATCGGCTGAAGATCAATGTGCGCAACACCTTGCGTCAAAGCTCGAAGAGTTACCTCACCACTTTCTTCGACTTGTACGCCCTCGACAACGGCATGCCCGGTCGCGCCGAAGCGATCAAGCTCAAACATCCCGCGGACAAAGCCGATTGCATCCAAGCTGCCTTGCATCAAGCCTTGGTTGCCGACAACGGCTGTCGCCCTGATCGGCTGTTTGTCCACGTGCAGCCGTACGAATTGGAGGGGCTGTTCTTTTCCAACCCGCTGGCACTGAGCCAAGCCGTCCCTGGCTGGGATGCGTGTGCCGTGGCGCTTGAGTCCATTCGTGCCGCGTTCGACACGCCCGAACACATCAACGACAGCTTCGAGAACAAACCTTCGGCTCGGCTTGAGCGTCTCTTGAATCCGAACTACCGCAAAACACGGCATGCCCCGCTGATCGGCGAGCGAATCGGGTTGACCACGATCGTGGCGCAATGCCCCCACTTTGCGCAATGGGTGCAGCGATTGAAGGTGCTGAAGCCACTTTGACAAAACGCCTTCAGCTTGACGCCGAATCGACCGGGATGTGAATGTCGGTGATCAACTGTTCGGGCGGCGTCTGGCTTGCGTCATTCACATACAACTCATACGGCGCCGCATCGCGCAGCGCGGGCTGCGTCACCCGCACCCAGTCGCCGTAGATCGCGCGCCAGGTTTGCCACAAGGTGTTGTAGGGCCCGACATGGCGAAACACCGCCCAGCGCCCCGCAGCAATGGTTTCGCTGGTGATGCCCGGCGTAGCAGACAAGTCTGGCGCCGGCCCGTCGAACGACAGCGCCGCCACGAAGCGCATGTCGGGGTCATTGGGCGAGCTCATGTCGTCGGGAAACACCGCGAGGCAGCCGGTCATGCGCGGCATGATGCCCAGCGCCTGCGCCGCCGGAAACAGCCGAGCAAACGCACGCTGCGCCGCCGCCGACATGTCGTTGTTGATGCCGCCAGCAAGTGGCTGTCGAGGTCATGCGCCAGGTGGTTCTGCACATGGGCCACGACGCGGTTGATTCGGCGGCGGTAGGAAAGTTGAGACTGGCGGCGCATGGTCTGGGGGTGTGGACGCACCCCACTATAAGAAGCTCAGCACGCGAGCGCGCGTCCGAGATTGCTCAGTTCAAGCGCGCGCCACCGCCAGCCACCGATCAAGCTGAGACGGGTCACGGAGCAGCGCTTCGCTGCCACCACGGTGCACCACCGCGCCGCGATCCAGCACCACGGCCTGGTGGGTGATCGGCAGGATCATGCGCGGGTTCTGCTCGACGATGATGGCCGACATGCCTTCGTCACGCACCACACGCGCGATGGAGCGCAGCAGCTCTTCCACGATGATGGGCGCCAGGCCTTCGAGCGGCTCGTCGAGCAGCAGCAGCTTGGGGTTCAACACCAGCGCGCGTGCCACCGCCAGCATCTGCTGCTCGCCACCTGAGAGCTGGTTGCCCATGTTCGATTTGCGCTCGGCCAGTCGCGGGAACATCTCGTAGGCGCGCTGCACCGTCCAGGCGCCCGGCCGTGCCACCGCCGTGAGGTTTTCATCCACCGTGAGCGACTTGAAAATGTTGCGCTCTTGCGGCACCCAGCCGATGCCCGCGGCGGCGCGTTGGTGCGGCGCGAGCGTGGTGATGTCTTGGCCCCCGAGAAAGATGCGGCCCGCGTGGCGGCGTGTCACACCCACCAGCGAGTTCATCAGCGTGGTCTTGCCGGTGCCGTTGCGGCCCAAGAGCGCCAGCGACTGCCCTTGTTCGAGCGACAGGTCGATGCCCTGCACCACCACGGCCTCGCCGTAGCCGGCCGTGAGTTGCTCCACACGCAACAGCTCAGCCATGGGTGCCCTCGCCGAGGTAGACCGACTTCACGCGCGGGTCGTTGGAGATGCTGGCCACGTCGCCCTCGGCGAACACGGCGCCGTTGACCAGCACGCTGACCGTCTTGGCAAAGTTGAACACCAGGTCCATGTCATGCTCGATCAGAAGAATGGACACATCGGCCGGCAGCGCGTTGATGGTGTCGAAGATTTCTTGCCGCTCGCCTTCGGGCACGCCGGCCACGGGTTCGTCGAGCAGCAGCACGCGTGGCTCGCTGGCGAGCGCGGTGGCAATCTCCAGCAGGCGGCGTTTGCCGTAGGCGAGCACATTGACCTTCTGGTCCATCACGTCGTCGAGGCGGAATTGTTTGAGCAACTTCTCGCACAGGCCGGCAACCCGCGCGTCCGAACCGAGCGGCTTCCACCAGGTGTGGCTGATGCCCAGTTGCGCACTCACCGTGAGCGCCAGCGACTGCAGCGGCGTCAGCTCGTTGAAGAGCTGGTTGATCTGGAAGGTGCGCACGATGCCACGCCGCACACGCTGGTGCGGCGCGAGGCGGGTGATGTTTTGCCCGTCGAGCGAGATGCGGCCCGAGGTGGGCTCCAGCACGCCGGTGAGCAGGTTGACGAGCGTGGTCTTGCCGGCGCCGTTGGGGCCGATCAAGGCGTGGCGTGCGCCCTTGTGCACCTGCAACGACACGTCGTTGGTCGGCGTGATGCCGCCGAAGCGCTTGAGCAGGTTGTGGGT
>JBKJJF010000192.1:0-19193 GCA_046598195.1 Rhizobacter sp. | reverse complement strand
ACATCTCACCTGACCGTCTTGCCCGAGGTTCCAATCCCGATCGAAGAAACCCTGGTTCGCACAGGCGAGCCCTGCCCCGCCTTCGGCATCTACGAACCATTGGTTCAAGACGGGTTGATGACTTACATGTGCCGGGGGCAGATGGCCTTGCGCTACGGTGAGCCTTGCTGGCACCCCGGAGGCGGCCAACCGGTGACCTGGAAACTCATCTGGGCCGATGAGCGATATCTCGACGGCGTTGTGCCCGCCGAAGAAGCCACCTACTTCCCCGAAGAATCCGTGCCCGATTTCAACATCTGGATCGGCGAAGAAATTCTCGATGAAGCTCCGCGCGATCAGCTGATTGCGCTCACCACGGGTGAGCCCGCCAGCTATTCCGGCACCTGGGCCGCCGAGGTTGACCTGGGCGGGCGCATCCTCTGGCGCAAGGGCGACAAACTGCCCCAGCACAAAGGGCGCGACGTTCAGTGGGTGTTTGTGCCTGGGGTGTAAAGAGGCCATCGGTTGGCAACATCAAAAACAACGAGCACCGCGACCCGGCAAGTCAAAAGCCAGCGCCCCAAGAAGCTCCATTACATCTCGTGGCGCTCCAACCATGGTTACGGTGCTTGGCAAGTAAACATCTCCCGCCAGGGGTTCAAAACTGCCCGACATTTCGGCGTTACACGTCATGGGGGCAAGCAAGCCGCGTTGCGTGCGGCGCAAGCCTGGCGCGACGCCGTGCTCGAACAACTGCCGCCGATGACCACGCGCCTGCTGCACACGGTGGTTCGAAGCAATAGCCACAGTGGGATTCCCGGAGTCAGGCGCCAGGTGCGCAGCGACACCGATAACAAATCGGTGCGATGGGTCGCTAGTCTGGCAACGCAGGGGCAGACGCGCGAGAAGGGCTTCTCGGTGATGAGATTCGGGGAGGACGGCGCGCGGCAATTGGCCATCGAGGCCCGCCGCCAGTTCTTGCTGGAAACGGGAAGTCACTCGTTTTCAGTAGGTGCGGGCGCAAAGGCTCTGACATCGAGAATTTACGGTGACGTGGCGCAAGTGGCGCCCGACAACGTTCCACTTGCCTGGGACAAGCAAAGCGCCCAGCTGCGCCAATTGGAGCGCATCAAGAAGGGCGAATTACTACCAGACCCACCCGTGCGCGCAGAGCGCGCGAGATTACTTCGACGCAGCTACCCAAGCACTGGGCCGCTGTGGGAAGTCTGCGTCAAGCTGGCGCCCGGAAAGCGAAAGGTCGTGCGTTTTTATGTCTCTGAACATGGTGAAGAGAAAGCACGGTGTTTGGCAGAGGCAGTGCTGGGTGAATACCTGTGAGTGGCGGTCGAGAACCGCGCTCAAAAGCCATCTAGGCGCGCTTTCTAACCGCCACTAACAGGTGCGTCAGGGGAACGAGAAGTTGGTGGTGGCCGCACCGCTCGCAGGCACCGACACCGGCCCGGCGCTCTTGATCGACCCGTTCAAGTTGGCTTGCAGCATGTAACGGCCGGCCACCCCGCTGGCGGCGGTGAAGGCGGGCAGTGGCACGGCATAGGCCGTGAGCACCGGCTCGGCCAAGGGCAGGGTCATCGTGTAGAGGCCCGTGGTTTCGTTGGATCGGGTGCTGGCCACTTCGATGGTGGTCGGGGCGATGGTCTGCAACGCGCGCACGGTTGCATCCAGCGGGCCGGCGGGGGTGACCGTCACGGCGCCGCTGGCCACACCGCTGGCCGAGCTGGCCGGGGCCATGGCGGCGGTGGCGGCATTGAGGCTGAGCACCGTGTTTGCACTCACCGGCACGCCAGTCACCACCGCGGTGGCACGGCCGGGGGCGGTGAGCACCAGGTCATAGGTGCCGGGGGCCACGGGCTGCAGCAGGAACCGGCCGGTGAGGTCGGGCATGGTCGACCTGACCACCACGCCGCCTTGTTGCAGCGAGACGGTGGCGTTGAGCACGGAGGCGTCCACATAGCCCAGCACGCCGGAGACATAACGTGGGATCACGCTGAGCACCGGCTTGAGCAGGTAGCGGCCCGAGTTGCCGGCGACCACGATCGACTTGCAGGCGTCGAAGTCGACCACGAAGTCGGCCAGCTGGTTGGCGGCGATGTTGATGTTGATGTTCATCTTCAGGCCGCTTTGTTGGCCACTCGGCGTGGTGAGCGCCACTTCACTCGCAGCGCCGGTCGGCCACACCGCGTTGGCGTAAGGGCTGGTGTTGCCGTTGGCGGCCAGCACCAGGCGCATCTGCGTGTAGCGGCCAACCGGCAGGAGCGTCTGGCCCAGTTCGTCGAGCACACCGTTGGTCAGCGCCAGCAGGTCGACGCGCCGCGGTGAGCTGAGCACCACCTCAGACCAGCCGCCGTCAGCGGCTTCGGCGCTGCTGCTCTGGTGCACGCGCACGCGCTCGATGGTCACGTACACATGGTCGTAGCCGCAGGCGGGTGCGTCGGTCAAGGCCAGGCGCAAGCTGCCGGTTTCGGAGCTGCTGTTGTTGTTGCCACCGCCACCGCCACCGCAAGCACCGAGCGTGAACAAGAACGTGGCCGTCGCGGCCAGGCTGAGGAATCGGTTCCAGGTTTTCATGGTCTTGCCACCTCTGTGAGAATTCAAATCTATAAATGTGCAAATCGCACATTTGATGCCGACTCTACGACACGCCGCACCGCTGGCAACCCTTTGCCCTGGTTAACGGCTCTACTTTTTTGCCGCGCGCCTGGCCTTGCGGGTTTGCCCGGTGGCAGGGCCTTGCCACCCGGCTGGAACTTGCCCTGCGATTCAGAATCTTTCTCCGGCATTCGGAGCGGCTCATGGGGTGGATCAAGCGGGTGGGGCGGGGCATGCAGGCGTTGGCCGTGGTGGGGGCCATGGCGTCTGCCACACCTTTTGCAGCGGCCCAGCCGGTGAAAACCGAGCACGTCACGGCCGAGTTGGTGTCGCAGGCCAGCGCCGTGCAGCCCGGCCAGCCGGTGCAGATCGGCCTGCGCTTGCAGCACATTCCGCACTGGCACACCTACTGGCGCAACCCGGGTGACTCGGGCCTGCCCACCACGCTGGCTTGGGCGCTGCCCGACGGCAGCAGCACGAGCGGCATCCAATGGCCGGCACCTCAACGCCTGCCCCTCGGCCCCTTGGTCAACTACGGCTACGAAGGCGAGGTGTTGCTGCCGCTGCGTTACACCGCACCCGCGAACGCACCAGTGGGCAGCACGCTGCGCTTGCAGGCGGCCGCCACCTGGTTGGTCTGCCGCGACGTCTGCATCCCTGAAACCGCCACGCTGAACCTGGTGTTGCCGGTGGTCGCTGCCGGCGCCACGCCGCCCCCCACCGCACACGCGGAGTTGTTCGCCAAGACAGCGGCGCAACAAGCCCATCCGCTGCAAGGCTGGCGCGCGACGATGCAACACGCCGGCTCGGAGCTGTTGCTCAAGCTGGAGCGTGATGCGGTCGTTGGCCAAGATGAACCACGGCCCGTGGTGCACGTGTTCCCGTATGCCGAGCAGTTGATCGAGCCGGCACGCCACGAGCTGTACCGCACGCCAGGCGGTTATGCGCTGCGCATGCGCTTGCAAGACAACGCCAAGCTGCCCGCAACGTTTGACGGCATCGTGGTGGTGCAGGGCGTCGGCACGCCCAGCCCCTGGGGCGGCGCGAATGCAGAGTTTGCCGCGCCGGTGAGCGCGGTGGCATCGATCGTTTTGCCTGCCGGTGCGCAGCGCCTCGACCGCCCGGCACCGGCCCAACTCGCGGGTGGCGGCACGGCGCTCGGGCTGTGGGCGGCGGTGTTGTTGGCGCTGGTGGGTGGCATGGTGCTCAACCTGATGCCGTGTGTGTTCCCGGTGTTGTCGATCAAGCTGATTGGCCTGGCGCAGCAGGGCAACGAACCGCGTGCGCTGCGCACCCATGTGCTGGCTTACAGCAGCGGCGTGGTGCTGAGCTTCGTCGCGCTCGCCGGGGTGTTGCTGGCGCTGCGTGCAGCCGGCAGCGCGGTGGGCTGGGGCTTCCAGTTGCAAGAGCCCGCTGTGGTGTTCGTGCTGGCGCTGCTGTTCTTCGCGATCGGGCTCAACCTGATGGGCGTGTTTGAGTTTGGCAACCTGTTGCCGCAAGGCCTGGCCGGTTGGCGTGCGCGCAACCCGGCGGCCGATGCGTTTGCCACCGGCGTGCTCGCGGTGGTGGCGGCCAGCCCGTGCACCGCGCCGTTCATGGGGGCGGCCCTGGGGTTTGCGGTCACGCAGTCGGCACCGCTCGCGCTGGGGGTGTTTGCGGCACTCGGTGTGGGCATGGCCTTGCCGTATGCGCTGCTCGCCTTGGCGCCCGGTTGGCGCGAGCGCCTGCCTCGCCCGGGTGCGTGGATGCTGCGCTTGAAACAAGGCCTGGCCTTCCCGATGTTTGCCACGGTGGTGTGGCTGATCTGGGTGCTGGGTTTGCAAGCCGGCATCGACGCTGCGGCCAAGGCCTTGTTGGCCTTGGTGGGCCTGGGGTTTGCGGTCTGGCTGGGCGGCGTGTTGCGCCGGCGGGTGATGGTGGGCGGGTTGACGCTGGCCGCCGCGGTGTTGCTGGCCTGGAGCTGGCCGGCGGTGATGTCACCTGCCGAAGCCGCGCCGCCGCAGGCCGATGTGGCTGTCTGGCAGCCTTACAACGCCGCCGCCGCGCAGGCGCTGGTCGATCAGGGGCGGCCGGTGTTCGTCGACTTCACCGCGGCTTGGTGCGTGAGCTGCCAGGTCAACAAACGGTTGGTGTTGAACACGGCGGCCACACAAGCCGATTTCAGCGCCGCCAAGGTGACGCTGATGCGTGCCGACTGGACGCTGCGCGACCCCGAGATCACCGCTGCGCTGGCCCAGCTCGGCCGCAACGGGGTGCCGGTGTATGTGTTGATGCGGCCGGGCAAAGCACCCTTGCTGCTGCCCGAAATTCTCACCGCCGGCCTGGTGCGCGATGCACTGGCCAGCTTGTAGCCCCGCCCCTCGCCCCTCACAGGAGTTCACCATGATGCGCCGTCACTTCACGCTTGTTTCGGCCGCCGCCGCGGTCTTGGTGCCCTGGTTCGCCAGCCCCGCCCTGGCCGTCACCATCGGCCAGCCCGCGCCCGCGTTCGAGCTGAAAGACACCAGTGGCAAAACCGTCAAGCTGGCCGACTTCAAAGGCAAACACGTGGTGCTGGAATGGGTCAACCCCGGCTGCCCGTTTGTCGCCAAACACTACGGTTCGCAAAACATGCAGGGCTTGCAAAAGGCCTACACCGCCAAAGACGTGGTGTGGCTGAGCGTCAACTCCACCGCCAAGAGCGCGGGTGATTACCTGGAGCCCGCCGCGTTGAATGCCAAGCTGGTGAAGGACTGGGGCGCCGCGCCCACCGCGGTGCTGATGGACGAAGCGGGCAAGGTCGGCCGCGCTTACGCCGCCAAAACCACGCCACACATGTATGTGATCGACCCGGCGGGCAAGCTGGTCTACGCCGGTGGCATCGACGACAAGCGCACCAGCAACCCGGCCGACGTGAAGACCGCCAACAACTTCGTCAAGGCGGCGCTCAACGAGTCGATGGCCGGCAAGCCGGTGAGCACGCCCACGGCCACGCCGTATGGGTGCAGCGTGAAGTACGACGCGAGCTGAAAGCCTGCTGACCCAAGGCGCGGCCAAGCCGAACAGGCCCGCACCGTTTTCCCAGCCCACGCGCCGCGTCACCGCAGGGGATAAGTCGCCAAGCCAGCGCCGCGGCGCTCATCAGCAGCCGGGTGAGCCCAGGCAACGGCGAGAACAGCTTCATTGCAGACCCAGCTGCTTCAGGTGGCCGAGCTTGGCAGCGTAGAGCTGCTGGTTGCGCCGCGTGGTGCTGGTGCTGAGCGCGAGGTCGAGCTGCTGGCGTGCGCTGGCGATGTCGCCCAGCCGGTAATTGGCCATCGCCAGCCAGAAATGGAACTCATGGTGGTAAGGCGCGCGCGCCACTTCCTTGGCAAACCATTGCCGTGCGTTGGCGTGGTCGCCCTGGCGCATGGCGGCCTGGCCGAGATCGAAGAAGTGGAACGGCGGCTCGGGGTCGATGCGCGCCAGCCGCGCCGCCAGCTCGCGCGCTACCTCGGGCCGGCCGAGCGCGCCTTGCACACGCACCATGTTTGCCATGGCGATGGTGCTGAGCGGCTCGTGCTGCAACACATGGGCGAGCGCACGTTCGGCCTCGGCCGCGTGGCCGCGCCGCAGGTAGATCACGGCCAGCGTGTTGTAGGCGCTCAGGAAACTGGGCTCGTGCAGCACCGCCGCGCGCGCCCAGGCGTAAGCCTCGTCCAGCTCGCTGGCGGCCAGCGATTCAGCCGCTCGGTTGTTCATGAACATCGCCACGATGGTGGCCTCGTTCACCTCGCGCGAGCGCTGGCCGCGCCGGTCTGCGGGCGGCAGGAAGTCGATCGTCCAGTTGGCGTGAGTGCCGCGTGCATCGACGTCGATCCAGCGCCGGCCCAGCGTGACGTTGACGTGGCCGCTCGCGAAGTAGGTGTCTTGGTTGCGCGTCCAGGTGTCGTCGGTGTAGACGCTGTGGTAGCTGACCTGCATGCCCAGGTGCTTGGCGAGGGCGGCCGTCATGATCACCAGCGACAGGCAGTTGCCCGAGCGTGCGTCAAACGCCTCGGCGGCGGTGCGCGTGCGTTCGGCGTCGTACTCCAGCTTCAGTTGGCGCTTGCTGTAGAGCGCATCGAGCAGGCCTTTTTGCAGGCCGCGGCTGCGCAGTTGGCCAGCGATGTCGTGGTCGACATAACGACGCATGGGCTCGCTCACGGCAAAGATCTCTTCGGCGCTCAACGGCGCCTGGGCAGGCGGCGCGAACAGTGCGTCGTGCAGCAGCGTGACGGCGGGCGTGGCGGGGGGTGGGCTCGCGCAGGCGGCGACCACCAGGCAAAGCAGCAAAACGGCCAAGCGTGTCATGGTGGCCTCCTTGCCAGCCATGCTATGCCTGCCGCGCCCAGCACGCATCGGGAAGCCCCCTGCGCCATTGGCCCTATCGGCCGGGTACCCGCCCGCCGAGCCACCCCCCGGCATGGTGACAATGCGGCCCTGACCCCCGCCCCAGGAGCCCCGCTTGAGCCCGACCCTGCCGCCCCCGACCACCCCACCCAGCACCCCACTCAGCAGCGCAACCAGCAGCGCAACCAGCACCGCGGCCCGCCCCGGCGAGAAGCGCCGCCGCGAGGTGATGGGCGACACCTTTGTCGACCGCGCTCTGGCGGGCGCCAACGCCTTCACTCAGCCCTTGCAAGAACACATCAGCGAGCACGCCTGGGGCTCGACCTGGTTGCGCGAAGGGCTGGCGCTCAAGCAGCGCAGCCTGTGCACGGTGGCCATGCTGGCCGCGCTCGGCCACACGAATGAATTGAAGGGCCACCTGCGGGGTGCCATCAACAACGGCGCCACGCTGGTCGAGCTGCGCGAGGTGCTGCTGCATGTGGCGCCGTATGCCGGCGTGCCGGCCTCGGTGGCGGCGTTTCGTGCTGCTTCGGAGTGGCTGGCCGCCGAAGGCCTGAGCTTCCACGACACCCCCGGCGACACCCCCGGCGAATGACCGTTAGAAGGACACCATGAGCGCGATCTCCCGTTTTGTCTTGTTGCCCACCAGCGGCTTCACCGCCGACGAGCCCAACAACTCCAGCGCCACCGAAACCTTTCTGAGCACGATGGGGGCGCCGGGCGTGCGGCGTGCGGGGGTGTCAACGCCGCACAGTGCGCACTTCAAGGTGCTGGACTCGATCCAGTCGAACGGCGCCAAGCTGGTGTCGATGTCGAGCGCCTCGCTGATGAAGCTCAAGTGCGAGCAGCCCGGCCTGCGTGTGGTGCCCGAGGTGTATTACCCCTCGATGCGGGCGCCGCGCCCACGCATCCTCACCGGGCTGGCGGCGTTTTCGGCACGGGCCAGGCTGGCACAACCGCGCGTCAAGGTGGTGCTGCAAGGCAGCGGCAAGCCACTGCGCAGCGTGGAGGTGATCGCCTTCAGCGACTACGAGGCCGGCAAGGGCGCGCAAGGCAGCACCAACGCGCGCGGCGAGATCGAGCTGCAGCTGCCGCGCTCGGTGCGGGTGCTGCAGCGGGTCTACCTCTACCCGGCACACAGCGCCTGGCCGGTGCTGCTGAACGACTGGCCGCTGCACCAGGGTGTGATCGAGTTGCCGGCCATCAACCTCGGCTCCACCGACTCGCGCACCAAGGCCTACCCCAAGCGCGCCTTGGCCGACGGCGTGGGTGTGACGGTGGGTGTGATCGACACCGGCATCGGCCCGCACACCGGGCTGGTGGTGAGCGGCGGCATGAATGCCGTGACCGGCGAAGACCCGACCGATTGGTCTGACGCCGACATCCACGGCACCCACGTCGCCGGCATCATCGCCGGCCAGTGCGGCGGCTTTCTCGGTGTGGCGCCAGGGGTGAGCCTGCGGGCCTACCGGGTGTTTGGAAAAAACGCCGAAGGCGCGTCGAGCTTTGCCATCGCCAAGGCCATCGACCGTGCCGTGGCCGATGGCTGCGACCTGCTCAACCTGAGCCTGGGCGGCGGCCCCAGCGACCAGACAACGAGTGAGGCCATCAAGGCCGCACGCACCAAGGGCGTGGTGTGTGTGATCGCTGCCGGCAACGATGGCGGCGCCGTGGCGTGGCCGGCGCGCCACCCGCTGTCGCTGTCGGTCTCGGCGCTGGGTTTCCAGGGTTTGTGGCCAACAGGTGCAATGCAGGCGCAGACCGTGCAACCGCCGATGGGCAAGGAGCACAGCTTCATCGCCAACTTCTCCAACACCGGCCCCGAGATCGACGTGGCCGGGCCGGGCGTGGGCGTGATCTCGTGCATCCCGCATGACCGCTTTGGGGTGATGGACGGCACCTCGATGGCCTGCCCGGCCGTCACCGGCGCCTTGGCGCGGCGGTTGGCGGGGGATGCCCAGACGCTGGCCCTGCCGCGTGATGGCGAGCGCTCCGACGCCATCATGAGGCTGGCCTTGCAGGCCGCGCGTGACATGGATTTGCCACCTTTTGCGCAGGGTGCGGGCCTCGCACAATGAGCTGCGGGCTTATCATCGAAACACCATGAGTCGTTATGTCTTGCGCTACGCCGGCAGCACACCTCGCCACGTCGAGTCGGGGGTGGACACGGCCACGGTGGTGGCGCGTGCCGGTGCCAAGGTCATTGATGACGCGCCCGACATGCTGCTGTTGGAAGCGAGCGCAAGCACCGCCCGCACCATTGCGCATTTGTTGCCCGAGTGGCAGATCAACGTCGAAGCGATGATTGTGCTGCCGCGTGTGCCGCGGCCGGCCGTGCGTGCCACGGCGCGGGCTCGGCGGCGCTAGTTTTTTGGCGCTAACTTTCGGGCGCTAGCTTTTGGTTTGCAGGCGGCGTACCAGGCGCCAGCCCAGCAGCACGGCAATCACCACCGCATAAACCGCCACTTCAGCGAAGTTGTTTTTCGCCGCGCGCATCCAGAAAAAGTGCAACAGGCCCAGCAACACGATGACGTAGACCAGCTTGTGCAGGGTCTGCCAGCGTTTGGCGCCCAGCGCTTTGATGGCACGGTTGAACGAGGTGGCGGCCAGCGGCAGCATCAGCACGAAGGCGAGGAAGCCGATCAACGCGAACGGCCGCTTGGGGATGTCTTTCACGATGGCCTGCAGCTCGAAGCCCATGTCGAGCCAGGCATACGACAAGAAGTGCAGCAGCACGTAGAAAAACGCAAACAAACCCAGCATGCGCCGAAAGCGCAGCAGCGCAGGCTGGTGGGTGAGCACCCGCAGCGGTGTGACGGCCAGCGTGATGCACAGGAAGCGCAGTGTCCAGTCGCCGGTGGAGCGGATCAATGCCTCGGCCGGGTTGGCGCCCAAGGTGTTGGCCAGCGCACCATAAAGTAGCCACCCGAACGGCAGCAGGCACACCACAAACAGCAGCGGTTTGGCCGCAGGGTGCAGCCACAGCAGCTTGCCGCGCGCCGGCTTGGACGGTGACAACACAGCCGCCATGGCTTCAGAAGTTCTTGGCCAGATCCATGCCCGCGTAAAGCTGCCCGACCTGGGCTTCGTATCCGTTGAACATCAGCGTGGGCCGCTTCTTGGTGAACACGCCGTCTTCGCCGATGCGCCGCTCGGTGGCCTGGCTCCAGCGCGGGTGGTCGACCTTCGGGTTGACGTTGGAGTAGAAGCCGTACTCACGCGCTGCGGCGAGGTTCCACGAGGTCTCGGGCTGCTTCTCGGTGAAGCGGATCTTGACGATCGACTTGCCACTCTTGAAGCCGTACTTCCAGGGCACGGTCAAGCGCACCGGCGCGCCGTTCTGGTTGGGCAACACCTCGCCATACAGGCCAAAGGCCAGCAGCGTGAGCGGGTTCATGGCTTCGTCCAGGCGCAGGCCTTCGGTGTAGGGCCAGTTGAGCACGTTCGAGCCGACAAAAGGCATCTGCTTTTCGTCGGCCAGCGTCACGAACTCGACGTACTTCGCCTTGCCCGTGGGCTCCACACGCTTGATCAGCTCGGAGAGCGAATAGCCCACCCACGGGATCACCATCGACCAGCCTTCGACACAACGCATGCGGTAGATGCGCTCTTCCATGGGGCTCAGCTTGAGCAACTCGTCGAGGTCGTAGACCTTGGCCTTCTTGACCTCGCCTTCGACCGCCACCGTCCACGGCCGGGTCTTGAGCTTGCCGGCATTGCGCGCCGGGTCGGCCTTGTCGGTGCCGAATTCGTAGAAGTTGTTGTAGCTGGTGACGTCGGCGTGTGAGGTGAGCTTGTCCATCGTCACACCACCCGCAATCGCGCTGCGCATACCGGGCAGGGCGGCCAGCTTGCCGGGGCGCGCGGTTTGCGCCATGGCGTCACGCGCAGCCCAACCGGCCAGCGCGACGCCGCTGCCGCCCAGGGCCAGCAGTTTGAGCAGCTCGCGGCGGCGTTCGTAGATGGCCTGAGAAGTGATCTCCGAGGCGACACCGTGGTTGAAACCACGGTCTTGGCGGTAGTGCATGGCAACTCCTGAAGCGCGTTGGGGCGGGGTGCCCTTGATACACAAGGTCGCCGTTGGAGCCGGCACCTTACACAGGGTTCAGGGCAACTCGCCGAAATTGGTGTCGTCGATCACGGCACCGAACTGCGTGTCAGAGAAGAGTTTGAGCGAATTGCGCGCCACACGCTCGCGAAAGCTCTTTCGGGCAAAGAGTTTGGCCTGCGCCTCGCCCGGCAGGTCGGTGATGTTGATGATGTTCTTGACGATCAAGGTGTCGATCACGTCTTCAATCACGCGCACGAAGTCGGCGTCGAGCCGGCCAAACTCATGCGGGTTGGCCGCGCTGTGCCCGATGAAGGCCATCAGGTCGCGGTGACCTTCGGGCAAAAACTCCATGTCGCCGGTGTCGTAGCGGTGCAGGCTTTCAATCAAACCGTCTGGGCCGCGGCGGATGTAGGGCATGGCGGTGGCGAGAGTGAGCTTGCCGACACTATAGGCCGAGGCACCACGCCGCGCCATGAAAAAAGGCCGGTGTGAAACCGGCCTCAGGATGCAGGTGCGACGGAAATCAGCGCATGCCGGCGATGTAATCGGCGACGGCCTTGAGTTCCTTGTCGTTCATCTTGCTGACCACGCCAGCCATCTGAATGCTGTTCTTGCGCGTGCCCTCGCGGTAGGCCTTCAGCTGCGCCTCGGTGTAGTCGGCGTGCTGGCCACGCAGTTGCGGGTATTGCGCGGGGATGCCCGAGCCGGTGGGGCCGTGGCAGCCAGCACAAGCCGGCACGTTGCGGTCGGCGATGCCACCGCGGTAGATCTTCTCACCCAGGGCCACGGTGTCTTTGCTCTTGGCAAAGCCGGGCTTGGCTTGTTTGGAGGCGTAGAACGCGGCCACGTTCTTCATGTCGGCATCGCTCAAGGTGGCCGACATGCCTTGCATGATGGCGTTGGCACGCTTGCCGGCCTTGAACTCGCTGAGCTGCTTGACCAGGTATTCAGGGTGTTGGCCCTGGATGATGGGGTTGGCGGGGCTGCCACGCGAGCCATCGGCGGTGTGGCAGGCGCCGCACACGTTGGTGGAAATCGTTTGGCCCTTGGCCAGATCGGGCTTGGCGGCTGGTTCAGCGGCGGTGGCCGGCGCGATCGCGGTGGCGACCAGCATCAAACTCGACAACAGTTGGGCAAAAGACTTCATGGGCTTGGGTGATTTTTGGGTGCAAAACCCGGCGATTTTACAATGCCAGCTTTGGGCGCCTGCATGACCGAGCAAAACAATTCCAATCTTCCGGCTCCCACGCCCCGCAATGCCGAGAAAACCGCGCTCGCCTGGACCCACACCGCGCGCTTCCTCACCACCGCCAGCCAGCTTGACCAGGTGCCCCAGACTGAGCTGCCCGAGATCGCTTTTGTCGGCCGCTCCAACGCCGGCAAGTCCACCGCCATCAACACGCTGACGCAGCAAAAGCGCCTGGCCTTTGCGTCCAAGACGCCCGGGCGCACTCAGCACATCAACCTGTTTGAGCTGGGCCCCAAGCTGGCCGCCGACGCGCTCTTTGCCGACCTGCCGGGTTATGGCTACGCCGCCGTGGCCAAGGGCGCCAAGCTACGCTGGCAGAAGGTGATGGCCGATTACCTGGAGGTGCGCCGCGGCCTGAGCGGCGTGGTGCTGATGGTCGACTCGCGCCTCGGGTTCACCGACCTCGACCGCCGTTTGCTCGACTTTGTGTCGCCGCGTGTGGGCAACGGTGCGGTCAAGCTGCTGGTGCTGCTGACCAAGGCCGACAAGCTCAACCGCAGCGAGGCCAACGAAGCGCTGGCCAATGCCCAGGCGTTTCTGGGCGAGGTAACAACCGATGAAGCCGACGTGAGCGTGTCGCTGTTTTCGGCGCTCAAGAAATCGGGTGTGGGCGACGCAGCCTGCGTGCTGCATGACTGGGTGCACAACAAATGACTGAAACTCTTTTTGCCGAGTTGCCGCATGGCATCACCCTGCACTGCCGCGTTGCCGGCCCGAAGGGTGCACCGGCGCTGGTGTTCTTGCACGGCTTTCCGGAAGCCGCGTTTGTGTGGGACGAGATGCTCGCGCATTTCAGCGACCGCTACCGCTGCATTGCGCCCAATCTGCGCGGCTTCGAGCAGTCGTCGGCACCCGCCGAGGTGCAGGCCTATCGCGTCAAGCACCTGATGGCCGATCTGACGGCCTTGATCGAACAGCAGGTTGGTGGCCCGCTCGAAGCCCTGATTGCCCACGACTGGGGTGGTGCGGTGGCCTGGAACCTGGCGGCCCAGCAGCCTGAAGCGATGAAGCGCCTGGTGATCATCAACTCACCGCACCCCGCGATCTTTTTGCGTGAGTTGCAAACGAGCCCTGAGCAGCAGGCGGCGAGCGCCTACATGAACTTCTTGTGCAGCCCAGGCGCCGAAGCCCAGCTCAGCGAGAACGATTTTGCCCGCATGTGGCCGTTTTTGGCCGGCATGGGTGGCACCGGCTGGCTCACCGAGGCGCTGAAAGACCGGTACCGAGCGGTCTGGCGCGCAGGCCTCACGGGCGCACTGAACTACTACCGTGCATCGCCCTTGCGCCCACCCACAGCGCCCGATTCGCCCGTGATGGGCCTGAGTTTTCCGCCTGAGTTTGTGACCGTTCGGGTGCCGACGCATGTGGTTTGGGGCGAGGGTGATGTTGCTTTGCCGGCCAGCCTGCTGGATGGGCTGCAGGCTTTTGTGCCCCACATGACCTTGACCCGGGTTCCCGGGGCCACGCACTGGATCGTGCATGAACGCCCGCAACTGGTGGCTGCGGAGATTGAGTCGGCGTTAAATCGCTGACAGATACCAGGTTATCGAAGGGGCTGAAAATACCAGCCCCGTTCAATCGAACATCACGTCATCAGCAGTCGGACGGCTGAAATAACCAATGCCACAACGATAATCTTGCGCAATATCTTGGTGGGCAGTTTTCGAGATAACCTAACGCCCAGAGATGAAAATATCACGCCGCTGACAATCAATATAACCATACCCACCGGTGAAATAGGGCTTGGCTGATTGTCGGACGTCGCTGAATCCATAAAAAACAGAGAAACAAGATACCCCGCCACCGAGAGGGCGCCAATGATCAGGCCGGTCATGTTGGCGGTGGCAATGGCGTCTTGGAATTTGCGCTTGGCGGCGTAGACGAAATAGGCAATGGTGTAAGTGCCCCCTCCGACGCCGATCAAGGTAGAAACGCCACCGATGAGCCCGCCGAAGCACAGGTCGAGTATCTTGTTGGAGGCCCGTTCGCCGGTCGATTCGGCCACCGGCCAAAGCATCACGGCGGCCAGCCCCAGCTGGAGCACTGCCACCAGCGACGGGGTGACCAGGTGACGAGCCCCGTTGAGGGTCAACGCCACCAGCGGTGTCACGATCACCGCACCCAGCACATAAAAGCGCGCGCTGGCGATGATTTCGCTGCGCTCTTCAGGGGTGCGGATTCGATACTGTTTGAGCGCCGCGCCGATGGAATTGAACAGTACGGCAAACCATGAAATAACGATGGCATCGTGCAAGGCTGCACTGCCATACAGCCAGGTCAAGACGGGTACCACGACGATACCGCCCGCCAAGCCGACCAACCCCGCTATCAATCCGGACAATGCGCCGGTCACCAGCAATATAAGGGTTTCCATTTATATTGGTATTTTCCGCGTCTGGTGAGCCATATTCCAAACGACTCGATCACAAGAAAGGAATGCAGGAATGGTGCCATCGTCGGACCGGGCGCAGGGGTGGGTGTCGCGGCGATGTAACTTTCAACCGGCCGGGTTGGCCCGCAAAGTTGGCGCGAGTATCCCACGCGTTTCGTGACCAATGAATGGCCGTGCGAAAAGCTGTTTCGAGGCGCCGAAGCGCAACAAAACAGCAGATGAAACGCGTTCCTTCAGGCAGAAGGAGCGGGCTTGGGTGCCGCTGCGGCGCCCGGGTTCAGAGCGACCCGTGAGCCGTGGTCGGCATGCGCAAGCGGGCGTGCAGTGAGCTGTCGTCACCCAGTCGAGCGAACGGGAAGTGCTGCTGCACTTCGGCCTCGACACTCAGCTCTTCACCGGGAGCCAGAGCGCGCAGCAGCGAGTCGATCACGCGTGCGGTGGTGGTGGGCGCTGAGGTGTTTCGGTTCATGGTCGTCTCCGCTGAGAGCGTCGTGGCAACAAGCTGCACCGGTGTGCAATGAGGTGGAGTATGTGAGTCCGCAGGCCGCTTGTCAGTGATCAATGCCCGGTGTGGGTCTGCCAAATCGATGTGCGCGTGAATGAGTTCACGCCACTCGAGTGCTGCTTGCAAAGCGGGTGTTGCTTTGCTGTCAGGCCCGAACCGGCGGGCCGTGACATCTGCCACGAACCAGGTGACAGCTTCGCTTCAGGTCGGCCGCGCCAAGTTGCGCAGCATGCCGTCGACGGCGCGCTGGATCAGCGAGTGCGCATGCAAGGGCGCCAGCAGCTCGGCCCCGCGCAATCGCTCCAGCGCACGACGGCTGACCGAGTGGGTGCGTTGTGGTGTCTCACCAGCAAACAGGAAGAACTGATCTTGCTCACTGCGCCACAACAGCTGCGCCTGCGTCCACGCGCCATGCAAAAACACGCGGTAGCGCTCGCCCACCGCCATGTGCTTGACCCACGCGAGCGGGTCGCTGCCGGGCTCGGCGGCTTCGGTGTTCATCAGTGCGGCGGGCACGGTTTCCATCGAGGCCAGGTCGATCAGCGAGTCGCAGAAGCCGGGGCCATCGAGTGGCTCGGGCTCGACCGCCACTTCTTCGCGCATGCGTCGCACGATCTCTTCGGGCGAGAGGTTTTCGTCCGCTACAGGGGCGTTGTGCGAGCCCGGGCGCAAGGCCTCGGAGTGCAGCTTCATCAGATCGTCGAGCAGCGCCTGCTGCTCGGGCGCGGGCATGTCGATCAAGGCCATGCCGTCGCGCAGGCGCTGCAGCAAAGAGGGCAGCAGCGCGACCAGGCGCTGCCGGCTTTGCGGGTGGCTGGGCAGCTTCAGGCTCCACAGTAGCTCGTCGACTGTCTTGAGGAAACCCGTGGTCTGCGGGCTCTGATCGCCAAAGCGCAGCACCGACTCGGTCAGCACGCGCGCCCAGCAAGAGGTGACAAAACGGCGGATCACGCTGCTGACCTGGAGGTGCGCCATCTGCTCGACCAGTCGGGTTGACAGGTTGCGCTGCATCAGCTCGGCCTGCTCGGCTTGCATCAGGGCGTTGATGGTCGTTTGCGCCGCATGCTGCTGCTGTTGGAGCTGTTCGCCGAGGAAGTGATCGAGGCGGGCCAGCGCGCGGCGATAAAGCGCGCTGTCTTGCACCGCCTCGGCGGCCATGTCGCTCACCAGCGTTTCGCAGAACTGGAGCAACGCGGCCAGGCGCGGGTCGTCGGCGTGTGGGTAGGCGGTGGCGGCGCTGACGATGCGATCCATCAACACCCACACCGGGTGGTCGTAGGCGTCGAGCATGCTCGGGTCGAGCAAGGCGATGCGCAGCGCTGACACTTGCAGCCGGGCGATCACCGCGTGCAGGCGGGCGGGCAGGGCGCGGTCGGACAAGATGGTTTCGAACAGGCGCGACAGCAGCTCGATGATCTGGCGGTCGACGGTTTCGCCCGTGGTGGCCATCAGTGCCGCACGGTGCTGGGCCAAGCGGGGCGCCTCGGGGCTGGCACCGGCCGGCGCAGCCGCGGGCATACGGCGCAGCAGCTCTTCGACGCGCAGCAAGGCTTGCTCCAGTGCGGGGCTGGTGGTGGGCAGGGCGCGGCGTTTTTGGTCGGTGCTGCCGCCCGGGCCGGTCTCGCCACCGCCGGGCATGCTGCGCATCAGGCCATCGAGCGCACCTGGGCGTGTCACGTCCATCTCGGGCGGTTCTTCGCGCGTGCCCGAGCCGGGGGCAATGACCACGGTGCGGTAGATGCTCGGTGTCACGCCCTGCGATTCAAGCCGGGTGCTGGCTGCGGCGAAGGCCATGCGCAGCAGGCCGGCCATCACCGTGGCCGACACGCGCAGCAAGATCACCTGCTCCACAGGTGCCACCGGCAGCGCGGCGGCGGCCTGCCACAAGGCCCGCGCATACGACTGCGGCCGCAACGGGTTGGACTCGGCCGTCACGTGGGCTTGGCCGCGCAGCGTGGAGGTGAAGGTCTGCAGCTCGCGCAGCTCCCATTCGGCGCCGGTGTCGATCTGCTGGATGGCGCGCGAGATCTCGATGTCGGACTCGACCCGGTTTTCATCCATCAGCTCCAGCCCGCTCAAGCTCAGGACGCCGCCGGCCGGCTGGGCGGCCGGCGCCTGCGGCGCCAGCTCGGCCTGCACCAGCTTGCGCAGTGAGTCGGTGAAGCTGCGTTGGTACAGCGCCTGGTTTTGCTGGAGCACCTGCACCAGGTCGAAGTAGTGTTTGCGTTCGCTCGCGGTGAGCAGGTGGTCGCGCGGTTGACGCAATTGCTCCAAGGTGCTGACCAGCGCGCGAGAGATGAGGTCAGCCGAGCGCTTGAGCTCGTCGTCGACAAAACGCTGCATCAGCGGGGCAATCGGCATGCCCTATTTTGAGGCGAGCCCGGGCCTTGTCAAACCCCTGGGCTCACGCATGCGTTTCAGAACCTTTCAGGCGGCTCAAGGACGCCTCCTCTGCGCGCAGCAACACTGCGCGCTCACAGAGGCTTCCCGCTTTGTCATCAAGCAGGGGGCCTGGGCATCTTCAGGAGAGTCGAACATGGCCATCACCATGCAGGGAAGCTGGACGCTGCGCGTCAAGAGCCGAAACGCCGCGTATGCGCAGCGCTTCATCGTCAGCGGGGCAGCCACGGGCAACGGTGTGCACGACGGCACCATTGGCACGGCGGTCGTGGTCACCGGCTCGCAGTGGTCACTGCAGGTGCAGCACCAGCCGAGCCGCCAAGCCTGGCGCGACTCGGCGCAGCGCATCGGTTTGCCGACGGTGGCCGATGGGCTGCTGCGCACCGAGATTGCCGCGAATGACGGTGGCCTGGACGATCATTTCGACGACCTGGTGATCGCCTGCTCGCTGCCCGCCAGCCAGGCCGACCACGTGGTCTACGGCAACGTCAAGACCTATACCGGTATCTGCCTTTTTAACCCCGGCCGCGATGACTACCTCGTGGTCGACGCGCCCTTCGACCTGGTGGCGGTCTGCACACGCTGCCCGCAGTTGCTCAAGGTGGTCGAAAAGTTGTACCCCGAGCGCCTGCGTGCGAGGCTCGACGCACCGCCTGAGCTGACGCCGCTGGTGATTCCCAGTGGTTTGCCCAATGTGGCGGTGGGTCTGGTGTTCCAGTCACGCGCGCTGAGCCTGGCCGAGATCGACGCCATGCCCTCGCAAGACGATGCAGTGAGCGCCTTGCAGACCACCGTGAAACGCGTGCCATTCAAGGCCTTGCCGATGCAGGCGGGCATCGGCCGGCTGGTGCACACCGAGCTGGCAGCGATCGCCAACATCCGCGACATGGCGGTGCGCCAGCGTTACCAGGTCGAGCCGGCGCCGGGTTTGTTGTTGCGCTTCCAGCGCTACACACGCTCGCCGGCCGAGCGCCATGACGGAGCGCCGTACACCGGTGCCGGCGTGCGTGAGCACCTGGGCCAGGCGATGTCGGACGAACAAGGCAACTACCTCTTCCGCTTTCAACATGCGGCCCAGGGCGGGCCGGCCGTGGAGCAACGGCCCGACCTGATCGTGCAGGTGCTGGGCATGGGCCTGCGGGTGCGCTTCGAGAGCGCGCCCTATGACAACGTGGCCAACCTGCGCCGCATTGACCTGTGTGTGCCGGCGACGCGCGCCCAGGCGAGCCGCGCGGCCTTGCCCCAGTGGGCCGGCATCCATAACCCAATGGGGATCCAAACCCATGACCAAACCCATGACCAAATGAATGACCAAATGAATGAACAAAGAAAAAGGGCTGCCGAAGCAGCCCTTTCGCGGAAGGCCAGTGTGGCCCACAGCGGCCTGGACTTACATGTCCATGCCCATGCCGCCCATCCCGCCCATGCCACCCATGCCGCCGCCCGAGGGAGCTTCGTCCTTGGGGGACTCAGCGACCATGGCTTCGGTCGTCAGCATCAGTGACGAGACCGAGGCTGCGTTTTGCAGCGCGGTGCGGGTCACCTTGGTCGGGTCCAGGATGCCCATTTCGATCATGTCGCCATAGGTGTCGTTGGCAGCGTTGAAGCCGTAGTTGCCCTTGCCAGCCAGCACGGCATTGACCACCACGCTCGGCTCGCC
>JBKJJF010000178.1:0-10881 GCA_046598195.1 Rhizobacter sp. | reverse complement strand
TCACTGTCGGCGCAGATCGAGCCGATCTTGATCATCTTCCTGGGTGTCTTGGTGCTGATCCTCGCTCTGGGTGTCTTCCTCCCCATCTGGGACCTGGGCAAAGCCGCCGTGAAGTAGTTCCTGCGCGTGCACGACAGCGGGGCAAAACCCGTGCTTATCGAAGCATCGCGGCCACGCCCTCTCCCTAGCATCAACCCCAACCCCAAGCTCCCGATCCCGGGTGGTTTGCTGTTGGTTCATGTGGTCATGTTCAAACGACAAGAACAACCCGGCTGGCTGGCGATCGTGCCGCGCAAACAGTGCGTGGAGTTTGCCCACGTCGTGCGTGGCGGCGAGCGCCCCACGTTGACGCTGCTGGAGTCGACCGCGCGCGCCGGCAACAACGACACCGAGGCGCTGCTGCGCGCCCGCAAGGCGCTGAAGCTGCAAAACTACCGCTGCACCACCTGGGTGGAGCCCGGCTCGTACCAGATGATGCAGGTCGCCAAGCCCAACGTGCCCGACGCCGAGCTGCGCGCCGCCCTGCGCTGGAGCGTGAAAGACTCGCTCGACTTCCCGGTCGACCAGGCCATGATCGACGTGCTGCCCATCCCCACCGACGGCATGCCGCCCGGTCGCGATGCGCTGGCTCTGGTGATCGCCGCCAAACGCCAGCCGCTCGCCGACCGCGTGCAAGCCTTCCAGCACGCCAACATGTCGCTGCAGGTGATCGACGTGCTTGAAACCGCGCAACGCAACATCGCCGCGCTGTTCGAAACCAAGGACCGCGGCCTGGCCATGCTCGCCTTTCACGAAAACGGCGGGCTGCTCACCTTCACGCGCAACGGCGAGCTCTATGGCCTGCGCCACATCGAAGCCGACCTCGCCACGCTGGCCAACCCCGAGCAGCGCGAAAGCGCCTTCGAGCGCATCGGCCTGGAGCTGCAACGCTCGCTCGACGGCTTTGACCGCCAGTTCAGCCAGGTGCCCTTACAACGGGTGCTGGTCGCCGGCCACCCTGCCACCGAGGCGCTGTGCAATTACCTCAAAGACAACATCTACCTGCCGGTAGAAATAGCCGACCTCGCCACCGTGATCGAGGCCGGCCCCTACAGCCCGCTGAGCGAGGTGAACGAACAATCGGCCTGGTACGTGCCGATCGGCATGGCCTTGCGTGTTGAAGACCCGCCCAAGGCTGCGGCATGACGCAAAACATCAACCTCTACGACGCCTCGCTGCGCACACGCCGCGATTGGGCGACCGCCGAGACCGCCGCCACCGCCGTGGGCGTATGCGCCCTGGCGGTGACGCTCGCCACCACCTGGGCACGCCATGACCTGAACCAACTGCGTGGCCCCGCCGCGCAAACCACTGAAGCGCTGCAAACCGCGCAGACCGAACTCACCGACCTCACCCAACGCACGGCGCAGCTCAAGCCCGATGCGCGGCTGCAAACCGAGGTGCAACTCGCACAAACCACCCTCACCCAGCGCCACGCCGCACTCGAATTGCTGCGCGGCGGTGGCCTGGGCGTTGAAGCCGGCCACGCTGCGGCGATGAGCGCGTTTGCGCGCCAGTCGATCAGCGGCCTGTGGCTCACCGGCCTGGTGCTCGACAACCAGCAAGTGGCCCTGCGCGGCCGCGCGCTCAACCCCGACCTGATCCCCGCCTACATCAGCCGCCTGAACAAAGAGCCCGCGCTGCAAGGCCGCTCGTTCCGCGCGCTCGACATCGAGCGCCCGGTGCACGCCGCCGACGCCGCAGCGTCAATGCCGGCGCGCCCCGCAGCCTTCGTGGAGTTTTCGCTGCTCAGCGCCCAAGGCGCTGAAGCGCCGGCCAAGACAACGCTCAAGGAGACCACGCCATGAAGCGAGACGAGCGCCGGGCCGCTCCCAAGCCGGGCCGCACCCCCCGGGGTGGACGATCGCGGTACGCCACGATCGAGGGGCTGTCATGAAAGCCCGGTGGAAGCAGCTCAGCGCGCGCTTCATGGCCATGCCGCAGCGCGAGCGTTATCTGCTGCCCGGTGCACTGTGTTTTGCCATCCTGATGCTCGGCCACCTGTTGCTGATCGGGCCGGCGCGCAAGCAGCATCGCCTGATCCAGGCGCAGTACAGCCAGCAGAGCAACGAGCTGCTGGTGGCGCAAACCCAGCTCAAGGCGCTGCACGGCAGACTCGCCAACCCCGACGCCGGGTTGCACACCCAGCTGGCCGAGTTGCGCACCCAGACGCGTGCCGCCGACGACCAATTCAAACAACTGCAAAGCTCGCTGGTGCCAGCGCATGAGATGAGCCAGTGGCTGGCCGGCCTGCTGCAAGCGCAGCGAGGCCTGCAGCTCACCGGCCTGCGCAGCCTGCCGGTGGCTTCGGTGGCCGACCTGGTGGCCGCCAAAGCGGCGCCAGCGGCCCCGGCGGCCTCGGCACCCGCGGGGAGCAGCGGTCAAGCCAACGGCGCCCCACGCGACACCTGGCTCTACCGTCATGGTGTTGAAGTGACCCTGCGTGGCAACTACGCCGACCTGCACGCCTACCTGAAAACACTGGAGCAGCTGCCCCGCCGTGTGTACTGGGGCGAGCTGAAGATCAACGCACAAAACAGCCCGGCCGTGGTGATGACGTTGACCGTCTACACCATCAGCCTGGAGAAAACATGGTGGGTCATATGACAGCCCCTGATCTTGGCCAGCCGAGCCCGCCCCCGAGGGGTCAAGGAACCTGGGGAACGGCCCTTCGTTTCCTGGAGAGCCGGCTCTTCTGGATCACCCTGCTGGGCTCGCTGGCCGCCAGCGCGCATGTGCTGGCACAAGACAACCTGCCCGACCCCACCCGCCCGCCCGCCGGCCTGCAAACGGCAGGGGCCGCATCGGCACCCGCCGTGGCCGACACGCTGGTGCTGCAGTCGGTGCTGATGAACGCCGGCCGCGCGCCGGCGGCTGTGATCAGCGGCCGGCTCGTGATACTCGGCGGCCTGGTGGGCGAACAACGCCTGGCCAGCGTCACCGAGCGCAGCGTGCAACTCAAAGGGCCGCAAGGCACCACCACGCTCAGGCTGACGCCCGACGTCAACAAGCAGGCGCGAGCCGCTCGCACGGAGCCAACCCAATGAACCACAAAACCCTGTACGCACTCGCCGCGCTGGCCCTGGCCGGCTGCGCCTCGACCCAGCTGCCACCGCAAGCCACACTCGACCGCATCAAGGAAGAAATGGCCCGCGCATCGGCACGCGAAGCGAGCAAACCCACCGCCCCGCCTGACGCCGTGAACCGCGCGCTGCTGCCGCCGCTGCAGGCCGAGCCGGTGAAGCTGCCCGCACCCAGCGAGCCCCGTTTTGACCTGGCCGTGTCGAACGCACCAGCACAACAAGTGTTCTTGCAAATCGTCACCGGCACGCGCTACAGCATGTTGGTCGCGCCCGAGGTGAGCGGCGTGGTCGCGCTGAACCTGAAAAACGTCACCGTGCGCGAAGCGCTCGACGCACTGCGTGACCTCTACGGCTACGAGTACACGCTGCAGGGCTCGCGCATTCACATCCAGCCCAACGCGCTGCAAACACGCATCTTCCAGGTCAACTACCTGGCGGGCAAACGCAGTGGCACCAGCGACACGCGCGTGATCTCCGGCTCGATTTCATCGGCCGGCAGCGGCGGCGGCGGCGGCTCGCCCACGGGCTCAAGCACACCGTCATCATCTGGCGGCGGCGGCAGCAGCTCACAAGTGGCCGCGCAGAGCAGCCACATCTCGACCGGCTTCAACCACGACTTCTGGGGCGAGCTGCGCGAGACGCTGACCGCCATCGTCGGCACCGAAGGCAACCGCAAGATCATCGTCAACCCGTTGTCGGGTGTGGTGGCGGTGCGCGGTTTTCCGCAAGACATCCGCAACACCGAAAACTACCTGCGCTTGACGCAGCTGATCGTCGAGCGCCAAGTGATGATCGAAGCCAAGATCATCGAAGTGCAGTTGAGCGACAGCTCGATGAGTGGCGTCAACTGGTCGGCCTTTCGCAACGCCAACAGCCACGTCTCGGCCGGGGCCATCGCCCCGGGCACCTCGCTGCAAAACAGCAATGCCATCACCGGCGCCAACCCCTTGGCCGCCATCGGCCTGGCCGCTCTGCCTGGATCGAGCCTGATCACCGACGCCACCAACATCGGCAGCCTGTTCGGCCTGGCCTTCCAGAGCCCCAACTTCGCCGCCATGCTGCAGTTCCTGGAGACGCAGGGCAATGTGCAGGTGCTTTCCAGCCCACGCATCGCGAGCATCAACAACCAGAAAGCCGTGCTCAAGGTCGGCACCGACGAATTTTTTGTCACCAGCATCAGCACCACCGCCACCACCTCGGGCACCAGCACCGTGGTCACCCCGACGATTGGCGTGCAGCCCTTCTTCTCGGGCATTGCACTCGACGTGACGCCGCAGATCGACGAAAACGACCAGATCATCTTGCACCTGCGCCCCTCGGTGAGCGTGGTGGCCGAGAAGACCAAGAACGTCAACCTGGGTTCGCTGGGTGTCTTTCAGCTGCCGCTCGCGGCCAGCACGGTGAACGAGAGCGACTCGGTGGTGCGTGTGCAAGACGGCCACATCGTCGCCATCGGCGGGCTGATGAAACAGCAGCAGTCCACCTCGGCCTCGGGCCTGCCGGGCTCGACCGACTACGCCTTGGGCGGTCTGGTCGGCACCCGCAGCCGCAGCGGCGTGAAAAGCGAGCTGGTGATCCTGCTCAAGCCCACCATCTTGCGCAACGAGCGCAGCTGGCAGGCCGACGCCGCCGACACACAAGAGCGGCTGAGCAAGTTCGGCGCGAAGTAGGCCACCACCATGTACCTCGCCCACTTCGGCCTGCAAGAGCTGCCTTTCGGGCTGACGCCCGACACCGCGTTTGCTTTCGCCACCCGCGCGCACCAAGAAGCCTTGAACACGCTGCTGCTGGCCACACACAGCGGCGAAGGCTTCATCAAGATCACCGGCGAAGTGGGCACCGGCAAAACGCTGCTGTGCCGCCGTTTCCTCGCCACGCAGGGCGACGACTGCGTCACCTGCTACCTGCCCAACCCGCTGCTCACACCGGCCACGCTGCTGCTGGCCCTGGCCGACGAGCTGGAGCTGAAACTCGCAGCCGGCACCACCGAGTACCAGTTGCTCAAGTCGATCAACGAAGAGCTGCTGGCATTGGCTGCCGAAGGCCGGCGTGTGGTGGTGTGTGTGGACGAAGCCCAGGCCTTGCCGCTCAAGAGCCTGGAAACACTGCGCCTGCTGTCCAACCTGGAAACCGAGAAGCGCAAGCTGCTGCAAGTGGTGCTGCTCGGCCAGCCCGAGCTCGACGCGCGGCTGGCGCTGTCGTGCATGCGACAACTGCGCCAGCGCATTTCATTCCACTACCGCCTCGTCGGCATGGACCGCGCCGAGCTGCGCCAGTACCTGCACCACCGCATGCGAGTGGCCGGGTACGACAGCACCGAGGTGTTCAGCGCCTCGGCCATCGCAGCCCTGCAACGCGCGAGCGGCGGCACGCCGCGCCTGGTCAACATCCTCGCGCACAAGGCCTTGCTCAGCGTGTTTGGCGCGGGCGGCAGCAGCGTCGAAGCACCCCACATTCGCGCTGCGGCACGCGACACCGACGGCTCGCTGTCGTGCCGCGCACCCTGGCTGCGCTGGCTGAACTGGAGCGCACGATGAGCCTCATCAACCAGGTGCTGCGCGATCTGGACAAACGGCGAGCGGCCAGCGGTGCCGCCGCGCCGGCGGCCGTCAAGGCGTCTGCGCTCAAGACCACCCAGCCCGGCACGCTGCGGCGCGCCACACGCTGGGGCATCGGCCTCGCGGCAACGGCCACCGCCGTTGTGGCCGGGGGCATGGCGCAAGGCAGCATCCAATGGCCGGGTCGACCGAGTGCTGCACCGGTGGCCGCAGCCGTGCCGGTGGCAGTCGCCATGCCCATGCCCGCCCCCACGCCGGTAGCAACCGCCAAGCCGGCGCCCGTGGCCGAGCCCGTGGTTCAGGCGCTCGCCGTGCCGAGCCCGAAACCGTCATTGGTGGCGCCCCCGCCCCCGCCCGCGCTCAAAGTGCATGCCCGTGAGCTGCCCGCTGCACCAGCTGCTGTTGCGGCAGCCGCAAGCCCGCGGTTTGCCGAAGCACGCATCGACAAACGCGCCACCAACCGCACCCCGCAAGAGCGCGCAGAGGCCCACTACCAGCGTGGTGTCACCGCACACCAAGCCGGCCTGATCGACGAATCAGCCACCGCCTTCGTGGCCGCCTTGCGCGAAGAGCCGGGCTTTGCGCCCGCACGCCAAGCCCAGGCCGGTTTGCTGATCGGCCAGTCACGCTTGGACGAAGCCTTGGCGTTGCTGCAAGAGGGCATTGCCCTGGCACCGCAGCAAACGGCCTTGGCCTTGATGCTGGCGAGGCTGCAAACCGAACGGCAAGACCTGGCCGGTGCCACGTCCACGCTCAAGACCGCGCTGCCCCGGGCCACGAACAACGCCGAGTACCTCGGCTTCTACGCCGCCATCTTGCAACGCGCCAACCGCCACGCCGAAGCCAGCGAACAGTTCGGCACGGCACTGCGCCTGTCACCCGCCAACAGCGTGTGGTGGATGGGCTTGGGCATTTCACTCGCCGCCGAAGGGCAGGCGGGTGCGGCACGAGAGGCCTTCATGCGCGCCAAAACCACAGGCGCCTTGTCGCCGGAGGCGGGGCAGTATGTCGAGTTGAGGTTGCGGCAGATGATGTGAGGAGAAAGGCCGCTTGCCACTACTTCTGAAAGACCAGGAACATTTGGCAGCGGTGGCGACCTTCCAATGGAAGTCTTTCGGTTTCTCGGCAAGGCAAGGCCCTGTGGTGGCCGTCAGCCTTGTCGCTGCCGCTGAAGATGACTCGTCGTCCCAGCGAACCTTGGCTGTGAGTTCGTCACGCCATTGCCGGGGTGACGTCACATTTGCGGCACGCAACCTGTTGACTTCATTGGTTTGGCCAACTGTCGCAAAACTTTCCCTTTTTGCGACTGGCAAAGACAAGAAGACAGGGCTCGCTACTTGTTCACCTCAACCAGTTCAGGCATTTGCGGCTCGGTTGGCCGCAATCGAATGCTCTTGAGCAGCGCCTCCAGCCTTGCCAGACTTTCTTCAAAAGGCGGCGGGTCGGCCTTGAGCGTGGGCTCTTGCTCCTTGGTGAAGCTGCGCAGGTTCACCGTGATGGCGGGCAGCACGCGCGAGTGGTTCCAGCCCGCATAGCCGGTGTAGACGCTGTAGCTGCGCACGGGCGGCTTGCCGGGGTCGGCCACGTTCATCGAGATGCCGCACCGGCGCCTGATTCGGCGCCTGGACTGTCATGCCATGAGCGACCAGTAGCGAGGGTCGGGTACCGCGTTCACGGCTTCAGGATCACTTCATGGGCGGCAAGCTGAGTACGAGGCCGTAGAAGCGGCCAGTGTTTGCTTTCGTCCCGCATGGGAGCTCTCGGTACTTCTGTCCATCTGCAATCCATACCCCGGAGAACTTGTCACGCCCCTCCCGTACTGAAATTCCGTAGGTCACCGACTTAGACTCGAAAGTGACGGAAAGCGAGTTCACGCCACCTTCTCCCACAGGGTGCAAGTGTTCACCGAAGAAGACCGGTTTTGATTCGGCATCCTGTGAAGGGAATCGGAACTCCACTTGAGAAACCCGACCGAACCTGTACTCCAGCCCCAGGCTAGCCGCGTCTCCGTTAGGCGGCACTTCATCTATCGGCTTTCCGCAAATCGACACAACCTTTTGCGAGCCAGCCATCCTGCACGAGAAGTAGTCAGTTTCACGGGGGGAGCAGTGAGTTGTTGCGGATGATGACGCAGGCCTGGCCACGTCTTCAGCCGCACACGATCCTGCGACGCACATAACCACTCCGGCCAACGCGCCTTTTGCATAGCGCAAGCATTGAATGGTGCTCATGGTTGATCCTTTTGCCGCTCTAAGGTTTGAGTGTCAGCTGGTGTCGGAACATCTCGCAGCAGGCCCCACACATAGTCAAAATATTCACGCCGATGCTCAATGTGCGTCGTGCCCCCGTTTACCGCTCGGGTCACCTGCTCCGTTGCGGCGTCGTTCGAACCAACGTCCGCATGGCGATTGATGTTGATCCCCCTGCGCACCTTGCTAACCCAGTACGTCAGTGCAACATCTGTCGATACAAACGCTTCACCGGCCAACAGCGTTGGATTGGGGTCGGTTGTGTAGTCCCGCCCTCGGTACTCGCCGTAGCTCGCGTAATTGTTGCGCCCGGTAAGCTGCACAAGTCCACGCCCTCTGAACCTAGGGCCATCGCCAGGCTGGATATTGCCAAGGTCTTGCGCTTTTCGCTGAACCAGGCCAGGCCGGGCTGCAACATATTCGGCACGCGTCATCAGTACACGTCGACCAATAACGGTGTGATAAACCATGCCCAGGCGCCACGCGATGCTTCTTGGAGAGTCGTAGTCGCTCCCCGCTTCTGCAGGGGTTATAACTTCGTACATCGTTCGAAAGTAACGGTCATCGCCGCCTTCACTGTTCAACCGTAAAGCTCCAGTTTCGACAAAGGCTTGCCCGAAAAAGTGAGCTTGACGCAAGCGCGATTCAGCGAGGCAGTATTTACGAAAAGCTTGGTTGATGGCCAGATAGAGCCCCGCTGGCATCTGACGCTGATTGCCTTGGGTGAAGCCAATCTCAAATCGCTCCATCGCAAGGCTCCAGGACAAGGGACGCGGGCCTCCTGCGGTTGATTTCCTCGGCAATATCTGCGTTATTTCGCGCAGACTCATCCACCCACACACCCTGAAGTGCCCGATGAACTCCCTCGGGTTGAAACACCACTGAGCCGCGAACACCTCGGGCAAGGGGAAGCAAAGCGCCTGCACGTGCGCCTTCAGCTCCGCGTAGTCGTCATCCGTCAGCGGCTCGGGGTTCTCATCGCTTTGCGTCTTGAGCCAGCTCCATCGCTGGTCAATGGTTGAGGCATCCCACTCGCTTGGAAACTTGCACACCGTGCGCGCCAGTTTGGCCTGCACGGCTGGGCTGTTGAGCTGCGCGGTCGCATGCTGCCGGCTCGGTTGCAAACAGGCGGCCCCGTTGTCATAAATGATTTTCTGCAAGCTGGGTGAATCGCAGCGGCTGTCGCCATTGGTGTCGTCATCGATCAGCGCCCAGCCCCGCCATTGCGGGAAATCCGCATCGCTGAATTTGTGCACGTTGGCAGCATTGAGGTTCACCCAGCCTTGCCCGCTGGGGTAGCTCACCTCACGCCAATGTGGCACGTCAACCGGTGCCAGCGCATCCGGCCCGACAACACGGCCGAAGCGCAGCAACTCGTACACCGCGCTGATGGCCGGGCGAGCCGCCGCCGGGTAGGCCTCGCTGATGTTCTTCGCGCTCGTGTAGAGCTTGTATTCGGCCTCGGCTTCGCGCTGCGGTGTGCCCTCGGCCGACCCGCTCATTTGATAGGTCGTGAGAACGGCATCGCCCAACTGCCCGGCAGCCCCTTCACCGCCCGCATAGCGCAGACCAATGACGAACTCGCTGGCCGTCGTGTGCACCGCCGCCAGGGCTTGTGGCGCGGGCGGCGGCGGCGCTGGTTGCCCGCGCCTCGCCGCTGCGACAGCGGGCTGCAGCATCGCCTGCGCGAACTGAGGCAAAGGCTTCACCCCATAGATGGGCGTGCCGGCCGGCATGTGAAAGTACATCTCGCCGAACAACACGTCGGTGCGCCCGTCGGCCGCGAGACTGAGATTGCCGGTGGCACGCCCGACCAAGTGCGCCAGGTTCGTGTCGTCACAACAAATCTCGAAGTGCATGACGTTGGGCTCGCCGTAGATGTGCCCGGCTTGCCCGATCTCTGCCTTGCGGTAGATAGGGCGGCCCAGCCTCACCGTGGGTTGGATGCTGTGCAGGTGCATGTACACCGAGTAAAAACGCACCTGCGTCGCCTGGCCGGCGGCACTGGCGCCAGTTTCGGTGTCGTGGCGAATCACCACCACGGCATCACTGGTGTAGCCGTCACCATAGTTGAGCGGCTCGTCCGGCGAATCGGCACTCGTGCGCTGCCGGATGAATACGACGATGCCATCGGCAATCGCCCGCACCGGCAGGGCCACGCCGTTGCCTCCCATGGGTGCGGCGAGATGCATGCCGCCGTGCCACTCCAGCATGTAGCTGGCGGGGAACGCGCCATGGCCCGGCTGGCCGCCGGACATGGCGGTGGCGAGCCACTGCTCTTCTGTTTGATTGCCACGCGGTGGCAGAAACGGGGGGCTGATCAACATGCAAATTCCTGATTCGTTCTTGTTCTGTTAGCGCGACGTTGGTCGCTGCTTCTTGAGCTTCAGCGTGCCCTTGGGCATGAGAGGCATCGGGTAGTTCTCCCTCTCCGGCCCGATAAAACTCTTGGTCGCCGCATGCACCGTGATCTTCCCCGGGCAGGAGGGGACGATGCCCTCGGCCGAGATCACCAGCTTGGCCCCGCCTTCGGTCTGAAATGTGATCTTCTTGGCCGCCGCCAATACCACCGCACCCACGAGCGACTGGATGTTGATGAGCCCCTTGGCTGCCACCTGCACCTCACCCGCCTGCGCCTGCATCTGCACCGGCCCCTGCGCCGCAATCATGGTGAGGCCTGTTCCTTTGGCCCCTTCACCCGCTTGCACCGCCCCGGCCAAGATGCCGAGGCTCTGCCCGGTGTTCACCCGCATCTGGTTGCCACCCGCGATGTGAATGTCTTGCCCCGCCTGCCAGCTGATGGCCTCGCCGCTGGCGAACTGGATGTCTTGGCCGGCCACCACCGCCAGCCCCGCCTTGGCGGTGATCGCCACGATGGGGTCGGTGGTGTGCGGCAGCTTGCCGTCGCTGGCTTGTGTGTTTTTGTTGCCTGCGTCGCTGAGCGCGTTGTCG
>JBKJJF010000136.1:0-40776 GCA_046598195.1 Rhizobacter sp. | reverse complement strand
GTACACCGGCGGCACCACCGGCGTGAGCAAGGGCGCCGTGCTGCTGCATAGCAACCTGGTGGCCAACACGCTGCAGTGCGAAGCCTGGTACCAACCTGCGCTGAAGAAGATCCCCGCGGGCGAACAGCCCGTCACGGTGTGCGCCTTGCCGCTGTATCACATCTTCGGTTTTACCTCGAACATGATGCTGTCGATGCGCACCGGTGGCTGCAACATCCTGATCCCCAACCCGCGCGACATCCCGGCGGTGTTGAAGGAGCTGTCGCGCGAGCGGGTGCACAGCCTGCCGGCGGTGAACACGCTGTTCAACGCGATGGTCAACCACCCCGATTTCGGCACCGTCGACTGGAGCCACCTGAAGATATCGCTCGGCGGCGGCATGGCGGTGCAGCAGGCCACGGCCAAGCTGTGGCTTGAGAAGACCGGCTGCCCGATCTGCGAAGGGTATGGCCTGTCGGAGACCTCGCCCTCGGCCACCTGCAACCCGACCGACAGCGACGCCTTCACCGGCACCATCGGCTTGCCCCTGCCCAGCACCGAGGTGACGCTGCTCGACGATGACGGCAACGAAGTGCCCATGGGCACGCCGGGGGAAATTGCCATCCGCGGCCCGCAGGTGATGGCCGGCTACTGGCAGCGCCCTGACGAAACCGCCAAGGTGATGACGGCCGATGGATTCTTCCGCACCGGCGACATCGGCACCGTCGATGCACGTGGCTACTTCAAGATTGTTGACCGCAAGAAAGACATGATCCTGGTGAGCGGCTTCAACGTCTACCCCAACGAGGTGGAAGACGTGGTCACGCAGATGCCCGGCATCCTGGAGTGCGCGGCGGTGGGTGTGCCCGACGCCAAGGCCGGCGAGGCCGTCAAGCTGGTGATCGTGCGCAAGAACCCTGCTGTCACCGAAGCCGACGTGCGTGCGTACTGCGAAGCCAACATGACCGGCTACAAGCGGCCCAAGGTGGTGGAGTTCCGCAACGAGCTGCCCAAGACGCCGGTGGGCAAGATCTTGCGTCGCGAGCTGCGCGACAAAGCCTGATCACGCAGGCACCCCGGCGCGCGGCGATCGCCTGCCGCACGCCGGGAATTCACGATCCTTTGGCCCGGCGCCGGTTCTAATACTCAGACACAGCGGTGCCGCAGCGCGCGCACCGAGCCACCGCCTCCGGTGGGCGCAATCCGCGCACACTCGGGGTGGGCGATAAGGTTTTCCGCGGGAGGTCGTGCGTGATTTGGTCCAAGACAGATGAGGGAAGAGCGGAGGTGCAGGCCCGCGCCCTGGTGAAAGAACGCGCGCAGCGCAACCTGCTGCTGTTGATTGACGGCGTCAAGAGCGAAGAGATGCTGCTCGCCAACGTGGCCGGCCTCAAGCCCGAAGACTTCACCTGGCTCGCATCCCTGAACCTGATCACGCCGGTGGCCGGTTCGTCGAGCCGTTCCGGCGCCGAAAAGGCGCCTGCATTTGCAGAGACCGAGCCCGCCGACGGCGGTTTTCTCGACTACCCGAAGTTCACCACCACCCTCACCCAGCTGATTTCCAGCGAACTGGGTTTGCGCGGCTTCACGCTGACCCTGGCCGTCGAAAAGGCCAGCAGCATTGAAGAGCTGCGCAGCGTGGCCGACCGTGTGCTCGACCAGATCCGTGACCGCAAAGGCCTGCCCGCCGCCGAAAAGGCCCGCCGCACCTTGTTCGGCAGCTGAATCTCGGCCAGATGACGCGCCCTCAGCGGCGAAAGCTCGGCAGGCGCTGGCGGCGGCGCTCCCTCGGCTTTGTCTGCCAAGCCCGTCCAAATGCAAGCGTTGCAGCGTTCGAGCTCAAGGACGGCACGCTGTATAGGCCCAGTGCGCGCGCCAGACTGCGAGTCATTTCACCCAGCACTTGCCCCACGTGGGGATCGTCGTCGTGGCAGGCGTTGGCTTCATCCCGGCGTTCGATGTCGGCGCTCATGGTGGCGCTCACTTTCGACCACTCTGGCTGAGGCACACTCGCCGCATGCCCGCCCGCCTGTACGTTGAACAGCCGCTTCACGCTGACACCCTCATCACCCTGCCGCCCGGCCCGGCGCGCCATGTGCAGGTGCTGCGCCTGCAGCCCGGCGCCGAAATCACGCTCTTCAACGGCCAGGGCGGCGAGTGGCGCGCCTTGGTGCAGCAGATGGGGCGCAGCGAGGTGCAGGTGCAAGTGCAGCAGCACAACCCGGTCGACCGCGAGCTGCCGCACGCCATCACCCTCGCCATCGGCATGCCAGCCAACGAGCGCATGGACGCGCTGGTTGAAAAGGCCACCGAGTTGGGCGTGAGCACGATCCAGCCGCTGCTCACCGAACGCTCGGTGCTGCGCCTGAGCGGCGAGCGCGCCGAGCGCCGGCTGGCGCATTGGCAAGCTGTGGCGGTGGCCGCGTGCGAACAAAGCGGGCGCACCCGTGTGCCCAGCCTCGCACCGGTGCGCACGCTGGCCGAGTGGCTGCGTGGGCGGCCTGCGCCACACGGTGAACAGCGCTGTGTGCTCAGCCCCCGCGCCACCCACACGCTCACACCCATGACGGGGCCGGCGGTTTTTTTGAGTGGCCCCGAGGGTGGCCTCACCGACAGCGAAGTGGCACTCGCCGAAGCCGCCGGCTTTGCGCCACTGAGCCTGGGCCCGCGTGTATTGCGCGCTGACACCGCGCCGCTGGCGGTGCTGGCACACCTGGCCCTGTCATCGCTCTGACGACAAACCGCACCCACCCATGAACGCACCCCTGCTGTGGCTGACCCTGTGCCAGGGTTTCTTCCTGATCAACAACGTCACCTTCATCGCCATCAACGGCCTGGTGGGGCTGCAACTTGCGCCCACTCTGTGGCTCGCCACCTTGCCGGTGATGGGTTATGTGGCCGGTGGCGCCCTCTTCACCGGCCTGGTGGCACGCCACCAGCGTGCCTGGGGCCGCAAGCGCGCCTTCCAGGCCGGGCTGGTGGTGGCCATGGGCTCGACCGCGGTGTGCGCCTGGGCGGCGATCCAGCACAACTTCTGGCTGCTGGTGGCGGCCACCGTGGTCGCGGGTTACTACAACGCCAACGCCGGCCTGTACCGTTTTGCGGCCACCGAGCTGGTGGCACCCGCCTTCAAGGAGCGTGCGATCTCGTGGGTGCTGACCGGCGGCATTCTGGGGGCCGTGGTCGGCCCGCAGCTGGCGAGCGGCACGCGTGACGTGTTGCCCGCACCCTTTGCCGGCGCTTACGTGGCACTGGTGGGGGTGGCCTTGCTGGCGTTGTTGGTGATTTCGTTCATCCCTTTCCCGCCGCTGCCACAGCCTACACCCGGCCAGCCCGGTCGACCCTTGCGTGAGATCGCACGCCAGCCGGTGTTCATCGTGTCGGTCGCGGCCTGTGCGCTGGGCTACGGTGTGATGAGCCTGTTGATGACGGCCACACCGATCGCGATGGCGCAATGCCAGCACCCTTTTTCTGCCGCCGCGTGGGTGCTCGAGTGGCACGTGCTGGGCATGTTCGTGCCGAGCTTTTTCACCGGCAGCCTGATCAAGCGTTTTGGCGTGATGCCGATCCTGTTTTGCGGGCTGCTGCTCAACATCGGGTGTGTCGTGATTGCCTTGAATGGCGTCGACCTGATGCACTTCACCAGCGCGCTCTTGCTGCTGGGCGTGGGCTGGAACTTCCTCTACATCGGCGGCACCACCTTGTTCACCCAGGCCTACCGGCCCGAAGAGCGCACCACCGCGCAGGCGGCGCTCGATTTCTGGGTCTACCTCACGATGACGCTCACCGCCTTCAGCTCGGGCGCCCTGGTCACCACCGGCGGCTGGGCCTGGATGAACTGGGGCAGCCTGCTGCCGCTGGCCCTGTTGGCGGCGGCGCTCGTCTGGCTGTGGGCGCTGCGCCGAAGGGCGCCCACCCTCGCCGCCACGGGTTAGCCCCGGCCTGGGGGGTGTTGCCCCGAGCGCACTTGGGGGCCGGCGGCAGCGGGGTCGTCGAACACCTCCAGCAACAACGGGGTGAGCCCGTGCATCGGGCCCAGTGAGGCCGCGGGCGGGCGCAAGCCCGGCGTGAAACCGCGCTCGATGAACCGCTGCAGCAGCACGGGGTCGTCGCAGACCACATGCACGGGTACGTCCCAGCTGGCGTTGGGGCCCGACACGGCGGCAAACGGCTGGTGGTCACCGACGACGATGAGCACCAGGTGCTTCGGCGCACGCTGCGAGAGGTAGGCACCCAGCCAGGCGAACTGGTAACGCAGCGAGTCGATATAGGGCGTTGCCACGTCAAGCCACGACACCTCGGCCGCCAGCGCCGCAGCGTGTTGCTCGGGCGTGTAGGCGTTGGCTTGTGCGGCGCGCGAACCCTCTTCAAGAAAAGGCGGCAGCGGGCGAAACGGCGCGTGTGTGTTGAGTGTGGGGAAGACGATGAAACGCGGCGCACGCTCGGCCAGCGGGCGTTCCAGCTCCTGCGCATGCAGCAAGGCCATGGTGGCCTGGTCGGGCACGCGCCAGTAGCCAAAGGCCGGGCCCGCATAGCCGATGCCGTTCACATCGGCGATGCGGTCAAAGCCGTAGAAGCTGCCCTCGGGCCAGGGCCGCTGCAGGCCCGGCATCCAGCCCACCGTGCGGTAGCCGTGGCGGGCGAAATGCCCAACGAGCGTCGACCGCTCGCTCCTGAGCAGCAGGTCGTTGTGAAGCGGGTCGCGGGTGTCCACACCCGACAGCAGGCCGGCATGGGCCAGCCACGACGCGCCGCCGAACGTGGGTGAGCCCACGCGCGCCGACACCACGCTGCGCCCGCTCGCGCGAAGCGCCTGCGCAAACTGCTCGCGTGCCGCCTGCAGCGCGCTGGCCTTGGCCGGGTCGTCGAAGCTCGTCACGCCATACGACTCGGCGAACAACAGCAGCACGTCGGCGCCGTGCAGCCGGGTCAGGTTGCCGATGAACGCCGGGCTGGGCGACAGCACCGCGTCACTCGCTGCCGGCCACAGCGCGGCGGGCAGCAGCGCCAGCTGGCGCACGAGCGTGGGGCTGAGTGGCAGCGAAAAATACCAACGTGTGTCGCGGCCAGCGGGCTGGTAGGAGAGGAAGCTGAGCGTCAGCGCCAGCGCGGCGACGAGCAAAACCGGCCGCGGCGCGCGCCAGGCCAGGCACTCGGCCAGCGTGGCCACGGCCCACCGCGCCAGCCGGTGCAACCCATACAGGCCCAACAGCACCAGCGCGAGCGTGGCCACGATCTGCCACCACGCCACCGACTGCAGCGCCAGTTGCAGCACCTCGGCAGCGTGGCGCCCGTCCCAGTAGAGGTTGAACGGGCGGCCAAACACCGCCGGCGCCGTCACGTCAACGTAACGAAGCGCCCCGCCCAGCAGCGCCACCACCGCGAGTGCCGAAGCCGCGCGTGCCGACAAGCCGCCGCGCCAGGCGACCCAGCCCATCAGCGCCAGCACCCCCAGGCAGAGCTCGAACGAAAGACGCGGCGAGCCGCGCACACCGAGACCGGGCCAGCGGTTCTCGAAGGTCAGCAGCAGGTTGAGCAGCAAGAAGGCGGCTGCAAAACGCAGCAGCCAGACCGCCCCAAGCCAGGTGCTGCGCCAAACGGCCGGCGCCGTCAACGACGAGGGCTCACTGCCGCACCGCCTCGAACTCGATCTGCATGTGCACCTCGTCGCCCACCCAGCCATTGGCCACGGCGTAGCTCATGCCATACGCGCTGCGCTTGAAGACACCCCGCGCCGACACGCCCATCACATAAGGTTTGCCACCGAGCGGGCCGGTACCGATCGGCGAATCGGCGCTCTTGTTCCAGGTGGCCAGCAAGGTGACCGGCTGCGTCTTGCCAATCAGTTGCAGCTGGCCCGCGATCTCGAACGTGCGATCGCCGGTGCGCTTGGCACTCGACGCGGTGAACACCATCTTCGGGTGCTCGGCGCTGTTGAGGAACACCGGCCCCTTCAGGTGCTCGTCGCGTTTGACGTGGTTGCTGAACACGGTTGCGGTGTCGACCTCGACGCGCAGGTCGGAGAGCGCGCCGGTGGCCTCGTCAAAGCGGTAGCTGCCACGCGCGGTGCGAAACATGCCCTGCACCTTGGCGTAGCCGATGTGCTCCACCAGGAAGCCGATGGCCAGGTGGCTCGGGTCAATCTCGTAGCGGGCCGGCTCCGCGCGGGCGCTGCCTGCGGCACAAGCCAGCAGGGCGACAACCATCCAGGCACGTGAAGAAGGATGGGCAAGAGAGAGGGCAAGCTTCATGTCGATGACTCCAGCAGGTGTGCTCGCGCCTTGGCAAGCGTTCGCACGTCAACCGCAAAGGACCAGGCCAGCACCAGCACGCTGGCCGCGGCGAGCGCCGATGAAAGCGCGTGCGGCACGATCGGCCCGAGGCAGACGATCAGCGTGGTGATCTGCGCCACGCACACCGCCTTGCGCCGCAGGCTCGCGGGCAGTGTGCCCGACAACCACGGCCACAAGCGAGCCGCCGCGACAAAGGCATAACGCATCAGGCCCGCCGCCAGCACCCAGGCACCCGCCTTGTCGAAATGCACGATCAGGCCGCACAGCACCAGCGTGAGCCAGGCATCGGTTTCCATGTCGAAGCGCGCACCGAAGTCACTGGCCAGGCCGCTGCGCCGGGCGAGTGGGCCGTCGGCCGCATCGAGCACGGCGGTCACGGTGGCAGAGGCCACGATCACCCAGGCGATGGTGTCGGCGTGCATCAGCGGCTCACCGATCACGGCGGCCAGCAAGGCCGACAGCGCCAAACGCAACAAGGTCACCCGGTTGGCGGCACCAAAGTGTGGGTGAGGGTGCCCCCAAGGCAGCCCTCGCCAAATGAGCAGCGCGCCACTCAGGTACACCACGGCGGCCTTGATGACGTAGCCCGTGCCGAAGCCCGCCAGCGAGGCCACGGCCACACCGGCCACCGCCATCAGCACGCCGAGGGAGACAAGCTCGCGCAGCGCATCCCGGCTCAGCCCTGAGGGGCTCACCGGGTGCCGCTTAAGATCACCCGCCATGACCCACCGCCTTGTGCATCGGGTCACTTTAACCGGGTCAATCCGTGCCCTCATCCCCTTCCCCGCTGGTGGTCAACGCACGTGCCTGCTGGCTGGCCGAACCCGGCCGCGCCGAGTTGCGTGACGAAGCGCTGCCGCCGCCCGCACCCGGCGAGGTGCGCGTGCGCACGCTGCACAGTGGCGTGAGCCGCGGCACCGAGGGCCTGGTGTTCCGTGGCGAGGTGCCGGCCAGCGAACGCCAGCGCATGCGCGCGCCGTTTCAGAGCGGCGACTTGCCCGGGCCGGTGAAGTACGGCTACGTCAACGTCGGTGTGATCGAACAAGGCCCGCCCGAGTTGATGGGGCGCACGGTGTTTTGCCTGTACCCGCACCAGACGCTCTACAACGTGCCGGCCGAGGCGGTGCACCCGCTGCCGCCGGGTGTGCCGGCTGCACGCGCGGTGCTCGCCGCCAACCTGGAGACTGCCGTCAACGCGCTGTGGGACGCCGCACCGCGCCTGGGCGACCGCATCACCGTCGTGGGGGCCGGCACGCTCGGCCTGTTGGTGGCCTGGCTGGCCGCGCGGCTGCCCGGCTGCGAGGTCGAGGTGGTCGATGTGCTGCCCTCGCGTGCACACATTGCCACGCGGCTGGGCGCTCGTTTTGTCTCGCCCGATGCGGCCACACCCGATGCCGACCTGGTGATCCACACCAGCGGCCAGCCCGCCGGCCTGGCCACGGCGCTGCGGCTCGCCGCCTTCGAGGCCACGGTGCTCGAACTGAGCTGGTACGGTGACCGCCCGGTGAGCGTGCCGCTGGGCGAAGCCTTTCATTCGCGGCGCCTCACGCTGAAGAGCTCGCAGGTGGGCCAGATCGCCACCGCACAGCGCGCGCGCTGGGATTACCGGCGGCGGCTTGCGCTCGCCTTGTCGCTGCTCACCGACCCGGTGCTCGACGGCTTGATCACCGACAGCGCCCCGTTCGACGATCTGCCCGAGGTGCTGGCGCGGCTGGCGAACTTGACCCCAGGCTCGCCCGACACACTCTGCCAGCGCATCGACTACTGACCCCCCCACTCTCCAGGAGACCCGATGTACGCCGTCAACGTGCGAGACCATTTCATGATCGCCCACAGCTTTCGCGGTGCGGTGTTCGGCCCGGCGCAGCGAATGCATGGCGCCACCTACGTCGTCGATCTGGAACTGCGCCGCCCGGCCCTCGATGCCGATGGCGTGGTGGTCGACATCGGCCTCGCCACCGAGGTGCTCAAGACCGTGCTGGCCGAGATGAACTTTCGCAACCTCGACGACGAGCCGGCCTTCGGTGGGCAGAACACCACCACCGAGTTCCTCGCGCGGGTGATCTTCGAGCGCATCGCCGTGCGCATGGCGGCGGGCGAGCTGGGGCCGCATGCCGCGGGCCTGTCGCAGATGAAGGTGACGCTCAACGAATCGCATGTCGCCTGGGCCTCGTACGAGGGCACGCTGCCGGCCGGCAACGCCTGAACATCACGCCGATGCAACGCGCCTGCCACTTCGTGATCCCCGGCGACTGGCACACGCCCACCGGGGGTTACCGCTACGACCGGCGCATCGCCCTGGCGCTGCGTGAGCTTGGGTGGCAGGTCGACCGTTGCACGCTCGGTGACAGCTTCCCTCGGCCCGACGCCGCCGCGCGGGTGCACGCGCAGGCCCAGCTCGCCGCCCTGCCCGACGGTGCCCTGGTGGTGGCCGACGGCCTGGCCTTTGGCGTGATCCCCGAGCTGGCGCACCGCCATGCGACGCGGTTGCGCTGGGTGGCCTTGGTGCACCACCCGCTGCACCTGGAGACCGGGTTGCCTGACACGGCCCGCGAGGCGCTGCACACGAGCGAATGCCAAGCGCTGCAGGCCGCACGCCGTGTGGTCGTGACCAGCGAGACGACCGCGCGTGATCTCGCACCGATGGGCGTGCCTTGCGAGCGCATTCGCGTTGTCGAGCCAGGCACCGATCGCCTGCCCGCGCCAGCCCACCGAGCAGGTGCCAATGGCAGCGTGCGCCTGCTCTGCGTCGCCACGCTGACCTCGCGCAAGGGGCACGCGGTGCTGTTGCAGGCGCTCGCCGGCCTGCAGGCGCTTGACTGGTCGCTGCACTGCGTGGGCAGCGCACAGCGCGACCCGGCGACCCGCGATCAACTGCGTCGCGCCAGCATCGAACTCGGTCTCGCCGACCGTGTGCACTGGCACGGCGAGCTGGGTGACGCGGCGCTGGCGGGTCACTACGCCGCGGCCGACCTGTTCGTGCTGCCGTCCTTCCACGAGGGTTACGGCATGGTCGTCACCGAAGCGCTGGCGCACGGCCTGCCGGTGGTGTGCACGACCGGCGGCGCGCTGGCGCAGACGCTGCCGCGCACGGCCGGCCTGCATGTGCCGCCGGGTGATGTGGCGGCCTTGCGCGACGCGCTGGCTTCGTTGATCGGGCAAGCCGACGAACGTGCGCGGTTTGCCGCAGGCGCGCGCGCGGCCGCCGAACAGCTGCCAAGCTGGGCGCAAGCCGCCGCGCGCTTTGGCGCGGTGCTGGAGGAACTGGCATGAGTACATTCAGCGCCGACTGGTTGCGCCAGCGCGAGCCCTTCGACACGGCAGCGCGCGCCGTGGCGGCCGAGCGGCTGCAGCTCGCTGGGTGGCTGGCCGCACTGAAGCCCGACCCAGCGCCCTGGCGTGTGATCGACCTGGGCTGCGGCACGGGGGCCAACTTTCGCGCACTGGCACCGATGCTCACCGGCACGCAGCAGTGGCGCGTGGTCGACCACGACACGGCGCTGCTGGCCTCGTGGCCAGACACAACGGGCGAGGCCAGCATCGAGCGCGTCACGCTCGATCTGGCGCGTGACCTGGAGACGCTGCACTTCAAAGGCAGCATGCTCGTCACCGCCTCGGCCCTGCTCGATCTGGTCAGCGCCGAGTGGCTGCAGCGCCTGGTGGCTGCGTGTCGCGGCGCGGGTGCGTCGGTGCTGTTTGCGCTCAGCGTCGACGGCCGCGCGCTGTGGGACCCGCTCGACCCGGTTGACACAGTGGCCAGCGAGTTGTTCGACGCCCACCAGCGCCGCGACAAAGGCTTCGGCCCGGCGCTGGGGCCGATGGCCGCCGCGACCGCCATCGAGGGCTTTCGCGCGGCGGGCTACACGGTGCAATCGGCGCCGAGCGACTGGTGGATTGACGCCCGAGGCGACGCGGCCGCGCTCGGCCTGCAGCGGGCGTTGATCGACGGCATCACCCAGGCGGCGATCGAGCAAGACCCGCTGGCCACGAGCGTGCTGCGTGCCTGGCAAACCCGGCGTCATGCCATCGCGGCGCGCAGCACGCTGCGCATTGGTCACCTCGACGTGATCGCCACGCCCCGCACGATCACGCCGTGAGCGGCGGCTGCGCGGCGCGCAGGTCAAGATCCCACAGCATGTCGTCACCCAATGCCACCCGCTGCGCCGGTGGGCGCGGGCAATCGGCCATGGTCGCCCACGGCGGCAGCTGCAGGCCGCGCCGGCCGGCGCCAATCAACACCGGAGCCACCACCAGGTGCAGCCGATCCAGGCAGCCGGCCGCCATGAAGCGCGACACCGTGACGCCACCGCCTTCGACGAACAAACGTTGCAGGCCACGCGCCGCCAGCGCGGCCACGACACGTTCGGGGTGCAGTGCGCCGGTCGCGTCGAGCAAACCTTGCAGCCCCATCACCTCGGCGGCGCCACCGGCCTGGGCCGCCCGCGCCACATCGGCATGGCGCGCATCACACAGCCACAGCGTGGGGGCCTGGGCGTCGGTGAACACACGCGCGTGGCCATCAAGCCGTGCAGCGGGGTCGAGCACCACGCGTGTGGGGTGAGGCCCCGGCACACGCCGCGTGGTCAGCTGCGGGTTGTCAGCCGCCACCGTGCCCGCGCCCACCAGCACGGCGTCGCACAAAGCGCGCAGGCGGTGCAGGTGCAGCAGGCTCTCAGCACCGGTCACAAAATAGGAGTCGCCGCTGTGCGTGGCCACGCAGCCGTCAAGGCTCTGGCCGAGCTGGGCCACGCACCAGGCGCTGCCGAGCAGCGGCCGGTACAGGCAGAGCAGCGCGGCACTGTCAGCGCTGAGACGCTGTGTGTTCAGTTCGGAGGTGGGTGCACCCGCCGCCCGCACACGGAGCACGTCAGCCCACAGCGCCGGCCAGTCGGGCGGCAGCAGGGCACCGGGGTTGATGGCATCGATCGGTTCTGGCATGCGGGCAAAAAGTGGAAAGAGCCTACAAGTCCATGAGGAATTGGCGCTAGGACGGGCGCATGGTGGCCGGTATCCTAGGGCAGATGAGTGCCTTGACCAGCCCTTTGCGGCCACAGACCGAAGAAGCCCCCCCGGCGGCCGAGTTGGCGGCCGTGCGTGTGGACCGCGCCTGCTCCGAGTTGCGCCACGGCCGCCCGATTGCCTTGCAGGAGCTGGGTGACGCGGGCTGCTGCGTTGCCGCGGCCATCGAGACACTCAGCCCGGCCCGCTTGCAGGCGCTGGTTCGGCTTGCGGGTGGCCGCCTGCGCTTGCTGCTGACGGCCGAGCGCTTGCAGGCCATGGGCTGGGCCGACGCCTCCACACCGCGCGCACTGGCCCTCGGCGCGCCGATCACGGCAGAACAACTGCAACTGCTCTGCGCGGTTACGCCAGGTTGTGTCGATGCCTCCTTGCTGGGCGACGCCGAGCCGGCCGGCCCGGCGATGCTGGCCGCCTTGACCCTGTGCAAACGGGCTCGCCTGACACCCGCCTTGCTGGTGGCCGAGCTGCCGGCTGCAAAGAACGCGGCGCTGGAGGCGGCCCTGGTGCACCGCCTGTCGACCCACGAGGTCATGCAGGTGGCGTCGCGGCGCGCATGGGCGTTGCAGCGGGTGAGTGATGCGCGGGTGCCGATTGCGGCGCACGACGACTGCAAGCTGGTGCTGTTCAGAGAGATCGACGGTGATGCCGAGCACGTGGCCATCATCGTCGGCCAACCGGCGCTGCACGAGCCGGTGCCGGTGCGCCTGCACTCATCGTGCTTGACGGGTGATTTGCTCGGCAGCCTGCGCTGCGATTGTGGTGACCAGCTGCGCCGCGCCATCGACCACCTGGCCGTGGCCGGCGGCGTGCTGCTCTACCTGGCGCAAGAAGGGCGCGGCACGGGCCTGGCCAACAAGCTGCGCGCCTACCGCTTGCAAGATGGCGGGCTCGACACGCTGCAAGCCGACCGCTACCTCGGTTTTCGCGATGACGAGCGCGACTTCCAGGCCGCTGCGGCCATGCTGCAGGCGCTGGGCATCACGCGCATTCGGCTGCTGACCAACAACCCGCACAAGATCGACGCGCTGCGCGACGCGGGCATCGAGGTGGTGGATCGTGTGCCACTGCTGGCCGAGGTCAACAGCCACAACGCACGTTATGTGCAGACCAAGCACGAGCACGCCGGGCACTTGCGCGCCGACGAATCACACGGCTAAAGCGGGTACCGGCAAAGCCTCCACCTCGGCCAGCAACTGCACCAGCTGCGTCGCCAGGTGATCGAGCAGGGCCCGGCCCTTCTCGGCACTCGCTGCTGCCGCGTTGCCACAGGCGCCCTGCGGGTTGAGGTCTTGTGTCATCCAGCCGATGCCGACTGGCTTTTCGACACCCAGCAGGCCACCCTTGGCGGCGAGGGTGTTGCCGAACGAAGGAAAGTCGGCCAGCGCCTCTTGCCGCACCAGCTCGGGCCGCAGGTGCAGCAGCAGCGAGGTTTCGACGGCGCCAGCATGCAGGCCATGCGCCAGCTCATCCACCTCAAACAACCCCGGCGGCACACCGAACGAAAAACTGTGTGCACGCACCACCAGCATGCCGTGCGCCACACGCAAGCGCAGCGCGGCCAGGTCCACGTGGGCACGCTGGCCACCATGGCTGTTGAAGATCACCAGCTTGCGCACCCCGGCGCGCGCCACACCCCGCCCGACCGAGAGCCACAGGCCGAGCAAGTCGTTCAGGTCGGCGCTGAGGGTGCCGGGAAAGGCGGTGTGCTCCAGGCTGTCACCCACGTTCAATGCAGGCAACACCAGCACCGAGGCCGACGCGGGCAGGCGGCGCAACGCTTCGTTCACCACGCCTTCGTTGATGACCGCGTCGGTCGACAGCGGCAGGTGCGGGCCGTGCTGCTCGATGGCCGCCACAGGCAGCAGCGCGATGGTGCGCGCCGGGTCAACGTGTGCGAAGTCGGTGGTGGTGAGGTCTTGCCAGCGGCCTGAAGGGAGCGAGGTCGCCATGGTGGATGCCCTTGCCCTCAACGCGCCGAACCGGCGACCAGGTCGAAGCGGAAGAAGCGGCACTCGATCGGGCCATTCCACATCGGCACACGGCGCGATTCTTTCAGGCGCATGGCGCTCGGCAGCTTCATGTCGGGGCTGAGCACCCAGGCCGTCCAGCCCGCAGGGTGTTGGGTGTAGGCGCGTTTCCAGTGGGTGGCCAGGCGGGGGAAAAAGTCGGCAGGAGTGTCTCTGTCTTGCGCCGAAGGCCGCGCGGCCTTGCCGGCCACGTCGATGCGCTCGCCATACGGCGGGTTGATCATCAGCGTGCCGTGCAAACCTTCGGGCAAGGCCGGCGCGGGGCGCTCCAGCGCGTCACCGCCGTTGAACTGGATGAACTGTTCGACGCCGGCACGCTGCGCGTTGCGGCGCGCAAAGTCGACCATGCGAAAGGCCACGTCACTCGCAAAAATCGGCACCGCACTCGCATGAATGCGCGACTGCGCATGGCTCTTCAGGCGCTGCCACTGCGCGCGCATCTCGGCGTCGGCAAAGGGCAGCAGGCGTTCGAAGGCGAAGCGGCGCTTCAAGCCCGGCGCAATGCCGCAGGCGATCTGTGCGGCCTCGATGGCGATGGTGCCGGAGCCACAACACGGGTCGTGCAAGGCGCCCCCTTCTTCCGCCGTGCCGCGCCAGCCGGCGGCGGCGAGCATGGCGGCGGCGAGCGTTTCTTTCAGCGGCGCATCACCCTTGTCTTCACGCCAGCCGCGCTTGAAGAGCGACTCGCCCGAGGTGTCCACATACAGCGAGGCATGGGTCTCACCCAAGTGCAGCACGATCTGCAGGTCGGGCTGCTCGGTGTCGACGCTGGGGCGCTCGCCGGTGGCATCACGCAGCAGGTCGCAGACCGCGTCTTTCACGCGCAGCGCGACGAAGTTCAAGCTGCGCAAGGGGCTGCGGTGTGCGGTGGTGTCCACCCGCAGCGTGTGCTGCGGCGTGATCCATTGTTGCCAGTCGACGCTGCGTGCCAGGGTGTAGATGTCGTCCTCACTCTGGTACGGCCCGGCCGCCACTTCGGCCAGCACACGTTGTGCGAGGCGGCTCTCCAGGTTGAGTGCCATCACATCGATCGGGTCGCCATCAACGCCCACACCACCCCGGCCGGTGTGCACCTGCGCATTTGGCAGCACACGTTGCACTTCTTCGGCCAACCAGGCTTCAACACCGGCGGCGCAAGGCAAGAAAAGAGGCAAGGCCATTACATCGTCCGCCGCAGGTTGGCCGGCGCAATGCGCAGGGCTTCACGGTACTTGGCCACGGTGCGTCGCGCGACCTGAATACCTTGCTCTTCGAGCATCTTGGAAAGCTGGCTGTCCGACAGTGGCTTGGCCTGGTCTTCGGCTGCCACCAGCTGCTTGAGCAGCGCGCGCACCGCGGTGCTCGACGCGTTGCCACCGGCATCGGTGTTGAGCGATGAACCGAAGAAGTACTTCAGCTCGAAGGTGCCAAACATCGTCGCCATGTACTTGGCGGTAGTCACGCGCGAGATGGTCGATTCGTGCAGACCCAACTCATCGGCAATCTCGCGCAACACCAGCGGCTTCATCGCGATCTCGCCGTGGGTGAAGAAGCTCTTTTGCCGCTCGACGATGGCTTGCGACACCCGCTGGATGGTGTCAAAGCGCTGCTGGATGTTTTTCATGAACCAGCGCGCTTCTTGCAGGCGTGAACTCAAGCCCGCGTTGGCGCCGCCCGAGCCGCGGCTGCCACGAATCGCCTGGGCGTAGAGGTCGTTGATGCGCAGCTTGGGCATCACGTCGGGGTTGAGCACCACTTTCCAGTTGCGGCCCGACTTCTGCACGATGACGTCGGGCACGATGATGTTGGCCTCGGCACGCGCAAACTGGCGGCCCGGCTTGGGCTCGGTGGCCACAATCAACACCTGAGCTTGCTTGATCAGCACTTCATCGGCGCCGGTTGCAGCCATCAGCTTTTTCATGTCGCGGCGGGCCAGCAGCTCCAGGTGCTGCTTGCAGATCATGATGGCGATCATCTGCGCTTCGCTGCGCGGCAAGGCGCGCAGCTGCAGCGTGAGGCATTCGCCCAGGTTGCTGGCGCCCACACCCAGCGGCTCCATGTTTTGCAGCCACTTGAGCGCGCAGTGCAGGCGCTCCAACAATTCTTCGCGTTGTGCGTCGCTGTCAGCCAGTTGGGCGGCGATCTCTTCCAGCGGGTCGGCGAGGTAGCCGTCATCGTTGAGTGACTCGATCAGCACGCTGACGGCGGCGGCGTCTTCAGCGCTCAGGCGCATGCCCAGCAGCTGGTTGCGCAGATGTTCTTGCAGGCTTTCACCGACGGCGTTGCGCTCTTGCGGGTCGAAGTCGTCGCTGTCGTTGTTGGTGCCGGTGCCGCTGCTGCTGGGCAGCTCGCGGATGCCGTCGAAGTCGTCACGCTCGGTGCCGTTTTCCCATTCGTCGCGTTCGGTGGTGCCGAACTCGGCACTGTCGACACCCGGCGTGGCTTCGTCGGGCGCCGAGTCGGAGTGCGGTTCAGCCACCCGCTCGGCTTCACGCTCAGCCACGTGCTCCGAGGGCGAGATGCGCTCGGTCATCGGCTCGAAGGCGGCGGCAGCTTCTTCCTCGGCTTCAAGGAAGGGGTTCTGCTCCAGCATCTGCTCGACTTCCTGGTGGAGTTCGAGTGTGGAGAGTTGCAGCAAGCGGATGGATTGCTGCAGCTGCGGAGTCAGCGCGAGATGCTGCGACAGGCGTACCTGCAATGACGGTTTCATTCCAGAGCCTGATCGAAGGAGCGGGCCGCAGCGCCGGGCCGCTCCCAAGCAGCGGCCCGATCCCCTCGGGGGATCGGATCACGGGACGTGAGACGAGGGGCTGTCATCTCACATGCGGAAGTGTTCGCCGAGGTAGACCTTTCGCACGTCGGCGTTCTCGACGATTTCGGTCGGCGTGCCTTCGGCCAGCACACGCCCCTCACTGATGATGTAAGCGCGGTCGCAGATGCCCAGCGTCTCGCGCACGTTGTGGTCGGTGATCAGCACACCGATGCCACGCGCCTTCAAAAAACCAATGATGCGTTGGATCTCGAGCACCGCGATCGGGTCGACGCCGGCAAAGGGCTCGTCGAGCAGGATAAAACGCGGCTGCGTGGCCAGCGCACGGGCGATCTCCACCCGCCGTCGTTCGCCACCTGAGAGTGCCGGAGCCGGGCTGTCGCGCAGCTTCTCGATGCTCAGGTCGTTGAGCAGGCCGTTGAGCAGCTTGTCGATGGTGGCCTTGGGCAGCGCACGGCCATCGGGGCCATGCTGCAGCTCCAACACCGCGCGGATGTTTTCTTCGACCGTGAGCTTGCGAAAGATCGACGCTTCTTGCGGCAGATAACTCAAGCCCAGACGCGAGCGTTTGTGGATGGGCAGGCGCTCGACACGCTGGCCGTCGATGCTGATCTCGCCGGCATCGGCGCGCACCAGGCCCACGATCATGTAGAAGCACGTGGTCTTGCCGGCACCGTTGGGGCCAAGCAAGCCCACCACCTCGCCGCTGTGCACCGCCAGTCGCCCGTCTTTCACCACCATGCGTGCACCGTAGCTCTTTTGCAGGCCCACAGCCTCAAGCTGGCTGGTGGTGGAGAGCAGTGCGTGCGGGGCAGCGGCGTTCAAGGCTTGGCTCCCTTGGCGGCCGAGGCGGCTTCGGCTGCGGCCGGCGAGTCTTGGCGGGGCGTGAGCACAGCACGCACCCGCCCGGTGGGGTTGGCCGGGGTGGCGGCCGAGGCCCCACCCGAGACGATGAACAGCTCGGCGGTGCTGTCGTAGGTGATGAGCGCGCCCGTCACCTCGTCGGCCACTTCGGTGCCGCGCAGGCGCTTGACCGAGGCTTTGTTGATAAAGCGGATGGTGTCGGCCTTGCTGTCGTATTCGAGCCGCTCGGCCTGGCCTTCGATGAACTCGTTGACACCTTCGCGCTTCTGGCGGAAGCCCGCCAGCTGGTTGCTGCCGCCGACGGCGGTGGCGTACTGGTAACCCTCCGGGCTTTCCCGCACCTCGATGCGGTTGGCCCGGATGACCATGCTGCCCTTGATGACCACCACGTTGCCGTTAAAAACGACGATTTGGTTCTGCAGGTCGACCTTGCCGGGCTGGTCAGACTCGACCTCCATCTTCTTCAAGCGGTCGGCTTTTTCGGCCTGCGCGGGCAAGGCCACGGCGGCCAGCGCGAGCGCGCAGGCGGGGAGAAACCGGAACCAGGAGGGGGAAAAGGGCGTCGTCATTGCGGCATGAAACTTGCAGGCCATTCTAGCCGACAGATTCATGCCGCCGGGGCGCGCTTCAGGCAGTTTTGCCGCTCAGCGCGGCGCAAAAGCCTCAGCTTTTGCGCAAGGTTTTGATCAGGTACTCGGTGACCTGCAGCGCCTTTTCAGGTGAACCGGCCAGCGTGCCCGAGGTGAAGAAGCGGCCGTGGATGCCCATGGCGGGCACACCGTCGATCTTGTAAGCGTCAGCCAGGCGGGTGGCCTGCTTGGCCTTGGTCTGCACCGAGAACGAGTTGAACACTTCCATGAACTGGGCACGGGGGATGCCGTTCTTTTCCATGAAGGCAGCGATGTCGTCAGGCTTTTCCAGGCGCTGGCGGTCGTTGTGGATCGCGTAGAACACTCGGCGGTGCAGGGTTTCGACCTTGCCCAAGGCTTCGAGCGCGTAGTACGCCTGTTGCTGGGGCGCATAAGCCTCGCGGAAGGCCACCGGCACGCGGCGGAAGGCGATGTCGGCCGGCAGGTTTTTTGACCAGGCGTCGAGCGTGGGCTCGAAGACGCTGCAGTGCGGGCAGCCGTACCAGAAGAACTCGACCACCTCGATCTTGCCGGCCGGCGCATTCACCGGCGCCAGGGTGCCCAGGCGAACGTACTGCTTGCCCTCGACCGGAGCGCCTTGCGCCAGCGCCGGCAAACCCGCCGACAGTGCTGCGGTTCCCAGGCCCAGGCCCACCAGTTGTGCTGAAAAGTCGCGTCGGTTCATGTTGTGTCAGTTTCCAAGATCAATGTGACGGTGTGGAGTGCGCCGGAGCCGGTTTGGTTCAGCGGCTCACTTCTGAACCTGAACCAGCGCCGACTCCACGCCTGCGCTTTCCAGCTTTTCTTTGACTTGTGCAGCTTCTTCTTTCCGGTCGAACGGCCCCAGGCGAACCCGGTACACCGTGCGCCCAGACTGCTCACGCTCGGTGACCTTGGCCGCCAGGCCCGACATCGCGAGCTTGGCGCGCTGCGCCTCGGCGTCTTCGACCCGGCCAAACGCACCGGCCTGCACAAAGTAGCTCAACGCATCAGTGCCCGGTTTCGTGGACACAGTGCTCTCGGCAGGTGGTTTGCCTGCCAGGATGGCCGCCGGGTCAGGCTTGGTGGTGCTGATGGGCGGGGGCAGCGTGGGCGGCACGGCCGGCGGTGGCGGCATCACCACGCCGCCGGCTGAGGCCCCCGGTCGGGCGGTGGGCTTGCCGTGCAGGGCGCTGTTCGGGTCCCAGTTTTTGTTTTTCTCGACTTCGGCCGCGTCATGTTCGGCGGTGCGTTGTGGCACCTTGTTCATGAAAGGCACCGGCACCTTGGCGATGTAGAGCGCCACGCCCAGCGCCAAGGCCAGGCCGACCAGCAGGCCGACGATGAGGCCGATGACGAAGCTGCCTGTTTGGCGGCGGGGGCTGGCAGCACGTTGCATCTTCATTCGATCTCCATCACATCTTGTCGGGCTGGCTCACGCCGAGCAGGGTGAGCGCGTTGCGCAGCACCTGCCTTGTCGCGGCCAGCAAGGCCAGGCGGGCGCGGGTGAGTGCCACGTTGTCGCCCACCAGGAAACGCTCGGCGGCATAGTAGCTGTGGAACGCACCGGCCACATCGCGCAGGTAGAAGGCCACGTCGTGCGGCGCCAGGTCGGCGGCGGCGCGGGTGAGCATCTCGGGGTAGTCGGCCAGCTTGAGCATCAGCGCGGCTTCGGCCGGCGCGGTGAGCAAGGTCATGTCGGCTGCCGGCAGTGCTGCAACATCACCACCGTGGTCGCTTGCCCAGTCGCGCAGCACCTTGCTCATGCGTGCATGCGCGTATTGCACGTAGAACACCGGGTTTTCGTCGTTTTGCTTGACCGCGAGGTCAACGTCGAAGGTGAACTCGGTGTCGGCCTTGCGGCTGATCAGGAAGAAGCGCACCGCGTCTTTGCTGGTCCACTCGATCAGGTCGCGCAGCGTCACGTAGCTGCCGGCGCGCTTGGAGATTTTCACTTCGGCGCCGTCGCGCACCACGCGCACCATGGTGTTGAGCACGTAGTCGGGGTAGCCGCTCGGAATGCCCTGGCCCACACCCTGCAAGCCAGCGCGCACACGGGCGATGGTGCCGTAGTGGTCGGTGCCCTGGCAGTTGATGACCTTGGTGAAACCGCGCTCCCACTTGGTGACGTGGTAGGCCACGTCGGGCACGAAGTAGGTGTAGCTGCCGTCGGACTTTTTCATGACACGATCTTTGTCGTCGCCATCGTCCGTGGTCTTGAGCCACAAGGCTCCGTCTTGCTCGTAGGTCTTGCCGGCGGCCACCAGTTGCGCCACCGTGGCTTCGACACGGCCGCTGGTGTACAGGCTCGACTCAAGAAAGTAGTTGTCGAAGTGCACGCCGAAGGCCTGCAAATCGAGGTCTTGTTCGTGGCGCAGGTAGGCCACCGCAAACTGGCGGATGTTGTCGAGGTCGTCGGGGTCACCCGAGGCGGTGAACTCGCGGTCGTCGGCCGTGATGGTTTTTTTGGCCATAAAGTCGGCCGCCACGTCGGCGATGTAATCACCGTTGTAAGCATTGGCCGGCCACTCGGCATCGCCGGGCTTCAGGCCCTTGATGCGCGCGTGGGTCGAGGTGGCGAGCGTGGCGATCTGCACACCGGCGTCGTTGTAATAGAACTCGCGGGTGACCGCCCAGCCTTGGGTTTCGAACAAGTGGCAGATCGAGTCGCCCAAGGCGCCCTGGCGCGCATGGCCCACGTGCAGCGGGCCGGTGGGGTTGGCCGAGACAAACTCGACCATCAGCTTGTGACCATGGGCCGGCTGGCGGCCAAAGGCCTCGGCCTGGCTCAATACCTCGCCCACCACCGCCTGCTTGGCAGCCGCTTTCAGGCGCAGGTTGATGAAGCCGGGGCCGGCGATCTCCATCGCCTCGACCCATTGCTGCACGGCAGCACGGCGCGACAGCGCGTCAATCAAGGCCTGCGCGAGTTCGCGCGGGTTTTTCTTGAGCGGCTTGGCGAGCTGCATGGCCGCGGTGCAGGCGAGGTCGCCATGGGCGGCTTGTTTGGGTGACTCGAAGGCGGCGGTGAGGGTGTTGCCGGGGCTCAACTCGGCAAGAGACTCCTGCAGCGCGCGCAGCAAGTCGTGTTTGGCTTGGATCATCGACAGATTCTAAGTGGCGGTCTTCGAGGGCTTGAGCCAGCGCAAAGGCCCGGATAAGGGCAACGATTTGTGGCCAATTTGGCATGCAGGGCGGGCGCGACAGTGCCAAGATGCCAATTCGCATGTCTTCTTCTCACACGCCCACGCCCAGCGCCTTTGGCGGCCTGCCCTTGCCGGCCCAGATTGGCAAGTACCCGGTGCTGCGCCGCCTGGGAGAAGGCGCGACCAGCGAAGTTTTTCTGGCGCGGGACGACTTCCATCAGCGTGATGTGGCCATCAAGCGTGTGCGCGCCGGCTCCACCAACGACCCCACCGACGGGCGCTACTTCGAGCGCTTCTTCAACGCCGAAGCCGCCTTGGTGGGCCGCCTCAAACACCCGAATGTGGTGCAGATCTACGACGCGGTGGTCGACCCGCACGAGTCGTACCTCGTGATGGAACACGTGCCCGGCAGCACACTGCGCCCGTATTGCCGCGCCGACCAGCTGCTGCCGCTGGAGCTGATCGTTGAAATCGGCTTCAAGTGCGCGATGGCGCTCGGTTATGTGTACCGGCAAGGCCTGATCCACCGCGATGTGAAGCCGGCCAACCTGTTGGCCGTGATCAACAACGGCAACATCACCGACGTGAAGATCAGCGACTTCGGCAGCGCGCTCAACATGGCGTCGGAGACCACGCAGGTTTACCGCGTGGGCTCGCTCGCCTACATGTCGCCCGAGCAGCTCGATGGCAGCACGCTCGACTGCCGCGCCGACATGTACTCGCTGGGCGCCGTGCTCTACCACCTGATCGCCGGGCGGCCGCTGTTCGACTCGACCTCGCAGTCGGCCATGATGAACCAGATCTACACCGCCGAGCCCTCGTTGCTGTCGGCGCTGCGCTCGGGTGTGGGTTCGGGGGTCGACAACGTTATCTTGTCGGCCGTGGCCAAGCGCCCCGCAGACCGTTACACCACCTGGGACGACTTCGCCCAGGCGCTCTCCAGCCTGATCACCAACCAGCAGGTGCCACGCGGCCACTTGCAAGGTGTGCTCGACTCGGAGCGGTTCAACCTGCTGCGCACGCTCGACTTCTTTGCCAGCTTCGGCGACGTGGAGCTGTGGGAGGTGGTGCACCGTGCCAAGTGGCAGCGTTTCCCGTTTGGCCATGCGCTGTACAACAAGGGCGAAGAGGGCAACAGTTTTCACATCATTGCGCAGGGCGAGGTCGAGGTGTTTCGTGATGGGCAGAAGGTCGCGCAGCTCGGCTCCGGCACCTCGGTGGGCGAGATGGCCTACCTCGCGCCCAGCCCCGAGCTGCGCCGCCACAGCACCAATGTGGTGGTCACCGACCCGGCCACCACCATCTCGTTCACACCCGAGACGCTGGCGCAGGTCAGCCCCAACTGCCGGCATTTGTTTGACGAAGCCTTTATCCGCGTGCTGGTGCGCCGGCTGCACGCGGCGCACGAAGCCATCGCCCACCCGCGCCGCATTCTTTGACCTTTCTTTGACTGGTTTGCGCTGTGTCAGCGCGGCAACGCCTGGATGCGTTGAGCTTCTTGCTGGGGGCGTGCGGCAGTGCTCCAATCCGACCCGGCGAACCCCTCGTCTTCACACACCCTCCCGGGAAGGAACCTCGATGAAACACCTGATCAGCGTGCTGGCCGTTGCCCTGTCGTCCTTGGCCGTGTCGGCGCATGCCGCCGACGCCGCATCGGCACCCACCAAGCAGCAGTCCAAGATGACCACCTGCAACGCCGATGCCGGCGAGAAAAAGGGCGATGAGCGCAAGACGTTCATGAAAACCTGCCTGTCCAACAAGCCGGCAGGCGCCAAGGCCGCCCAGCAGGAAAAGATGAAGACCTGCAACAAGGACGCCGAAGGCAAGAAAGGCGATGAGCGCAAGACGTTCATGAAGTCTTGTTTGTCGAATAAGTAGCCCCCCAGTCGCTGCGCTCCTGCCCCCGGGGGGCGCCGCCTGGCGGCCCGGCAAAGCCGGCTCCGCGGGCGTTGCTTGATGGGCACTTTGCTTCGCTTGTGCTGACGCCCGGTTCGCCCGGGCGTCTTCAATTTCAGTTCAGCTTTTCTGCTGCCAGTAGGCCGCGTCGCCATAGCGCAGCTTCAAATAGTCCACCCACAGCCGCACCCGCAGCGGCAGGTGTTTGCGCTGCGGAAAGAGGGCGTAGATGCCGTTGGGCGGCGCGGCAAAGTCATCGAGCACGCTCACCAGCGTGCCGGCCGCCACTTGGCTGTGCACCTCCCAGGTGGAACGCCAGGCAATGCCCAGCCCAGCCAGGCACCAGTCGTGCAGCACCTGCCCGTCGTTGCAGTCGAGCCGGCCGTGCAGGCGCAGGTGGGTCACTTCGACCCCAAGCGTGAAGGCCCAGCCGCGCGTCTGGCTGGCGTCGGTGCTGAGCGTGAGGCAGTCGTGGCGGGCCAGGTCGTTGGGGTGCTTCGGTGTGCCGGCACGCGCCAGGTACTGCGGGGTGGCCACACACAGGCGGCGGTTGTCGGCCAAACGCACGCTGACCAGGCTGCTGTCGGGCAGGTCGCCCACACGCACGGCGCAGTCAAACCCCTCATTCACGATGTCGACCAGCCGGTCGCTGAGGTTCAGCGACACGTTCACGTCGGGGTGCTGCGCCACAAAACCGGGCACCAGCGGCGCCACGTGGCGGCGCCCGAAACCGGCCGGGGCGGTGATGCGCAGGTAACCACTTGCTTTGACACCGCCCGCGCTGACACTGGCCTCGGCATTGGCCAGATCGGCCAACAAACGTTGGCAGTCTTCGAGAAAGGCGCTGCCTTCGTGCGTCAGCGTGATGCGCCGGGTGGTGCGCAGCAGCAGCTTCACGCCCAGGCGCTCTTCCAGCGCGTCGATGCGCCGGCCCACCACGGCCGGGGCCATGCCTTCGGCGGCGGCCGCAGCCGTCAGGCTGCCCTTGGCGGCCACCGCCACGAAAGATTCAATCTGCTTGAGCTTGTCCATGGAGCGCGAGATTACCCCTCGCGGAGTCATGAATCTTGCGTGTCAAAGCCACTTAATAAACGCCTGGATATCGAATAGATTCCTTTCTTTGCCGATTTCCTTGAGGAAAACCATGACCGCTCGCACCCCCGTCCACAGCCTGCAAGTTGCCACCGAGCTGCACCGCTTCATCGAAGACCAGGTGCTGCCCGGCACCGGCATCCAGGCCGCGCATTTCTGGAAAGGCTTTGACGCCATCGTGCGCGAGCTCGCGCCCAAAAACATCGCTCTGCTGGCCGAGCGCGACCGCCTGCAAACCGCGATGGACGCCTGGCACACCGCCCACCCCGGCCCCATTGGCGACATGAAGGCCTACCGCCAGCACCTGGAGGCCATCGGCTACCTGACACCACAGCCCAAGAAGGCCAAGGCCACCGCGAAGAACGTCGACGCCGAGCTGGCGCTGCAAGCCGGCCCGCAGCTGGTGGTGCCGATCCTCAACGCACGCTACGCACTCAACGCCGCCAACGCCCGCTGGGGCTCGCTGTATGACGCGCTGTACGGCACCGATGCGCTGTCAGAAGCCAACGGCGCCACCCGCGCCGGGGCCTACAACCCGGTGCGTGGTGCCAAGGTCATCGAATACGCACGCTACGTGCTCGACCGCACCGCGCCGCTGGACAAGGGCTCGCACATTGACTCGGTGGGCTACACCGTCAAGGGTGGCAAGCTGGTCGTCGCGCTGAAAAACGGCAAGACCACGGGCCTGAAAGACGGCAAGCAGTTCATCGGCTACCAGGGCGACGCCGCCGCGCCGTCGTCGGTGCTGCTGCAACACAACGGCCTGCACCTCGACATCCGCATCGACCGCAACACCCCCATCGGCGAAAAAGACCCGGCGGGTGTGTCTGACCTGGTGCTTGAAGCCGCGCTCTCCACCATCCTCGACCTCGAAGACTCGGTGGCCGTGGTCGATGCGCAAGACAAGGTGCTGGCCTACGGCAACTGGCTGGGCATCTTGAAGGGCACGCTGACCGAAGCCGTGAGCAAGGGCGGCAAGACCTTCACCCGCGGCTTGAACCCCGACCGCGTCTACAACGGCCCCAAGAAGGGCAAGGTCACGCTGCACGGCCGCTCGCTGATGTTTGTGCGCAATGTGGGCCACCTGATGACCAACCCGGCCATCCTGTACGGTGACAAACAAGAAATCCCCGAAGGCATCATGGACGCCGTCATCACGACGACCATCGCGCTGCACGACCTCGCCCGCACCAAAAAACCCGGCATCAAAAACTCGCGCACCGGCTCGGTCTACATCGTCAAACCCAAGATGCACGGGCCGGCTGAAGTGGCGTTTGCCGCCGAGCTGTTCTCGCGCGTTGAAGCGCTGCTGGGCCTGCCCGACAGCACCGTCAAGCTGGGCATCATGGACGAAGAGCGCCGCACCAGCGTCAACCTGAAGGCCTGCATTGCCGCCGCAGCATCACGCGTGGCCTTCATCAACACCGGCTTCCTCGACCGCACCGGCGACGAGATGCACACCGCCATGCTGGCCGGCCCGATGATGCGCAAGGGCGACATGAAATCGAGCGCCTGGATCCAGGCCTACGAGCGCAACAACGTGCTGGTCGGCCTCGGCATGGGCCTGCGTGGCCGCGCCCAGATCGGCAAGGGCATGTGGGCCATGCCCGACCTGATGGCCGCGATGCTGGAGCAAAAAATTGCGCACCCGAGAGCCGGCGCCAACACCGCCTGGGTGCCGTCACCCACCGCCGCCACGCTGCACGCGCTGCACTACCACCAGGTGAAGGTGAGCAAGGTGCAAAAAGAGCTGGAGAAAACCGACGCCGATGCCGCGCGCACCGAGCTGCTCAACGGCCTGCTGCAGATCCCGGTGGTGAAAGAAGCCACCTGGAGCGCCGCCGAGCGCCAGCAGGAGCTCGACAACAACGTGCAAGGCATCCTCGGCTACGTGGTGCGCTGGGTCGACCAGGGTGTGGGCTGCTCCAAGGTGCCCGACATCCACAACGTGGGCCTGATGGAAGACCGCGCCACACTGCGCATCAGCAGCCAGCACATCGCCAACTGGCTGCACCATGGCGTGGTGACCGAGAAGCAAGTGAACGAAACCTTCCAGCGCATGGCGGGCGTGGTCGACAAACAAAACGCTGGCGATGCGCTGTACAAAAACATGGCCGGCAACTTCAAAACCTCGGCCGCCTACAAGGCCGCGCTGGAGCTGGTGCTCAAGGGCAAAGAACAGCCCAGCGGCTACACCGAGCCGCTGCTGCACGCTTGGCGTTTGAAGGTGAAGGCCGGCGCCTGATCGGGCCCAGCTCACATTCACCAACAACGGCGCCTGCGGGCGCCGTTGTTCATTCCCAGGCAATTGCGGCATCATGGAAGCCATGAACCGCACTGGCATCCTTGCCCTCTTGGCACAACACAAGCCCGAGCTGCACAGCCGCTTCGGCGTGGTGCGGCTGGCATTGTTCGGATCGCGCGCGCGCGAGCAGGCCCATGAAGGCAGTGACGTCGATATCCTGGTTGGGTTTGACGGCCCTGCCAGCTCGGCACAGTATTTCGGTGTCCAGTTCTATCTGGAAGACCTGCTTGGTTGTGCCGTTGATTTGGTGACCGAAAAAGCGCTGCGCCCTCAATTGCGGCCGTTCATAGAACGGGATGCAATCCATGTCTGAGGCGCCACCGGCGCGCGAATGGCGCTTCTATGTCGAAGACATGGTGTTGTTCTGTGACAAGGTCATCCGCTACACACAGGGACTCGACCGCACGTCGTTCACAGCCAATGCCATGCGCTATGACGCCACCCTCAGGAATCTGGAGTTGATTGGAGAGGCCGCTACTCACGTGCCAACTGAGGTGCGGGCCGCGTCAACGGGTGTGCCGTGGCGTTTGGTCGTTGCCGTGCGCAATCGGCTCATTCACGGCTACCTTGGCATTGACGACGACACGCTTTGGAGCATCGTCAGCGACGATGTCGTGCCTCTTCGAGAACAACTGCTCAAGCTGCTCTCGGCGCAGATCTAGGCAGCGCGCCTCCGGGAAACTCCCCTCCCCCCTGGCACCAGCCGCCAGCGTTTGGCGCGGATTGCCACTTACGCCACGGCAACGCTTCGTTCGAAAATTTCCTGCATCAGCAGCACCGCCCCGCAGTGGGTGGGCGCTGGTCACCGAGAGCCTTCTCGGTGGTGTCACGACACCCATCCACATGCAGGAGACAACGATGAAATTTTCCCGACGTTTGACACGTCCGCTGTGCAGCGCCGCCCTCGTGGCCGGCCTCTCGCTCGGCCTGGTGCAACACGCCGCCGCTGCCGACACCTACACCCAGACCCGCTACCCGGTGGTGCTGGTGCACGGTGCCTTCGGCTTCGATGCCATCGGCCCGGTGAACTACTTTTACGGCGTGCCGAGCGCGCTGCGCAATGGTGGTGCCGTGGTCTACACACCCAGCGTATCGGGTGCGTCCACGTCAGAGGTGCGCGGCGAGCAACTGCTGAAACAACTGCGTGCGCTCCAAGCGGCCTACGGCCACCAGAAGTTCAACCTGGTGGGCCACAGCCATGGTGGCGCAACCGCGCGCTACGTGGCCGCCGTGGCGCCCGAGCTGATCGCCTCGGTCACCACCGTCGGCGCCCCACACGCCGGCAGCAAGGTGGCCGACGTGCTGAAGGCCGTCAGCTCGTGGACGGGCACCACCGGCCTCGTGGCCTCGATCGCCAATGGCCTGGCCGCGACCATCGCCTTCCTGTCGGGCTCACCGAACCTGCCGCAAGACGCCCTCGGCTCGCTGCAATCGCTCAACACCCAAGGTGCGGCCGATTTCAACCGCCGCTTCCCGCAAGGCGCGCCCACCAGCGCGTGCGGCCAGGGGCCGGCTTCGGTCAACGGCATTCGTTACTGGTCGGTGGGTGGCACCAGCGTCGCCACCAACGTGTTCGACGTGAGCGATGTGCTGCTGGTGACCACCGGCGCCATCTTCGGCTTCGAGCAGAACGACGGTCTGGTGAGCCAGTGTTCCAGCCATTGGGGCACGGTGCTGAAAGACAACTACGCCTGGAACCACCTTGACGAGGTGAACCAGGCCTTCGGCTTGCGCGGCCTGTTCTCGCAAGACCCGGTGGCCTTCTACCGCAGCCAGGCCAACCGCCTGAAATCTGCCGGCCTGTGATGAAGGCCTTGCCACGGCGTGCGCTGCTTCTGGTGGCGCCCGCGCTGCTGGGGGTGGCCGCACTGTGGCTGCTGCTGCCAGCCGAGCGCGCGCCGTCACAAGCGGCTGCGCCGGTGTTCACCGACTGGAGCTTCAACCCCTTCGCCGAGGGCCAACCCCTCGCTGGGGTGCAGCACAACGCCGACGCCGCGCGCGCTGCCGATACGGCCCGCGCGCGTGTTGTCAAGGTGTGGGAAAGCGGCTCGCTGCGTGGCTCTGACCTCGACGGCGATTGGGGCACCTGGGTCGACAACCAGCTGCAACCGAGCGTGTCGTTGCGCCGCCGTTTTGACTATCTGCTCACTGCGCTGGGCGAGGTGCAAGCTACCGACCTGCGGCATTGGATCGAACAAGAGGTGAGCGCCCAGATGAGCGCCGGCGCCGCGCGCCAGGTGCTGGCGGTGTGGGACCGCTACCTCCAGTTGCAGCAACAAGGTTTCCGCCAGCAGGCCAACCCCAACGACGCGAGCACCTGGCAACCCGCACTCGCCGAGCGCAGCACGGCGCGCCGGCAAATCCTGGGCGCCGATTGGGCGCAGGCGTTTTACGGCGACGAAGAGCGTGCCTTTGTTGTGTTCACCGAAGAACTCGCCGCACAACGCGCCGCGGGCGCCAAACCCGCCAAACCCGCCGAAGTCGACCTGCTGACCGGCCCGGCCAGCGAGCCGCTGCAGGCCCAGCGTGTGCAGCAGTTTGGCGCCGCCGCAGCCGAGCGCCTGCGCGCCGCAGATACGTCTTGGGCCGAGTGGGAGCGCCGCTTGCAAAGTGCGCGTCAGCAACTGCACACGCTCACGGCCGCTCCGGAGTTGTCGGCCTTGCAACGCCACCAGGCCCAAGAAACCTACCTCGCCCAACACTTCTCGGGCCACGAGCTGGTGCGCGCCCGCGCCTTGCTCATGGCCAGTCACTGACACCAGCGACTGACATCACGCCGCACGGGCAGGCACGACAATCGTGGCGTGCTGAACGCCACCGCCCTGTGCCGAACCCTCGCCCTGCTGGCCTGCCTGCTGGTCAGCGCGCCGCCTGCACAAGCCGCCCCCGCCCCCGTCGACACCGACTCCCACACCTACACCCAGACCCGCCACCCGCTTGTGCTGGTGCACGGCCTGTTCGGCTTCGACCACATCGGCCCGGTCGACTACTTTCACGGCATCGGTGACGCCCTGCGCGCCGGTGGCGCCACCGTCTACGCACCCAGCGTGTCGGCGGCCAACCTGTCCGAGGTGCGAGGCGAACAACTGCTGTTCGAGCTGCGCGCTCTGAAGGCCGCCTACGGCCACGACAAATTCCACCTCATCGGCCACAGCCACGGCGGGCCGACCGCTCGGTATGTGGCCGCCGTGGCACCCGATCTGATCGCCTCGGTCACCAGCGTGGGCTCACCGCACACCGGCAGCAAGACGGCCGACGCGATCAAGGAGATGGCACAACGCAGCGGCGTGCCCGAGGTGCTGGCCAACATGGTCTCGGGCGCGGTCTCGCTGCTGTCGGGCGAATCACGGCTGCCGCAAGACTCGCTCGGCGCCTTGAAGTCACTCGAAAGCGAAGGTGCCGCCATCTTCAACCGCCGCTTTCCGCAAGGCCAGCCCATCACCCCCTGCGGTGAGGGCGCGGCGGTGGTGAACGGCGTGCGCTATTACTCGATGGGCGGCACCCGCGTGGCCACCAACGCGCTCGACGTCAGCGACGCCGTGCTGCTGGCCACCAGCCGTTATTTCGGTGACGAGCCCAACGACGGCTTGGTCGGCCGCTGCGCCAGCCACTGGGGCACGGTGCTGCGCGACGACTACCCCTGGAACCACCTCGACGAGGTGAACCAGTCGCTGGGCCTGCGCGGCACACTCTCGCCCGACCCGCGTGCCGTCTACCGGCTGCACGCCAATCGCCTGAAGAGGCTGGGGCTGTGATGCGCCGCGCGCTGTGGCTGGTGGCGCTCTGGTGGCTGGCAGGCTGCGGCTCGCCAACGGCCGCCGCGCAAGGCGGGCGCAGCGTCGATCAGGTGCGCACGAGCGGCTCGCTGCGTGGCAGCGATCTGGATGGCGGCTGGGTGGTCACCAAGCTGCAAACCGACCCCGCCTTGTCGCGCCGCTTCGACCACCTGCTCACCGCGCTGGGTGAGGTCGATGCCGCCGAGATCCGGCGCTGGATCGGTGCCGAGGTCACCCGCCAACACGGCCCTGCCACCGCAGCCCAGGTGCTGCTCGCCTGGGACGAACACCTGGCGCGGCTGCAAAACAAACCCACCCCCGGCCAGGAAGGTGGCAACACCTACCCCGCCAACCCGCCGCACAAGCCCCTGCGCAGCCCGCCGGTGGTGCCACGTGCCGTGTTGTTGCCCGAGCCCTCGGCCAGCGCCGAGCAGCTGCAAACCTTGCACCGCCAGCGCATCGACAAGTTCGGCACCGATGCGGCCGAGCGCCTGCGCGCCGAAGACGCCGCCCGCTGGGCCTGGGGCCACCGGCTGGCGCAGGCGCGCACGCAGTTGCAGGCGGTGCCTGAAGCCGAACGCGAGGCCCACCTCAAGCGCCAGTTCAGCGGCAGCGAGCTGCTGCGCGCGCGCACTTTGCTCGGGCTGCCGCCCTGAGCAGCCCTTGGGTCAGAGCCTGAGAGTATTTCGAGCGTGACCGAGCAGCGCGCCAAAAGGCACCCAATCTAGGCGCAAAGCACAGCCATAGCTCGGGCTATGGCGAGCATTTGCAACGACGAGTGGGGGCGTTTTGGCGCGATGAGCGGGCATGAGCGAAAAACTCTCAGGCTCTCAGGCCGGCAGCGGGCCCGGCGGGGTACCAGCGGCCACCTTGGCCGCCACCTTGGCCGTCACTTCCTTGCGGAAGCGGTTCAACTCTTGCACGCTGGCGAAGCTGCGCTCCATCAGCAGGCTCATGTTGTGCAGGATGCGCTCGACGACCTTGGTTTCCCACACGGCGTCAAACTGGATCTGCTTATCGAGCCACTGCTCCAGCCACTTCGGGTCGGGCAGGCGGCTCTGGATGGTGTCGCGCGGGAACAGCTTTTCGTTCACGTGCAGGTTGGTCGGGTGCAGCGCCTGCGCGGTGCGGCGCGCACTGGCCATCAGCACGCCCACCTTGGCAAACGCGGCGCGGGCCTCGTCGCCAAACTTCTGCATTGCACGCTTCATGTAGCGCAAGTAGGCGCCGCCGTGGCGGGCTTCGTCGCGGGCGAGCGTTTCGTAGATCGCCTTGATCACCGGCTCGGTGTGCCACTCGGCCGCGCGGCGGTACCAGTGGTTCAAACGGATCTCGCCGCAGAAGTGCAACATCAGCGTCTCGAGCGCGGGCGCCGGGTCGAACTCGAACCGCACTTCGTGCAGCTCGGCTTCGGTGGGGCACAGGTCGGGGCGGAAGCGGCGCAGGTACTCCATCAGCACCAGCGAGTGTTTCTGTTCTTCGAAGAACCACACGCTCATGAAGGCGGAGAAGTCGCTGTCGTCGCGGTTGTCGCGCAAGAACATCTCGGTGGCCGGCAGCGCCGACCACTCGGTGATGGCGTTCATCTTGATGGTCTTGGCTTGCTCTTCGGTGAGCTGGCTGCCATCAAACTCGTCCCATGGAATGTCGGTGTCCATGTTCCAGCGCACGGCTTCGAGTTGCTTGAAGAGTTCGGGGTAAAGCATGATCCAGCCTCGTTGGTTGACCCGTTATTTTAGACGCACCATCTGTGACAGCTGTTTGCGCCCCCTTCGGACCGCAAGGAGATGCCGGCCTTTGCATCCGTGGAGCACCCCTGCGCGTAGGCGTGAGATGGGTGCACGATGGGCGCCCCGTCACTCCGCCACCGAGGCTTCGCATGACACCACGCCTGCTGATTTCACTGGCCCTGGCCACCCTCTTGGGCAGCGCCCAGGCCGCCGACTGCCCCGCCCTGCTGAACCGCGAAATCCCCCGCCTGCAAGACGAAAAGCCGCAGAGCCTGTGCCAGTACGCAGGCCGCGTGATCGTGGTTGTCAACACCGCCAGTTTCTGCGGCTTCACCCCGCAATACAAAGCCTTGGAAGCGCTGCACAGCCGCTACGGCTCACAAGGTCTCACGGTGCTGGGGTTTCCGTCCAACGACTTCTCTCAAGAGCCGGGCGACGCCAAAACCATCGCCGACTTTTGCGAAAACACCTATGGCGTGAAGTTTCCGATGTTCATGAAAGTTCGGGTGGCCGATTCCGCCGGGGCGCAACGAAGCCCCTTCTTCACCGCGCTGCAGCAGGCCAGCGGCGAGGCGCCGCAATGGAACTTCCACAAGTACGTGATCGCCCGCGACGGCAAGACGGTGCAGAGCTTTGGCACCCGGGTCGCCCCCGACAGCGCCGACTTCGTGAAATACATCCAAAAACTGCTTGATGCAAAATAAAGACTGATGAGTTATATTTCATACCAGTCAGTTCAAACGGAGTCGGCGCATGGAAAAAATCACTTACAAACTGGGGGAACTCCCTGCGCGTAAGGGCGTCGAAAGCCTTGTTGCGTTAACGTATAGATCAACGCACACCAGTTCTATGCTGCACAGCCGGCCGGTTGATCCGGCTGCAATCCCGGGGCGGTTTTCCTCCTCCCTCCTCCCTCCCTTGTTTCCCCTGGGGCGCTGTGCAGCAATCTTTATTCAGCGGGGCGTGGCGTGAGGCGCCGCGTCGCCGTCATCGGCTCAGGCATCTCCGGCCTGTCTGCCGCCTACACGCTGGCGCCTGAAGCGCAGGTCACGCTCTTCGAAGCTGGCGACTACTTCGGCGGCCACACCCACACGGTCGACATCACGCTCGGCGGCCCCAACGGCCGGGTCAGCCACGGCGTCGACACCGGCTTCCTGGTGTTCAACGAGCGCACCTACCCCCAACTGATCCGCCTCTTGGGCGAGCTGGGCGTGGAAACGACCGCGTCGGACATGTCGTTTTCGGTCAAGGTGCCCGACATCGGCCTGGAATGGAGCGGCAGCGACCTCAACACGGTGTTCGCCCAACGGCGCAACCTGGTTCGGCCCGCCTTCCTGCGCATGCTGGCCGACATCCTGCGCTTCAACAAACTCACCACCCAGTTGGCTGAGCAGGGTGAAGAAAGCTCGCAGCACCAGCCGATCGGCGACTTTTTGGCCGAGCAGCGTTTTTCGGCCGAGTTCAGAGACTGGTACTTCCTGCCCATGATCGGCTGCATCTGGTCGTGCCCGACCGATCAGATGTTGCGCTTTCCGATCGCCACCATGATCCGCTTCTGCCACAACCACGGGCTGCTGCAGGTGGCGAACCGGCCACGCTGGTTCACGGTGACCGGAGGCGCACGCAACTACGTGCACAAGATGTTGCCCCGCATCAGCGACGCCCGCCTCAACACCCCGGTGCGCAGCGTGCACCGCTCAGCAGCCGGCGTGTTTGTGCGCACCGACCGCTGCACCGAACACTTCGATGCTGTGGTGATGGCCTGCCACAGCGACCAATCTCTGGCCCTGTTGGCCGACCCGACCCCTGCCGAGCGCGAGGTGCTGGGGGCGATCCGCTACCACCGCAACCGCGCCGTGCTGCACACCGACACCTCGGTGTTGCCCGAGCGCCCGTTGGCCTGGGCCGCCTGGAACTACGAACGCGCCACCAACGGCCCGCGCGAGCAGGCCGCCGTGTGCCTGCACTACCTGATCAACCGCCTGCAGCCGCTGCCGTTTGACGAGCCGGTGATCGTGTCGCTCAACCCGGTGCGCGAGCCCCAGCCCGACTGCGTGCACGGCGAATTCGACTACGCCCACCCGGTGTTCGACAGCGCGGCCATCGCCGCCCAACAGCGTTTGCCTGCACTTCAAGGCCAGGCCAACACCTGGTATTGCGGCGCCTGGACACGTTATGGCTTCCATGAAGACGGGCTGATGTCGGGGCTGGCCGTGGCCGACGGCCTGAGCCGCCAATGGGCGAGCGAGCCCGTGCGGGAGGCCGCGTGAACTCGCTGCAAGCCGGGCCACTCATCGGCACCGGCGTGGTTCGCCACACCCGCCTGCGCCCGGCGAAAAACAGCTTCAGCTACCGCACCTATTTCCTGATGCTGCCGATGCGCAGCCTGCGCCTGCAAGCTTCCAGCGTGCTCAAGCGCAACCGTTTCGGGTTGATCAGCTTCTTCGACCGCGACCACGGCGATGGCCGCGCCGACTCGTTGGCCTGGCTCGACGACCTGTTGCAACGTGAAGGCATTCTGGACGCCACCGGCGAAGCCTGGCTGCACTGCTACCCACGTGTGCTCGGCCACACCTTCAAGCCGGTGAGCTTCTGGTACTGCCACCGCGCCGACGACTCGCTGGCCGCCATCGTGGTCGAGGTCAACAACACCTTTGGCGAGCGCCACTGTTACCTGCTGCGCGGGCCCGAGCTCGCCTTTGGCAAGGAGCTGCGTGCCAACAAGGTGTTCCACGTCTCGCCGTTTTGCGACGTGAGCGGCGGCTACCGCTTTCGCTTCTGGCGCACCCATTTGCATCCACAAACCGACAGCGCGCGTATTGATGCACAGCGAACGCTGGTGCGCATTGACCACGACAACGAGACCGGCCCGCTGCTGCAAACCAGCGTGTCGGGTCAATTGGCACCGTTGACGCCGCAAAGCACACGGGCCGCCTTTTTTGGCATGCCGCTGATGACCGTGTTCGTCGTCGCGCGCATCCATTGGCAGGCACTCAGGTTGTGGATCAAAAACGTGCCGTTCTTTCGCAAACCCGAGCCCCCCAAGGCCTTCATCACCCGATAACCGGACAAGCAGGACTCGCCCCGATGAACACCAGCACCCAAGCCAGCTACAGCAGTGCCGTCGTGCCAGACAGCGCGCCGGCCGCCGCGCGCGCCGTCTTCCGCCTGCTCAAGAACCTCAAGCACGGCACGCTCGACGTGCAGTTGCCCGACGGCAGCCACACACGCTTCGGCACGGCCGCAAGCGGCGAGCTGCGCGCGGCCATCCGCCTGCGCAACTGGAACGTGTGCGGCGCAGCACTCAAGTCGGGTGACATCGGATTCGCCGAAAGTTTCATCGCCGGCGAATGGACCACACCCGACCTCGCCAGCCTGCTCACACTCTTCATCGCCAACCGCGACGAGATCGAGACCGTGGTCTACGGCACCTGGTGGGGCTCGCTGCTGTACCGCGCCAAACACTTGTTCAACCGCAACTCGCGCAGCGGCAGCAAGAAAAACATCCACGCCCACTACGACCTCGGCAACGAGTTTTACCGGCTGTGGCTCGACCCGACGATGAACTACTCCAGCGCGTGGTTCGAAGGCGACCGCAGCCGGCCCATGGTCGACGCACAATGGGCCAAGGTGCGCCGCGCGCTGAAAGAATGCGACGTGAAACCCGGCGACCGCGTGCTGGAGATCGGCTGCGGCTGGGGCGCGCTGGCCGAGTGCGCCGCGAGTGAGTTTGACGCCAGCGTCACCGGTGTCACGCTGTCGAATGAACAGCTCGCGTGGGGTCAAGATCGTCTGACGCACGCAGGGCTGAACGGCGAGCTGCGCTACCAGGACTACCGCGACATCGCAGACGGCCCGTTTGATGCCATTGCCTCGATCGAGATGTTCGAAGCGGTGGGCCGCGAATACTGGCCGAGCTTTTTCGACGCGCTGAAACGGCAGCTCAAGCCGGGCGGCAAAGCCTGCATCCAGAGCATCACCATTCGCGACGACTTGTTCGAGCGCTACGTGAAGTCGACCGATTTCATCCAGCAGTACATCTTCCCCGGTGGCTTGTTGCCCAGCCCCACGGCCTTCCGCGAAGCGGCGGCCAAGGCGGGCCTGAAGATCGTCAACGAACTTTCGTTCGGCCAAGACTATGCCGAGACGCTCAAGCGCTGGCGCGAGAGCTTTCTTGCGCAAGACGCGCAGGTGCGCCGCCTGGGTTTTGACACCCGCTTCATGCGCATCTGGGAGTTCTACCTCGGCTACTGCGAAGCGGCTTTCGCCACCGGCAACACCGGCGTCATGCAGTTCACGCTGCAGCGCGACTGACCCCCCCATGAGCACGCTCTCTCGCCGCAGCACCCTGGTCGCGCTGGCCTGTCTGCCGTTTGGCGCACTCGCCCAGACCGCCCCACCCAGCGAGCTCGCCGCCTTGCCGGGCGCACGCCTGCTGGGCCAGGGCAAACTGACCTTTCTGGGCCTGCGCATCTACAGCGCCAAGCTGTGGGTCACCGACAGCTTCAAGCCCGACGACTTCGTGAACCACCCTGTGGCGCTGGAGCTGGAGTACGCACGCTCGCTGGTCGGCTCGTTGATCGCCGAACGTTCGTTGACCGAGATGAAAGGTGTCGGCGACGTACCTTCTGACAAGGCCGATCTCTGGCTCGCCGCGATGACCAAACTCTTCCCCGACGTGAACAAGGGCGACCGCATCACAGGCCTGCAACTGCCCGCTGAGGGCATGCGTTTTTTCTTCAACGGCACACTTCGAGGCGAGGTCCGAGACGTGGCCTTTGCCCGCCTGTTCACCGGCATCTGGTTGTCGCCGCGCACCTCGGAGCCCAAGCTGCGACAAGCCTTGTTGGGCACGGCATGAGTGCAAGCCTCGCGTCCACCTGGTCAGGCCGCTGGCGGCATGGCCTGAGCTACGGCGCGCCGGGCTTTCCGCTCGCCTTCGTGGCGCTGCCCTTGTACGTGGTGCTGCCCAACCACTATGCGGCGCAGTTTGGTGTGCCGCTCGCGCTGCTCGGCGCCGTGCTGCTGGGTGCACGCCTGCTTGATGCCCTGGTCGACCCGTTCATCGGCCGCTGGGCCGACGCGCTGCTCGACGATTCGGTGAACAAAGCCTGGGCGGTGGTGGCCCTGGCCGCCGTGGTGCTGGCGCTCGGCTTTCGCGGTCTTTTCTTCCCGCCGGTGCCGCCGGGCGACACCACCGGCTTGCTGATCTGGTGCGCGGCGCTGCTCGCCGTCACCTACCTGAGTTTCAGCGTCATCACGGTGATCCACCAGGCCTGGGGGGCTCGATTGGGCGGCGACGAAGCGCAACGCGCACGCATCGTGGCCTGGCGCGAGGGCCTGGCGCTGTGCGGCGTGTTGGTCGCCAGTGTGATGCCATCGGTGGCGGGCCTCGGGGTCACGACGCTCGCCTTCGCGCTCACGCTCGCGCTGGGCGTGTTCATGCTGCGCAGCGCGCCGCAGCCGCGGGTGCCACTTCATGTCTCGCTGCCGTCTCTGCGCCTGCCCCTGCAAACGCCGGCCTTTCGCCGCCTGCTCGCCATCTACCTGCTCAATGGCATTGCGAGCGCAGTGCCGGCGACGCTGGTGCTGTTTTTCATCCGCGACCGGCTGCAGGCGCCGAGCCTTGAGCCGCTGTTTCTCGCGAGCTACTTTGCCGCCGCCGCGCTGTCGATCCCCGTGTGGGTGCGCGTGGTCGGGCGCTTCGGCCTGGCGCGCAGCTGGCTCGCAGGCATGTTGCTCGCGATCGCCGTGTTCGCCTGGGCCGCAGCGCTGGGCGCGGGTGATGTGGCGGCGTTCACGGTGGTGTGTGTGTTGAGCGGTGTGGCACTCGGTGCCGACCTCAGCCTGCCGGCCGCACTGCTTGCCGGTGTGATTCAAAGCGCTGGCCATGGTGGCCGCGCCGAAGGTGCTTACTTCGGTTGGTGGAACTTCGCCACCAAACTCAACCTCGCGCTCGCGGCGGGTGTGGCCTTGCCAGCGCTGCAGTGGTTTGGCTACGCCCCGGGCAGCCAAAGTGTGCAGGCACTGAGCGCGCTGACCATCGCTTATTGCGTCTTGCCCTGTGTGCTCAAGCTCGGTGCCGCCGGCTTGTTGTGGTCTCAATGGATCAAGGGAACCTCATGAAAAAACTGCTTTTCGCCGTCACCATCGCCCTCGCGCTGGGGGCCTGCGCCTCACCCACCCCGGCCGACTACGCGGCTGAAAAGCCGGTGCTCGACCTGCAGCGCTATTTCAATGGCGACATCACCGCGCACGGCATCTTCACCGACCGCTCGGGCAAGATCGTGCGGCGTTTCACCGTGCTGATGAAGTGCCAGTGGACGGGCGACGAGGGTGTGCTCGACGAAGCCTTTACCTACAGCGACGGCAAGACCGATCGCCGTATCTGGAAGCTCAAGAAGCTGCCCGGCGGCAAGTACACCGGCACCGCCGGCGACGTGGTCGGCACCGCGCTTGGCCAGGCCTCGGGCAACGCGTTCCAGTGGGCTTACACGCTCAAGCTGCCGGTCGACGACAAGGTCTACGAGGTGCAGTTCGACGACTGGATGTACCTGATCGACGAGCGTGTGATGCTCAACAAGGCGGTGATGAGCAAGTTCGGCATTCGCCTGGGTGAAGTCACGCTGTCATTCCAGAAGAACTGACATGGCACTCAACCCCCGCATCACCGACTGGAAGGGCCAGGTCGTCTGGCTGGTCGGCGCCTCGACCGGCATCGGCCGCGCCACCGCCTCGCTCTTGCACCAACAGGGCGCGCAGGTGGTGGTGTCGGCGCGCAACGCCGCCGCGCTGCGGGCCTTCGAGGCGGCCCACCCCGGCAGCCTGGGCCTGGTGCTCGACGCCACCGACCGCGCGGCGTTTGCGCGCGCCGCGCAGGTGATCGTGGCCCAATTCGGCCGCATCGACCTCGCGCTCTACTGCGCGGGTTACTACAAGGCCATGCGTGCGACTCAGTTCGACCTGACCGAAGCGCTGCGCCATCAAGAAGTGAACTATGTGGGCGCCTTGCACATGCTCGACGCGGTGTTGCCGGTGCTGCTGCGGCAAAGGGCGGGGCACGTGAGCCTGGTCTCCAGCGTGGCCGGCTACCGCGGCCTGCCCAACTCGCTGGCCTATGGGCCGACCAAGGCCGCCTTGATCAACCTCGCGCAAACGCTCTACATGGATCTGCACCCCCAAGGCATCGGCGTGTCGGTGATCAACCCCGGCTTTGTGGAAACGCCGCTGACGGCGCAAAACGAATTTGCGATGCCCGCGCTGCTGACTCCCGAGCAGGCAGCGCAAGAGATGCTCAAGGGCTGGGCACAAGGCCGGTTCGAGATTCACTTCCCCAAACGTTTCACGCTCTGGCTGAAGGCGTTGACGCACTTGAGCGACGGCCTGTACTTCCGCGCCATCCGCCGGAGCACCGGCCTGTGACGGCGCCACGTTGTGCCGACCCGCGTGTGGCGCGCATCGTCACACTGTTCGAGCAGCTCAAGCCGGCCGACATCAACCGGCTGGGTGAGTTTTATGCCCAAGACGCGCGCTTCAAAGACCCGTTCAACGAGGTGCAAGGCCTGGCCGCGGTGCAGGGCGTGTTTCGCCACATGTACCAGTCGCTGCACGAGCCGCGCTTCGTGGTGCGCGACATCATCGTGCAAGGCGACCAGTGTTTTCTGAGCTGGGACTTTCTGTTTCGCTTCAAGCGATTTAACGGCGAACTGCAAACCGTTCGCGGCGGCTCGCAGTTGCTGCTTGACCCCATCGGCCTCATCACACTGCACCGCGACTACTGGGACGCAGCCGAAGAGCTGTACGAAAAACTGCCGCTGATCGGCGGCCTGATGCGCTGGCTCAAAAAACGCGCCAACAGCTGAACGCAACGAGGCCCGGGCGGCCTTCGGTGTGGGCCTACTTGAGCCAGCCCTTGCGGTGGAAGTACCAGAAGGGCGAAAGGATGCTGATGAACATCAGGCCGAGCGCAAGCGGGTAGCCGAAGCCCCACTCGAGCTCGGGCATGGCCTTGAAGTTCATGCCGTAAATGCTGGCGATCAACGTGGGCGGCAGCAAGGCCACACTCGCCACCGAGAAGATCTTGATGATCTTGTTCTGGTTGATGTTGATGAAACCCACCGTCGCATCGAGCAAGAAGTTGATCTTGTCGAACAGAAACGCGGTGTGGCTGTCGAGCGAGTCGATGTCGCGCAAGATCTGCCGCGCTTCTTCAAACTGCTCGGCGTTGAGCATGCGGCTGCGCATCATGAAGCTGACCGCGCGGCGGGTGTCCATCACGTTGCGGCGGATGCGGCCATTCAAGTCTTCCTCGCGCGCGATGGCCGCCAGTGCCTGGCCGGCGGCCTGGTCGTTGACCTCTTGTTTGAGCACGCGCGCGCTCACCTTCTCCAGGCTTTCGTAAATGTTTTCCAGCGCGTCGGCGCTGTACTCGGCGTCGGCGTCATAGAGCTTGAGCAGCACGTCTTTCGCGTCTTCGATCAGTGCCGGCGTGCGCCGCGCGCGCAGGCGCAGCAAGCGAAACACCGGCAGGTCTTCTCCATGGATCGAGAACAGCACTTTGTTGTGCAGGATGAAGGCCACGCGCACGTTGCGCGGGGTGTCGGCGTCGTCGATCAGGAAGTCGGAGCGAATGTGCAGCTCGCCGTTGTCTTCTTCGTAAAAACGGGCCGACTCTTCCAGGTCGTCGTCGACCACGTCTTCGGGGATGCTGACGCCGAAGTGCTGTGCGATCCAGCTCTTTTCTTCGGGGGTGGGCGACTCCAGGTCAACCCACACCGGGTGCACGTTGGCCAACGCGCCCAGGTTTTCGATTTCTTCTTGAAACAGCCGGCCATTGGCCAGCGTGAACACATTCAGCATGCAGGGGCGCTCCGACGGGGCCAGGGGAAAGATGACGGGCTAAGGTGAGAACCGCCTCGCCCTGGGCCCCGCGGGCGCATCAACGCCGCAAAGGGGTGTCAGAGCGGACGGTCACCGAGGGTGACTGCTGTCCATATGCGTGAATCGCACTCCGTGAATCAAACCGCCGAATTATCACACCCGCTTGCGAGCGTGGGCAAGCCGTGGGCAGCCCCGAGAATGGGTGTCCGCAGGGGAGCGGCACGATGAACAACACACTCACAGAGTTGATCCAACAGGTGTGCGCTGGGGATCAAGCGGCACGCGACGCGCTGTTTTCAGCCGCCTATGGCGAGCTGTGCCAACTGGCCCGCGCACGGCTGCGCGATGGCGGGCGCAACACCTTTCTCGAAACCACGGCGCTGGTGCACGAGTCGTACCTGCGCTTCTTGAA
>JBKJJF010000129.1:0-6897 GCA_046598195.1 Rhizobacter sp. | reverse complement strand
AGGCGCGCGAACAAGCGCGTGCGGTGCTGGCCCAGGTGGGCCTGGCCGAGCGGGTTGATCACCGGCCGTCGCAGCTGTCGGGCGGCGAGCGCCAACGGGTCGCGATCGCGCGTGCGTTGGCCGGGCGGCCGGCCTGCGTGCTGGCCGACGAACCCACCGGCAACCTCGACCGCCGCACCGCCGATGGTGTGTTCGAGCTGCTGCTCGGGCTGGCGCGTGACCAGGGCATGGCCTGCGTGATCGTCACGCATGACGAGTCGCTGGCGGCGCGTTGCAGCCGTGTGCTGCACTTGACGCTGGGCCAGCTGGCGGTGTGATCAGCCCCGCAGCAAGACGACCACGTCTTGCCCTGCGGACACCGGGCCGCCTTCGCGGCAGCCCACCCGCAGCACGGTGCCGCTGCAAGGTGCGTTGACGCTGAACTCCATCTTCATCGACTCCACCACCAGCAGCGGCGCACCTTCTTCCACGTGTTCGCCAACTTTGACCAGCAGCTTCCACACGCTGCCGGTCACCTGCGTGGCCACGGCCTGCGCGCCTTCGGGCAGGGCACCTGGCGGCGCGGCGGCGGGCGACAGGGCTTCTTCGCTCACGTACTCGGCCTGGCCGGCGGCACGCCAGCGTTCGCGCTCGGCGTCGAAGGCGGTTTGTTGGCGTTGTTTGTGGTGTGCGATGTCGTCGGCGTGTTCGGCCAGCAGGGCGCGGTAGTCGTGTAGCTTGAAGGTGCCGGGTTCGATCTTCAGGCGGTAACGCCCGGCGGGGAAGTCGCGGCGAATTTGCAGCAGCTCGTCGGGCGACACCGGAAAGAAACGCACCTGGTCGAAGAAGCGCAGCAGCCAGGGCTTGCCGGGCTCGAACTCCAGCGCGCCGTTGTTCGCATCACGCCAGCGGTTCCACATTTGCAGCGTGCGGCCGACAAATTGATAACCGCCGGGCCCTTCCATGCCGTAGACACACATGTAGGCGCCGCCGATGCCCACCGCGTTTTCGGGCGTCCAGGTGCGCGCCGGGTTGTACTTGGTGGTGACCAGGCGGTGGCGTGGGTCGACCGGTGTGGCCACCGGTGCGCCGAGATACACGTCACCCAGGCCCAGCACCAGGTAGCTCGCGTCGAACACGATGCGGTGCACCTCGTCGATCGACTCCAGCCCGTTGATGCGGCGGATGAACTCGATGTTGCTGGGGCACCAGGGTGCATCGGGGCGCACCGATTGCATGTACTTCTCGATGGCGAGCTTTGTCGCCTCGTCATCCCACGAGAGAGGCAGCCACACGGTGCGTGTGGGCACCTCCAGATCATCAGCGCGTGGCAGGGCGTGCTCGGCAGCGAGCAGTTGCTGGAGCAGCGTCTCGCGTGACAGGCGCTGCGGGTCGTAGTGCACCTGCAGCGAACGGATGCCGGGCGTGAGGTCAATCACGCCATCAAGCTGCAACGCTTGTACGGCCTGCATCAGCGCGTGGATGCGAAAGCGCAGCTCCAGATCGAGCACCATCGGCCCGTATTCCACCAGCAGGTAGCGGTCACCGGCCTGGCGGATCACCATCGCCGGCAGGTCGTCGCCGGCTTCTTCGGTCACCAGCACGGGCGTCATCGTGGTGGCGACCTCGGTGGCGTAAACGCCGTCTGGCAACACCGGCAATGGTGACTTGAGCGAGCTGACCAAGGCGTCTTGCGCGGCCTGCAGTGCCGCCGCTTGTTCAAGCGTCAAACACTGGAAGCGGAGGGTGTCGCCCGGGCGCAGTTGCCCCAGCTTCCAACGCTCGGCCGCCACCACCACCGCAGGGCAGACGAAGCCGCCCAGGCTGGGGCCGTCGGGGCCCAGGATCACGGGCATGTCGCCGGTGAAGTCGATCGCGCCGATGGCATAGGCGTTGTCATGCAGGTTCGAGGGGTGCAGGCCGGCTTCGCCCCCATCGGGCCGCGCCCATTGCGGCGTGGGCCCGATCAGCCGCACGCCGGTGCGGCTGGAGTTGTAGTGCACCTGCCAATCGGTGCCGAAGAAGATGGCGATGTCGTTAGGCGTGAAAAAGTCGGGCGCACCGTGCGGGCCGTAGAGCACGCCGATGTCCCAGTGGTGGGCATAGCTTGGCACCTGCTCGGCGCTCAAACCTTGCACCGCGTCGACGGCCTCGCTGCTCACGTGCAGCATGTCACCCGCGCGCAGCGCCCGCCCGCCGTGGCCGCCAAACTGGCCGAGGGTGAAGGTGGCGCGGCTTCCCAGGTAGGTGGGCACATCGAGGCCGCCGCGCACGGCCAGGTAGCTGCGTGCGCCTGCGCCCACCACGGCGCCGAGTTTGAGCACGCTGCCAGCGCGCACTTCATGGGCAGCCCACAAGGCGAGCGGCGCGCCATCGAGCGTGCAGGCCATGGCGGCACCGGTGACGGCAATCGTGCCGTCGCCATGGAAACGCAGCGTGGGCCCGGTGAGCGTGCATTCGAGCGCGGCGGCCGAGGCGGCATTGCCGACCAGGCGGTTGGCCAGGCGCATCGCCAGGTCGTCCATCGGGCCCGAGGGCGGCACGCCCACATCCCAGTAGCCGGTGCGGCCGGGCCAGTCTTGCACGGTGGTTTGTACGCCGGGTTCCATCACCTCCAGCGCCTGCAGCTGCCAGCGCAGCTCGCTCAGCGTGCGGGTGATCACGCGGCCCTGCTCGAACACGGGCGATGCAGCCACCGCGCGCAGGTAGCGCAGGTTGGTCTCGATGCCGGCCAGGCGCGTGGCGGCCAACGCGGCGCGCAGCTTCAGCACGGCCGCCTCACGCGTGTCGGCGGTGACGATCAGCTTGGCCAGCATCGGGTCGTAGTGCGAGGGCACGTCGGTGCCGGTTTCTACCCAGCCGTCGACACGCACGTCGGCCGGGAAGCTGACCTCGGTCAGCACACCCGCACTGGGCTGAAAGTTGCGCGCCGGGTCTTCGGCATACAGGCGCACCTGGATCGATGCACCGCGTGGCGTGGGCGCCGTCATGTCGAAGGCTTCGCCGCGCGCGAGCTTCACCATCCAGGCCACCAGGTCGATGCCCGTCACCTGCTCGGTCACACCGTGCTCCACCTGCAGGCGTGTGTTGACTTCGAGAAAGTAGAAGGCGCCAGTGGCGGCGTCGAGCACGTATTCCACCGTGCCGGCCGAGCGGTAGTTCACGGCCTGGCCCAGGCGCACGGCGGCCGACAGCAGGGCCTCGCGCGTCTCGGGCGACAGGTGCGGGGCGGGCGTTTCTTCGATCACCTTCTGGTGGCGCCGTTGTGCCGAACAGTCGCGCTCGCCGAGGGCCACCACGTGGCCGCGGCCGTCGCCGAAAAGCTGCACCTCGATGTGGCGCGCCTGCTCGACGAATTTTTCCACGAACAGGCCCGCGTCTTTGAAGTTGGCACGGGCCAGGCGCTCGACGGCCTCCCAGGCGGCTGCCAGCTCGCTGGCATTGCGCACCAGGCGCATGCCGATGCCGCCGCCGCCCGCGGTGCTCTTGAGCATCACCGGGTAGCCGATGCGCTCGGCCTCGCTGGCGGCTTCGTTGGCATCAGGCAGGAGCCCGCTGCCTGGCAACAAGGGCACCTCGTGCTGCATCGCGAGTTCACGTGCGCTGTGCTTCAGGCCGAAGGCGCGCATTTGTGCACCGCTCGGGCCGATGAAGTTGATGCCGGCGGCTTCACAGGCGTCGGCGAAGGCCGGGTTCTCGGAGAGAAAACCATAGCCGGGGTGGATGGCACCCGCACCCGTTTGGCGGGCGGCAGCGAGGATGCGCTCGACATCGAGGTAACTCTGTGCGGCCGGTGCCGGCCCGATGCACACGGCCTGGTCGGCCAGGGCCACGTGGCGCGAGTCGGCATCGGCCTCGGAGTACACGGCCACCGACTTCAAGCCCAGGGCTTTGAGCGTGCGGATGATGCGGCAGGCGATGGCGCCGCGGTTGGCGATCAAGACGGTGTCGAACATGGGCGTCCCCTGGCGGTGAGGGCGAGTCGTCTCGCCGTGTCAGAAGTGCGGCCGGGTCGTCCCGGCTGTAGCTTCACCACCGTTCGCCCTGAGCCTGTCGAAGGGTGCGCCGTGCACTGCGCTGGCTTCGACGGGCTCAGCCCGAACGGTTAGGAAGCTCAGTTCCAGAGCAGAAATTCGACGGCCGTCGGGTTGTAGCCGTTGCAGGGGTTGTTGAGCTGCGGGCAGTTGCTGACCAGCATCCACACATCCATCTCGGCGCGCAGCTCCACATATTTGCCGGGCGCCGACACACCGTCTTCGAACGTCAGGCCACCCGCGGGCGTGACTGGCACGTTCATGAAGAAGTTGATGTTGGGGAACAGGTCGCGCTTGGTGATGTTGATGCTGACATCGGCCAGCTGCAAGGCGGTGAGGAAGTTGTCGCGGCAGCTGTGCATGTGCTTCTTTTGAAGCGCATAACGCACCGTGTTGCTCTCGCAGGAGCAGGCGCCGCCGAGCGTGTCGTGGCGGCCGCAGGTGTCGGCCACGATGCTCAGCAGGGGCCGGCCTTCGCTGGAGATAAGCACCGAGCCGGTGCTGAGGTAGATGCCGCCCTGGCGCAGCATGGTGTCGGTGGCGCTGTAGTGCTCGGCCGTGTCGTGGCGGTTAAAAAACAGCGCGTCGATCGCCTGGTTGCCTTCGAGGTCGACCATGCGCAGCGTCTGGCCTTGTTTGATTTCCAGCACAAAGGGCTCGCCCGCGGCCACGGTGTGGCGGGCGGTGGCGTGGGCCACGTTGAGTGGGCTTTCCTGGAGTTGCATCGCGGTCATGGATCAGGTCTCCGTCAGAGGGCCAACATCTCGGCGTTGTGCAGGGCGCGTGCGTTCTCGGGGCGAAAGGCACGGCAGTAGTCGTCGGCCGGCGCGGGGCCGCTGCGCCAGGCCACGAGGCCGATGGCGGCGGGGGCGTAAGCCGGCGACGGGTTCAAGGGGTGCGGTGCGCTGCTGAGGGCCAGCAGCACGTCCATCTCGAAGCGCAACTCCAGCGTGGCGCCGGCCTTGGCGTGGTCGGGCACAAAGTGAAAGCGGCCTTCGTTGTCGACCGTCAACTTGCTGAAGAAGTTGATCGGTGCGATGAGGTCGCGGCGGCCCAGGCCGTGTTTTCCGATCTCGATCAGCAAGCCGGTCTTGCCCGAGCGGTGCATGGCGTTGCGGTGGGTCGCGTAACCGTGGGTGCCGTACTTGGCCTGCATGGCCGCGTCGTCGAGCAGGGCGCCGAAGGGGTCGTGCCAGCCCACATCGTCGTGTGTGATCGAGGCCATGGCGCGCCCCATGTCGCTCATCAGCACGTGGCCACGGGTGTAGTGCGCGGTGTGCAGCGCCTTCACCGTGTCGGGCAGGTTGTAGCGCTCCAGCGGGTTGCGTGCGGCGTAGAGCAGGGCGCTCAGGTTGGCGCCGTCACCGAGCGTGACCAGGCGCAGGCTGCTGCCGCGTGGCAGCAGATACGACCAGTGGCCGCCGCCGGGCAGGGTGTCGGCCCACATCAGTTTGTCGGCGGGCAGGTCGGGTGCGAAGCGCTGCAGTGAGGGCGCATCGACCGGCGCGGTGGCGGGTGGGTTGTCAGGGAGGGTGGTGAAACTTTCCATGCATGTGTCTCCGTCGATTCAGCTCGCTTGCTGGCTGAGTTTTTCCAGCAGCTCCAGGTCGGTTTTCATGCCCGAGGTTTCGCGAATGCGCTCCAGCACCTGGCGCTTGAGTTGCAAGAATTCGGGCGACAAGCGCATGTCTTGTGAGCGCTTGTGTGGCAAGGGCACCTCGTAGACGGTGTCGATGCGCCCGGGTCGGGGCGCCATCAGCACCACGCGGTGGCCGAGGTAGAGCGCTTCTTCCACGTCGTGGGTGACGAAGACGATGGTGCTGCGCTCTTGCCGGTGCACATGGGCGATCAGGTCGTGCATGACCTCGCGTGTTTGTGCGTCGAGCGCGCCGAAGGGTTCGTCCATCAGCAGGATGGGTGGGCGGCTCATCAGCGCGCGGGCAATCGCCACACGCTGCTGCATGCCGCCCGAGAGCTGGTTGGGGTAGGCGTGTGCCACCGCCGCCAAGCCCATCAGGTGGAGCAGCGCATCGGCGCGGCCAGAGGCAGCCTCCACATCGGCGCTGCTGCGGCCTTCGGTGTGCACCTTGAGCTGGCGCACGAACTTGATGTTGTTGATCACCGTCAGCCAGGGGTAGAGGCTGTAGTGCTGGAACACCATTGCACGGTCCGGCCCCGGGCCGGCGATGGGCTCGCCGTTCACGCGCAGCTCGCCACGGTCGTGCGACTCCAGGCCCGCCAGCGTGCGCAGCAGGGTTGACTTGCCGCAGCCCGAAGCGCCCACCAGGGTGACAAACTCGTTGGCGACCACATCGAGGTTCACGTCGGCCAGCGCCGGTGTGCGGGCTCCGGCGTAGGTTTTGCCGACCCCGCGGCATTCAATCAGTGGGGTGGCCATGTCAGTGCCTGCCATACAGCCAGGGGAACGCACGTTTGTGCGCGAAGCGAAACGCCTGGTCGATGGCCAGCCCGATCAGGCCGATCAGCAAGATGCCCGCGAAAATCTTGTCGGTCTGCAAGAAACGCTGGGCCTTCAGGATCGAAAAACCCAGGCCCGAGTTCGCCGCCACCAGCTCGGCCACCACGAGAAACGTCCAGGCGCTGCCCATGGTCACGCGCAGCGTGTCGAGCAGCGCCGGCTTGGCCGAGGGCACGATCACTTTCTCCAGGATCTCCATGCGCGTGGCACCCATGGTCTGCGCTGCCTCGATCTGCGCCATCGGCACGCGGCGCACGTCTTCGGCCACCATCAGCACCATCTGGAAAAAGGTGCCGAGAAAGATGATGGCGATCTTGGCGCCTTCGTCGATGCCCACCCACAACATCACCAGCGGCACGAACGCCACCGCCGGCATGTAGCGCACGAAGTCGGTCAGCGGCTCCA
>JBKJJF010000271.1:0-6020 GCA_046598195.1 Rhizobacter sp. | reverse complement strand
GGCGAGGATTCCGGGCGCGGCACCTTCACGCACCGGCATGCGGTGGTGCATGACCAGAACCGCGAGAAGTTCGATACGGGCACGTATATTCCGCTGCAGAACGTGGCCGAAAACCAGGCCCCGTTTGTCGTTATCGACTCGATCCTGTCCGAAGAGGCCGTGCTCGCTTTTGAATACGGGTCCGCCTCGAACGACCCGAACACGCTGGTGATCTGGGAAGCGCAGTTCGGTGACTTTGCCAACGGCGCCCAGGTCGTGATCGACCAGTTCATTGCGTCGGGTGAGGTCAAGTGATGCCGTTGACCCGGCCCCACTTCACTTCGCCCGAAGCGATGAACTGGTCGATGACCACCTGTGCGCCGTTCACGAAGTCGCCGAACTGCGCCTCCCAGATCACCAGCGTATTCGGCTCGGCGCTGGCATAGCCGTATTCGAAGCCGAGCACGGCTTCTTCAGACAACAGCGAGTCGATCACGACAAACGGCGCCTGGCTGTCGGCGATGTGTTCGAGCGGTGTCCAGGTGCCTTCGTCCCACTTCTCGCGGTTCTGGTCGTGCAGCACCGAGTGGCGGTGGGTGAAGGTGCCACGGCCACAGTCTTCGCCCGACAGACGCACCGGGTAGCCGCTGGCCACCAGCGAGGCATACGCGAAGTGCTCGGCCATGCCCCAGTCGACATTGATTTCGCCACGGCCCATGGCTGCGCGGTCGGCCAGCACCTTCTCGACCAGCGGGTGCGGCTTGAAGTTGACCGGCACCGAGGTGATGCGCTCAGCCAGGCGTTTGATCTCGGTCAACGGCAGCGCGGTGTCGGCCGAGTCGGTCCACTTCTTGTTCAAGAAGGGTGACCAGTCGACGGCGTACTTGCTCTTGTAGTTGGTCAACACCGGGTCGACGGTGTGCTTGCCGGCATCCATCGCCGCACGGAAGGCCTTGACCATTTCGTCCGGCCCCTCGGCCGGCAGCACGTTTTGCGCCACCAGCTTGTCGCCGTAGAGCTTGCGCGTGCCGGGGTGCTGGCCGATCTTCTTGTACATCAGCGGCTGCGTCAGCGAAGGCGTGTCTTGCTCGTTGTGGCCCAGCTTGCGGAAGCAGACGATATCAACCACCACGTCTTTGTTGAACTCTTGGCGGTAGTCCAGTGCGAGCTGGGTGCACAGCACCACGGCTTCGGGGTCATCGCCGTTCACGTGCAGCACCGGCGCTTCGATCATCTTCACCACGTCGGTGCAATACAGCGTGGAGCGTGAGTCGCGCGGGTCACTGGTGGTGAAGCCGATCTGGTTGTTGATGACGATGTGCAGTGTGCCGCCGGTGTAGTAGCCGCGCGTTTGTGCCAGCGCCAGCGTCTCCATCACCACACCCTGGCCAGCGAAAGCCGCGTCACCGTGCACGATGACCGGCAGCACGGTGTCGCCACGCTTGTCGCCACGGCGGTCAAGACGGGCCTTGACCGAGCCTTCGACCACCGGGTTCACGATCTCCAGGTGCGAGGGATTGAACGACAGGCTCAAGTGCACCGGGCCGCCGTCGGTCGTCACGTCGCTTGAGAAGCCTTGGTGGTACTTCACGTCGCCGGACGGCAGGCTCTCGGGCGCGGTGTGGTCAAACTCGGAGAACAGGTCAGCAGGCGCCTTGCCCAGGGTGTTGACCAGCACGTTCAGGCGGCCGCGGTGGGCCATGCCGATCACGATTTCTTGCACACCCTTGATGCCTGAACGCTGCACCACCTCGTCCATCGAGGCGATGAAACTCTCGCCGCCTTCGAGCGAGAAGCGCTTCTGCCCCACGTACTTGGTGTGCAGGTAACGCTCCAGGCCTTCAGCGGCGGTGAGGCGGTCGAGGATGTTCTTTTTCTCGTCGGCCGTGAAATTCGGCTTCGAGCGAATGGCTTCGAGTTTCTGCTGCCACCAGCGCTTTTCAGAGGGCTCGGTGATGTGCATGAACTCGGCGCCGATGGAGCCGCAGTAGGTTTCACGCAGCGCCTGCAAAATTTCGCGCAGCGTTTGCTGCTCGGCGGTGGTGAAGTAGGTGTTGGTGGCACTGAACGTGATGTCCATGTCGGACTCGCTCAGGTCATAAAACGCCGGCTCCAGCTCGGGAATCTTGGGGCGCTCTTGGCGCTTCAACGGGTCGAGGTCGGCCCAGCGGGCGCCGAGCGAGCGGTAGGCCGCAATCAGCGACTGGACGTGAACCTGCTTGCGGGCCACGGCCAGCTCGGTGGCGCTGGTCTTGATGGTGAAGGCATTGGCCTTGCCGCGCTGCGCGAATGATTCAATGACCGGGGCGTGAGCCACATCGCGGGCCTCTGTGCCATCGGTGGCCGGGACGTTTTGGAGGGCGTCGAAATACGAACGCCAGTTGTCGTCCACCGAACCCGGGTTGTCGAGGTAGGCCTCGTACATCTCTTCGACGTAGGGCGCGTTACCGCCGAACAGGTGCGAGTTGGACCTGTACTCTTGCATCATTTCGCTCACCTTTCGCTCCGGTTTCCGGGGCTGTAGTGGGTTGATAAACCTTCCGCGACACGGCTGAACCGACTGGCGGATTGCGACCCGCCTTGACGTTGTGATCAAGGGGACGGGAAGGACCTAAAAAGTCTGCGAACGACTGTAACACCCTTGGTTATCGGCAACCACTTCGCGCGATTGAACTCCGTTTGAGTTCGCACAATGTGAGCAAGGATCAGCCACTCACCCATGCATCAGACCATCCACATCCACCCCGCCGCCGCGCCCAAACCAGCGTGGGGCGAGCCGTGCAATGGCTGCGGCGTGTGTTGCACGGTGGAGCCTTGCCCGGTGGGCGTGGTACTCAGCCGCAGGCGCACGGGTGCTTGCGTCGCCCTGACGTGGAACGAAGTAGAAAACCGCTACCGCTGCGGCGTGGTGAGCGAGCCGCAGCGCTTTGTCGCGCCACGCTGGCTGGCTGGTATGGCAGCCCGCTTCGCGATGCGCATGATCGCGGCGGGCAAAGGCTGCGACTGTGACCTCACGGTCGAGCCGCAGCCCTGAATCAGGCCGTGGCCAGACCCAGGCGGCTGCGGGCCGCGGTGTATTCGTCGCGCAAGCGTTGCACCAGCTCGCGGGTCGGCACCACCTTCTTGACGGCACCAATGCCCTGGCCCGAACCCCAGATGTCTTTCCAGGCCTTGGGCTTGGCACGCTCGGTGCCAAAGCTCATCTGGCTGGCATCACTGACCTCCAGGTTGTCGGGGTCGAGGCCGGCCGCGCGGATCGACGGTGCCAGGTAGTTGCCGTGCACGCCGGTGAAAAGGTTGGAGTAGACGATGTCGTCTGAACTGCCTTCCACGATGGCCTGCTTGTAGCCATCGACAGCACGCGCTTCTTCGGTGGCGATGAAGGCGGTGCCGATGTAGCCGAAGTCGGCCCCCATGGCTTGGGCTGCCAGCACCGCCTCGCCGGTGGCGATGGCGCCGCTCAGGGCCAAGGGGCCATCGAACCACTCGCGGATCTCGCGGATCAGCGCAAACGGGCTCTTCACGCCCGCATGGCCACCGGCACCGGCGGCCACCGCGATCAAGCCATCGGCGCCCTTCTCAATCGCCTTGTGGGCAAACTTGTTGTTGATGATGTCGTGCAGCACGATGCCACCCCAGGCGTGCACCGCATCGTTGACCTCGACGCGGGCGCCCAGCGACGTGATGATGATGGGCACCTTGTACTTGGCGCACACCGCCATGTCGTGATCCAGGCGGTCGTTGCTCTTGTGCACGATCTGATTGATGGCAAACGGCGCGGCCGGCTTGTCGGGGTTGGCCTTGTTGTAGGCCGCCAACGTCTCGGTGATCTCGGCCAGCCACTCGTCGAGCAGTTCGGCCGGGCGCGCATTCAGCGCCGGCATGGAGCCCACCACACCGGCCTTGCACTGCTCGATCACGAGCGCAGGCGTGCTGATGATGAACAGCGGCGAGCCGATGATCGGCAGAGGCAGGTTTTGCAGAATGGGAGGCAGGGCCACAAAGGTCTCCGAGTGAATTGGTTGTCGGTAGGGATCAGAACGAATCGAGGGCCAGCGCGGTCACACTCTCGGCGCCTTCGACGATGGCATCGCGCACACCCGGCACGCGGCTCAAGATGTGGTCGGCGTAGAAACGCGCGGTTGTCACCTTGGCTGTCAGGAAGGCAACATCGCCCTCGCCTGCTTGCAGCTGCGATTCGGCCACCAGCAGCGCGCGGGCGAGTTGCCAACCGGCCATCACATTGCCGGCCAACATCAGGTAAGGCACCGATCCGGCGAACACCGCATTGGGGTTGCCCTTGGTGCCGGTGGCAACAAAGTCAACCACCTGCTCAAACGCCACACGTGCTGCGCTCAAACGCTTGAGCACCGAGCGGGCAGCCACGCTGTCGCGTTGGGCCAGCGCGGCTTCGGTGACCGCGATCTGCTTGGCGATGCCCTTGGCCGTCTGGCCACCGTCGCGTGCGGTCTTGCGGCCCACCAGGTCATTGGCCTGAATGGCAGTCGTGCCTTCGTAGATCGTCAGAATCTTGGCGTCACGGTAGTGCTGGGCCGCGCCGGTTTCTTCGATGTAGCCCATGCCGCCGTGAACCTGCACGCCCAGGTTGGTCACTTCGAGACTCATCTCGGTGCTGTAGCCCTTGACCAGCGGCACCATGAATTCATAAAAAGACTGGTTCTGCTTGCGCACTTCGGCGTCGGGGTGGGCGTGCGCCGCGTCGTAGGCCGAGGCCGCCGTGATGCTCATGGCGCGGCAGCCTTCAATCAGCGAGCGCATCGTCATCAGCATGCGCTTCACGTCAGGGTGGTGAATGATGGGTGCGCTGGCGGCAATCGAGCCATCGACGGGGCGCGACTGCACGCGGTCTTTCGCGTACCGCACGGCCTTCTGGTAAGAGCGTTCGGCCACCGCAATGCCTTGAATGCCAACCGCATAACGAGCCGCGTTCATCATGATGAACATGTATTCGAGGCCGCGGTTCTCCTGGCCCACCAGCGTGCCGATGGCGCCACCGTGGTCGCCGAACTGCAGCACCGCCGTGGGGCTGGCCTTGATGCCCAGCTTGTGCTCGATGCTCACACAATGCGCGTCGTTGCGCGCGCCCAGCGAGCCATCGGCCTTGACCATGAACTTGGGCACGACAAAGAGGCTGATGCCCTTCACGCCCTCAGGCGCACCGACCACACGGGCCAGCACCAGGTGGACGATGTTGGGCGCCATGTCGTGCTCGCCGTACGTGATGTAGATCTTGGTGCCGAATATCTTGTAGGTGCCGTCGGGCTGAGGCTCAGCGCGGGTGCGCACCATGGCCAGGTCGGAGCCGGCTTGCGGCTCGGTCAGGTTCATCGTGCCCGTCCACTTGCCCGAAATCATGTTGGGCAGGTAGGTGGTTTGTTGTTCGGGCGAGCCGGCGGTGAGCAGCGCTTCGATCGCGCCGTCGGTCAGCAGCGGGCACAGCGCAAAGCTCATGTTGGCGCTGTTGAGCATCTCGATGCAGGCCGAGCCGATGGTCTTGGGCAGGCCCTGGCCGCCAAAGTCGGCGGGGTGCTGCAGGCCTTGCCAACCGCCTTCGCCGAACTGGCGGAAGGCATCCTTGAAACCCGGCGTGGTGAAAACCTTGCCGTCTTTGAAATACGACGGGTTCTTGTCGCCTTCGAAGTTCAGCGGCGCGAGCACGCCCTCGTTGAACTTGGCGCACTCTTCGAGCACGGCCTGCGCCGTCTCCAGGCCGGCGTCTTCAAAGCCCGGCAGTTGCGACACGGCCTCCAGGCCGGCGAGTTCTTTCATGCAAAACAGCATGTCCTTGACGGGGGCGGTGTAGCTCATGGTGTCTCCTGGCAAGCTTTTATCGAAAGAACTTGGGTCGAGAAAAAGCCCGTTGACCAAGGGTGGGCGAACGGGCTTTCAGTAACGTGCGCGTCTTACAGCGCCTTCACCAGCTCTGGTACAGCGGTGAAAAGATCGGCTTCGAGACCGTAGTCAGCCACGCTGAAGATCGGTGCCTCGGGGTCTTTGTTGATGGCCACGATGACCTTGCT
>JBKJJF010000244.1:0-42245 GCA_046598195.1 Rhizobacter sp. | reverse complement strand
AGCGGGTCGACCAGCATTTGCGCATCGGCATCCGCGCGATGGAGCTGCTGCGCGAACAAGGTGTTGACCAGCTGCACAGCCGCAAGCTGCGCAGCTTTGCCGAGGTGGCGTTTCAGTAGGGGTTCATCGGCGCCTGCGCCGGCAGAGGACGGCGATAAAGTTCCTGATTGGCGACATACCTCAGCCAAGCTCTGGGCGATCGGGAACACAGGCTCAGAGCCTGAGCGGGAAACGAAGGAGCTGAGGTTTGTCGCCAATCAGCTTCCCAACCCCGCTGTGCGCGGGCCAGGCGTTCGCAAAGAAACTGACCTCAGTGCCGGCTTGAAGGAACCGACTTCCAGTTACTGTTTCTTGAGGAAATCATTTGTGGCCCGTTCGGGCGCTGGCGGCCGACGCTGGAGGCACCAGGAGTAAGCTGTTTTTGCGGCCCAGTTCCAGCGAACAATCAGCGGTGGATCAGCCAAGATCAACCAGCCAAGGCTAAATCAAGCGCAGCGCCGCGTCGCAACGGCTGCGACAGCCCCCTCAGCCGCCCAGCCCACCGTGAAGCCCACCCTCAACCCCATCCGCCTGCTGCTGGAGATCCTGGCCCTGGTGGCACTGGCCCAAGGGGTGGTGCTGGCGGTGTGGCCCTGGCTCTCGGCGGGCCGCGATGCAACCGGTGCGGCGCTGCTGGGAACCACCCTGCTGGTCGCCCTGGCCGGCCCGACCGTCTACTGGCGCTGCATGGCGGCCGCGGCGCGCGTGCGCCAATCCGTGGGCACACCGCAGCCGCGGCGCGTGACCAACATCGCCCTCAGGGCGGCGGTGTTCATGACAGCCGCAGCGCAGGCCGTGGGCTTGGTGCTGACCGCGACCACGGTGCTGTTGCAGCACCGTGCCATCGAAGCGGCCGCGCAGGCCCGGCTCGATCAAAGTGCCGACCAGCTGGAAAGCGAGGTGCGGCGTCGCTTCGACTTGCCGCTGTACGGCCTGAGGGGCGCGCAGGCCATGATCAGCGCCAACGGTGGCCTCACGCACGAGGCCTTCCGTGCTTATGTCGGGGCGCGTGATCTGGCCACCGAGTTCCCAGGTGTGCGCGGGTTCGGTTTCGTCGAACATGTGATGCGCGCGGATCTGCCGCGCTTCATCGCCGCAGCGCAGGCCGCCGTGGCGGAGCCTTTCAACGTGCGCACCGGCGGTACGGCGCCAGACCTCTACGTCGTCAAACACGTCGAGCCGCTGGCGCAAAACCGGGCCGCCTGGGGTTTCGACATCGGGCAAGACCCGGTGCGGCGCGCGGCGGCCGAGCGTGCAGTGGCCAGCGGAGCGTCGACCCTCAGCGCGCGCATCACGCTGGTCCAGGCCGACCGCGAAGGCGCCGGCTTCATGCACCTGATTCCAGTCTTCCGGCCCGGTGCGCCCGTCGCCACGCCTCAGCAGCGCCAGGCGGCACTGGTCGGGCTGCTGTATTCGCCCATCGTCGTGGCCAGTGTCATGCAAGGGCTGGAAGATCCGGCGGGGCAGCTCGGCCTGGCGCTGTACGACGGCGAGCCCGGCGGCGGCAGCTTGTTGTTCGGCGCCTCGGCAAGCGGCGCGGCCGGTGACAACTTCAACAACCGCCGCTTTCGCAGCGAACACCTCTTCACCGTGGGCGGGCGCACGCTGGTGCTGCGTGTCAGCGGCAAGCCCGCCTTCGATGCCAGTGTCGACCAGGGCGCGCTGTCGCTGATCGGCGTGGGGGGTGCCGCGGCCAGTTTCCTGCTTGCGCTGACGGTGTGGCTGCTGGCCTCGGGCCGTGTGCGCGCCGAGAACGCGGCGCGGCGCATGACGGCCGAGCTCGACCGTCATGCGCGCGTTGTGCGGCACACCTCCAACGCCGTGATCCTGACCGATACACAACAACGCATCACCTGGGTCAACGCCGGTTTTTCGCGCATCACCGGCTACAGCCTGGCCGAGGCCGAGGGCCGCACCTGCCGTGAGCTGCTGCACTGGCCGGACGACAACGCAGCGCCAGTTGGCGATGCCGGCACCGCCGGCACCGACACACCGCGCCAGGTCGAGTTTCGCCTGCGCACCAAGGACCGCCGCGAAGTCTGGATGGCCAGCGACCTGCAGCCGACGCTGGACGATCAAGGCGCGGTGATCGGCACCATGGAGATCGGCACCGACATCACCGCGCGCAAGCGGGCCGAAAACGAAATGCGGCGCGCCGACGCGTTGCTGCGCGGCTCGATCGACGCCCTCGACGATGCCTTCGCGCTGTTCGACCCCGACGACTTGCTGGTGCTGTGCAACGAGCGCTACAAGGACCTGTACCCCTTGTGCGCCCACATGATGCTGCCCGGCAACAGCTTCGAGGCCATCATCCGGGTCGGCGCCGAACGCGGCGAGTACCCGGCTGCCATCGGCCGGGTGGACGACTGGGTTCAGGATCGCATGGCAACCCACCGCCAGCCACATTCGCAGCTGACTCAGGAACTCGCCAGTGGCCGTGTGCTGCGCATCATCGAGCGCCGCATGGCCGACGGCCACACCGTGGGCTTTCGCGTCGACATCACCGACCTGACGCAGGCCCACCGCGCCGCCGAAGACGCCTCGCGCTCGAAGAGCCAGTTCCTGGCCAACATGAGCCACGAGATCCGCACGCCGATGAACGCGATCCTGGGCATGCTGCGGCTGCTGCAGAACACCACACTCGCGCCGCGGCAACTCGACTACGCAGTGAAGTGCGAGGGTGCTGCGCGCTCGCTGCTGGGCCTGTTGAACGACATCCTCGACTTCTCCAAGGTCGAGGCCGGCAAGATGACGCTGGACCCACGGCCCTTCCGCACCGACCGGCTGCTGCGCGATTTGTCGGTGATCCTGGCCGCAAACGTCGGCACCAAGCCGGTGGAGGTGCTGTTCGACATCGACCCGGCCCTGCCGAGCAGCCTGGTTGGGGACGACCTGCGCCTGCAGCAGGTGCTGATCAACCTGGGCGGCAACGCCCTCAAGTTCACCGAGCGCGGCGAAGTTGTGCTGGCCTTGCGCGTGATCGAAACCAGTGAGACCGGCGTTCTGCTGGAGTTTGCCGTGCGCGACAGCGGCATCGGCATCGCGCCCGAAAACCAGGCCCGCATCTTCAGCGGCTTCACGCAGGCCGAGGCGTCCACCACGCGCCGCTTCGGCGGCACCGGGCTCGGTTTGGCCATCTGCCAGCGGCTGGTCGGGCTGATGGGCGGTGCGCTGGCGCTCGACAGCGCGCTGGGCAGCGGCAGCAGCTTCCGCTTCCGCCTGCGCATGCCCGTGAGCGCGGCTGTTGCGGACGCTGTTGAAACAACGGCCCCGCGTGCTGAAGCCGCGATTTCAGGCGCCTTGCGTGTGCTGGTGGTCGATGACAACGCCTGCGCGCGCAAGATTCTGGGGCAGATGGTGGGCTCGCTGGGGTGGCATGCCGATATCTCCAGCAGCGGCGGCGAAGCCGTTGAGATGGCGCGCCGGCAGTCCGCGGCGGGCACACCCTACCAGGCCATCTTCGTTGACGGGGAGATGCCGGGCCTGGATGGTTGGGAAACCTGCCTGCAGTTGCGCGACCTTGTTGTCAAAGGCCAGCCCGCGCCGCTGGTGATGATGGTCACGGCCCACGGGCGCGAGGCACTGGCGCAGCGCAGCGGGCAAGGGCAAGCGCTGTTGAGCGGCTTCCTGGTCAAGCCGGTCACGGCCTCCATGTTGTTCGACGCCGTGGCCGACGCCCACCTGGGCTTGGCGCAGCAGGGCACACCAGGCCGGCTGCCGCGCCTGGTCGGGCTGCGCCTGCTGCTGGTGGAAGACAACGCCAACAACCAACAAGTGGCGCAGGAACTGCTGACGGACGAAGGCGCCGAGGTGGTATTGGCGGGCGACGGGCAGGCCGGCGTTGATGCCGTGGCCACGGCCGAGCCGCCCTTCGACGCCGTGCTGATGGACCTGCAGATGCCGGTGATGGACGGCTGCACCGCCACGCAGATCATCCGCAATCAACTCGGGCGTGCCGACCTGCCCATCATCGCGATGACCGCCAACGCCATGGCGGCCGATCGCGAGGCCTGCCTGGCCGCCGGCATGAACGACCATGTCGGCAAGCCCTTCGACCTGGGGCATCTGGTGGCCGTGCTGCAGCGCTGGACCCATCACACCCCCCTTGCAGCAACTGCACCGGTGGCGCCGCTGGTGGCTCAAAACGGTGCCGGCTGGCCCGCCGACGCGCTGGCGGTGGGCAGGGCCCATGGCATGGCGCTGCAAGCGGCGCTGAACCGGCTGGGCGGCAACCAGGGGGTGTACCTGCGCATGCTGCGTTCGTTCAAGAACGATCTGCAGGCAATGCCCGGCCAGTTGGCCGCGCTGCTGGAGCCGCCAACGCATGGTGGCCACCCTTCACCCGCCGAAGCGGCCCGCCTGCTGCACACCATCAAGGGACTGGCCGGCACATTGGGGCTGGACCTGCTGGCCCAGGCCGCGGCGCACAGCGAACAAACGCTGCTGCACTCCGATGGCACGGGGCACGCCCAGCTCGCTGCCGTGATGACCCTCGCAATGGGGCAGGCCGGCGAGGCGGTCGATGCATTGCACCAGTGCCTGCAGGCCACAGACACCACAGCGCCTTCGCAGGCGCCTGTCACTGCGCTCCCCGATCCCGCCGTGCATGCCGGCCTGCGCGAGCTTGGCAACCTGCTGCGCCAGGCCGACATGCGCGCGCTCGATGTCTTCGCGCAATGGCAGCGTGACCACGGCGCGCACTTCGGCAGCCGGCTGCAGCCGCTGGACGATGCCATCGCCGCACTGGATTTCGACACCGCGCTGGCGCATTGCGCCGCGCTGAACGAGGAGGCTCCCTCATGACGCACACTGCCGCCCACCACGGCGGCGAGGAGTTCGGGGCCCGCGTGGGTGCTGCGGTGGCAGAGCCCGGGTGGCGTGCTCGGGTGACGTGCTCGGGTGACGTGCTCGATATTGGGTTGAGCGGCCGCAACCAATCTCAGCACGGTTCAGGCTTGAGCGCCTGCTTCAGCGTTTCGTAGAAGATCCCTGGGCCGCTCGACATCGCACCCTGCTCAGGCTCTCTCAGGGCGAGCGGCTGTTGGGGTTGGGGTCCTGGATGTAAACCGCACCCGTCAGCTGCTCCTCGGCCGCCCGCTTCACATTGGCACGCCGCCAGGCCCAGGTCTTGAAGGCCTGCGGGAACAAGCTCACACACGACACGTAGTAAAGAAGCTTGAAGCCCCACAGACGCGGGCGCACCGGCGTGTCGCGGAACAGGTCACCCGCCAAGATCGACAGCAGCGCCTCTTGCATGCGCCACACATTGCGCGGCTGCATGAAGATCTTGCGAATGGCCGGCGAGGTGATGCGGTAGATGAACCACGAGAACATCTTTGGCCCGTGTTTCATCACCCCCTCGAACCGGCGAAACTGCTTCTCGGCCGCACGCGCCTCGCCCTTGAGCCACAGGTCAACCCCGGCGGCGCTCTCGAAGGCGCCGTTCATGGCCAGAAACACACCCGACGAAAACATCGGGTCGACGAAGGCGAAGGCGTCACCGATCAGCACAAAACGCTCGCCACGGCAGAACTTGGAGTCGTAGGCGTAGTTGCCGGTGGTGGTGGCCGGCTCGATCATCCTTGCGTCTTTCAAACGCTCGGCGAGCTTGGGGGCGAGCGCGATGGTCTGCATCAAGAAGTCATCGAGGCTCGCGCCCTGGCGGTTGTCTTTGAAGTAACCCGGGTGGGCCACCGCGCCCACGCTGGTGGTGCCGTCGCGCAGGGGGATGTACCAGAACCAACCGTGGTCGAACCAGAACAGCGTGATGCTGCCCTCCAGCCGGCCCGGCGCACGCAGGGCGCCCTCGAAGTGGCCGAACAAAGCGGCGCTGGCGTGGCGGCGGTTGCGTTGTTTGGCGTCGAACTGGTTCGACAACAGCGTGTCGCGCCCGCTCGCGTCGATGACAAAACGTGGTTGCCAGTGGGTCTCGACGCCCTGCGCGTCTTTCACCTTGACGACAGCGCGCAGGTCGCCGCTCTTGGCGGCGTCCAGGTCGACATGGGTCACACGCTGGTTTTCGAAGGTGCGTGCACCCAGCTTGGCGGCGTGGCGAAACAGCAACTCATCGAACTCGGAGCGCCGCACATGCACCGCGTAGGGAAACGACTTGTCCATCGCCTCGCCAAAGAAGAAGCGGCTGGTGTGCTCGTGCCAGGGCGACACAAACTCGGCGCCCAGCTTGGCGATGCCGATCGCCTCAACCTCGGCGCGTACACCGAGCCGGTCGAACAGCGGCATGTTCATCGGCAACAGCGACTCGCCAATGTGAAAGCGCGGGTGCTGGGCCTTTTCGAACAGCACCACGTCGTGGCCCTTCTCGGCCAGGAGTGCGGCCACCGTGGAGCCGGCCGGGCCACCGCCGATGACCACCACGTCGGGGCGGGTGCCAACAAACTGCTGAGATGCCATGGCCGTTGTTCCTGTGTCGCAATTGAATCGCGCCAGTTTAGCGAGACTGCCCACCGAAGCCGCGAGCGCCAAAGCCGCGCTCGGGGTCTCCCCAGCGCCTGACGGCTGCATTCGAGAAGCCGGGCCTGTCGGTGCTGTGCGCCAGAGGGCTCGTGGCACACTGCTCGCCGCCCTCCAGCCCTCACTTTTTTCCATGAGCACCACCGAGGTTTTTCTCATCGCCATGCTGATCATTTTCAGCGTGCCCTACCTGATCTGGCGCCTCTTTCGCACCGACTACTTTGCGCCGCTGGTGGTGGTGCAAACGGTGTGCGGCATCTTGCTGGGCCCGGGCATCCTGGGCGCGGCGTTTCCCGAGTTCCACAGCTTCGTGTTCAGCCCACCGGTGATTCAGTCGCTCAACGGCATTGCGTGGTGGGCGGTGATGCTGTTCGTGTGGATCGCCGGCATCGAGCTCGACCTGAAACAAGCCTGGCAGCACCGCCGCGAAAGCGGCATCACCGCCGGCCTCGCACTCGGCGTGCCGCTGCTGCTGGGCAGTGGTGTGGCGGCGGTGATGCTGATGTTCCCGGGCTGGATCGGCCCCAAGGCCACAAGCTGGCAGTTTGTGGTCGGTGTGGGCATGGCCTGTGCGGTGACGGCGCTGCCGGTGCTGATCTTGTTGATGGAAAAGCTCGACGTGCTGCGCCAGCCCATCGGCCAGCGCATCCTGCGCTATTCGAGCGTTGACGACATCGCCATCTGGGCCGTGCTCGCCGCCATCCTGATGGAGTGGGACCGGGTCGGCAAGCAGGCCGGTTTTCTGCTCGCCTTTGCCGTTTTCGGCTGGCTGTTCCGCCAGCTGATGCAACACATTCCCGAGCGTGACCGCTGGTATGCCGGGATCATCTGGTTGGCCCTGTGCGGCCTCGGGGCCGACTGGTGCGGGCTGCACTTCATCGTCGGCGCGTTTCTCGCGGGCGCCATCATCGACGCCCACTGGTTCGACCAGAAGCACCTCGATGCACTGCGCCACAACGTGCTGCTGGTGGCCGCGCCGGTGTATTTTTTAAGCACCGGCTTGCGCACCAACTGGCAGGTGGGCGGCGCCTCGGTGTTCATCGCGGCGGGGGCGATGCTGCTGGCCGCGGTGGTGGGCAAGCTGATCGCCACGCACCTGGCAGGCAAGATCCTCAAGTGGCAGCCGGGCGAGGGTGCGCTGATCGGTTGGTTTTTGCAGACCAAGGGCCTGGTGATGATCATTTTTGCCAATGTGCTGCTCGACAAGGCCATGATCACCGACGAAACCTTCACCGCCTTGCTGCTGATGGCGGTGGCCAGCACCATGCTCACCACACCGATGGTGTCGCCTCTGCTCCTGAAGCTGAAACAGCTCGTGTTTCGATCAGCGTGAAATGCGCCGCTCAAACGACCCTTTGCGGCTGTCACACCAGCCGGTCGCACGAGGGGCTGGCGATACAATCGTGGCTCATCGCAGCAGGCCCTTCACACCGGCAACACGCTCGCGCCCGACCCCCTCTGCGGCTCCCAGAAGTACCGAATCAGTTGCATGAAATCGCCTGCCTCCACTGATCTCGCTTCACAGCCCTTCACCCTCACCGCCCCCGCACCCCTGACCTTCCAACGGCTTCGCGCGCCTGATGGCCTCGCGCCGCCGCGGCTGCTGGGTGGGCGCTGGGTCGGGGCCGCCGCCGACGCGCTGCAAGCCCCGTTGATGGGCGGCGGCGACAGCGTGCTCGACGCCTGGGCATCCAGCGCCGCGCCGCAAGCGCAGCAACACGGCTGCGTGCACTACGTCAGTGATGGTCACTGGCTGCATGGTTGCGCCGTGATCGACGAAAACGCCCTGGGCATGCAGGCCGCCGCACACCAAGCCTATGCCGACCTGTTTGCGGTGCTCGCTGCCAGCCCGTGCTCGCACCTGCTGCGGGTGTGGAACTACTTCGCCGGCATCAACGCCGACAGCCACGGCACCGAGCGCTACCGCCAGTTCAACGCCGGGCGCCAGCAGGCCTTCTTCGACGCGCAGCACAGTGCCTTTGACGGCTCGCCCGCGGCCTGCGCGCTGGGCACGCAGGGCGGGCCGCTGCGGGTCTACTTTCTGGCTGGCCGCCAGGCGCCGCTGGCCATCGAAAACCCGCGCCAGGTGAGCGCCTACCGCTACCCCGACACCTATGGCCCACGCGCGCCCACGTTTTCGCGCGCCGCGCTGGCCGACGTGGGGGGCGGCCGCGCCGCGCTGTTCATCTCAGGCACGGCCAGCATCGTCGGCCACCAAAGCATGCACCTGGGTGACGTGCGCCACCAGACCGAAGAGAGCATCGCCAACATCACCGCCGTGCGCGAGGCCGCGCTGGCCCGCGGCGGCTTCGCCTTCCCGGCCGGCGAGATGTTCTACACCGTCTATGTGCGCCATCACGAAGACTTGGGCGCCGTGCGCGAGGTGTTCGAGCGCAGCGTCGGCGCGGGCAGCCAGGCCGCGCGCGAAGCCATCTACCTCCATGCCGACATCTGCCGCGCCGAGCTGCTGGTCGAGATCGAAGCCCATGGTTTCGCCAGTGCACGGAGCGTGGCGTGAAGCACACCGCCCTCGTCGTGCTGCTGCTGGTGGCATCGGCCGGTGCCGTGGCGGCCACCGCCCCCCCGGTTGACACCCCGGCACCTGCCGCCCCGGCCCACACCGCGCCCATCCCGCAGCCGCAACAACCGCTGTGGGAGCTGGGCGTGGGCGCATCGGGCCTGCGCCTGCCCGACTACCGCGGCTCCGACCAGAGCCACGGCTACCTGCTGCCGTTCCCGTATGTCGTGTACCGCGGCTCGTGGCTCAAGTCTGACCGCAACGGCACGCGCGCCATGCTGTTCGACTCGCAGCGGGTCAAGCTCGACCTGAGCTTCGGTGCCTCGGTGCCCACCCGCAGCGACAACCAGGCACGTGCGGGCATGCCCGACCTGCCCGGCAGTGCCGAGGTAGGCCCCAGCCTCAACATCACGCTCGACGAATCGCCCCGTGACCGCTGGAAGCTCGACCTGCGCCTGCCGCTGCGCGCTGCGGTCTCGCTGGAGCGTTCGCCTCGCTACGTGGGCGCCACCTTCTCGCCCAACATCAACCTCGACATCCGCGCCGGTGCCGCCTCCAGCTGGAACATCGGCCTGCTCACCGGGCCGCTGTTTGCCAACCGCCGCTACCACGCCCAGTACTACGAGGTCGACCCGGTCTACGCCACGGCACAGCGCCGCGCCTACGACGCGCGTGGTGGTTATGCCGGCTGGCAGACGCTCGCTTCCACTTCGCGCCGTTGGGGCCCCATGTGGTTGGCCGGCTTCGTGCGGCATGAAAGCCTGCGTGGTGCGGCCTACCAAGACAGCCCACTGGTGCGCCGCAGCTCCGCCCTGACCGTCGGCTTCGCCGTGTCGTGGGTGCTCACAACCTCTTCACAAACCGTCGCCAGCACCGACTGAGCCTGGCCGTGAAGCTGCTGAGACAACTCATCGCCGGCGTGTTTTTCTACCTGGCCTTGCTCGGTCTGGGCATCTGCTCGCTGGCCTGGAACCTGATCTCCTACGCGCTCTACCCGGTGCTGCCACGGCGGCGCGCGTTGGTGATCGGCCGCGCCGCGATCTCGTCGGGTTACCGCTTCTTCTGGTCTTACCTGGTGTTCACCGGCGTGATGCGCCTGGACTACGGCGAGCTCGACGTGCTCAACCGGGACGCCGGCCTCATCATCGCCGGCAACCACCCGAGCGCGCTCGACGCGCTGCTGGTCATCGCCAAGGTGCCACGCGGTGTGTGCATCATGCGCACCAGCCTGATGTACAACCCCTTTCTCGGCGCCGGTGCCCGCCTGGCACGCTACATCCGCAACACGCCGCCAAGCGGCATGGTGCGTGGCGCCGTGCGCGACCTGCGCGAGGGCGGCCAGCTGCTGATGTTTCCCGAGGGCACACGCACCCTCACGGCGCCAGTCAACAAATTCCTGCCCGGCATGACACTGATCGCCCACATGGCCCGGGTGCCGATCCAGACCGTCATCATCGAAGCCGAGTCGCCCTACCTCGGCAAAGGCTGGCCGATCTGGCGCCCGCCGCACTTCCCGATGGTGTTTCGGGTGCGCCTGGGCCGGCGTTTTGCGCACGAGGCCGACCACAAGGGTCTGCTGAAGCAGCTCGAAGCCTACTTCGCCAGCGAGCTGAGCCGATGAGCCCCGTGCCGACCCCATCGACCACCCACCTGCTGCTGATCCCGAGCTACAACACCGGGCCGCAGGTGTACGACACCGTGCGGGCCGCCCGCGCGCACTGGAACCCCGTCTGGGTCGTCACCGACGGCAGCACCGACGGCACACCCGCCGGCCTGCGCGCCCTGGCCACCGCCGACCCCGGGCTCAAGCTGATCGAGCTGCCGGTCAACGGCGGCAAAGGGGCGGCCGTGCTGCACGGCCTGCAAGCCGCACACGATGCCGGTTTCACCCACGCGCTGACCATGGACTCCGACGGCCAACACCCGGCTGACCTGATCCCGCTCTTCATGCAGACCTCGCTGCAGCGGCCCGAGACCATGGTGCTCGGGCGGCCGGTGTTCGACGCCTCGGCGCCGCTGCTGCGGGTGCGTGGCCGCCGGGTCTCGAACTGGTGGACAAATCTCGAAACCTTGGGCGCGGGCATCGACGACTCGCTCTACGGCTTTCGTGTCTACCCGGTGGCCGATCTCATCGCCGTGATGCGCGGCCAGCCCTGGATGCGCCGTTTCGACTTCGACACCGAAGCCGTGGTGCGCCTGGCCTGGCGCGGCGTCAAGCCGCTCAACGTGGCCGCGCCGGTGAAATACCTGTCGGCCGAAGAAGGTGGGGTCTCGCACTTTCGTTATGGCCGTGACAACCTGCTGCTGAGCTGGATGCACTTTCGCCTGATGGTCGAGTTTGTGCTTCGCCTGCCCAGCCTGTTGTTCAAGCGGGCCCTGCACCGCCCACCCTTCCAGGCATGAGCAGCCCGGTCGTGCCCCCCCCCTGGCGCACCGAGCTGTGGTGGCGCATGCGCTACTGCTTCGTCATCAAGACCGTGGGCATCACCGCCTTCACCTGGTTGTTTTTCATCGGCTACTTCCATGTGCTGCGCAACCCGGTCTACCCGGCCACGCCGATGCCGCTGACCGTGCTCGACCAGTGGATCGGCTTCCAGCCGGCCGCTTTGTGGCCCTACCTCACGCTGTGGCTGTATCTCGGCTTTGCGCCAGCGCTACAGCGGAGCTTTCGCCAGCTGGTGGTTTATGGCTTGTGGGCCAGTGGCCTGTGCGTGACCGGCCTGGCGATGTTTTACTTCTGGCCCACCACCGTGCCGCCGCGGCTGATGGACGTGTCGGGCTACCCCGGTTTCACGCTGCTGGAGGGGGTTGATGCGCCCGGCAACGCCTGCCCGTCGATGCACGTGGCGGTGGCGATCTTCTCCGCCATCTGCCTACACGACCTGCTGCGCCGGGTGGGCGCTCCGCGGGCCTTGCAGCTCGCCAACATCGCCTGGTTCGTGGCCATCGCCTACTCGACCGTCGCCACCAAGCAGCATGTGGCCCTCGACGTGGCCGCGGGCGCGCTGCTGGGCACCACTTTTGCGTTGGCCTCGCTGCGCTGGCGGCCCGGCGGTCGGGGCGAGGCTGCCTCACCACCCGCAGCGGATATCATCAGACCCCACTGATTCAATGGGTCCAAGGGGCCGAATCCGGTGGCCGTGAGAGGGAGAGCCGGGCTTGTGTCAAGGGCCCGGACCAGTCGACGACAGACAGAGACAGACACAGGGGCGTTTCACAATGAGTTCGCTGAAAGAGCTGCAGGATTTGATTCAAGAGAAGTACGGCATCGCCCCATCGGAGCTGGACCCGAACACCTCCATGCGCGAAAAAGGCCTCGATTCGCTCGCGCTGGTCGAATTTCTCTTTGCCGTGGAAGACCACTTCCACATCAACCTGCCCGATGTTGACTCCAACCTCGACACCCTGGCCGAGCTGGCGGCGGTGGTCGACCGAGTCAAGGCCGCTCAAACGACGGCATGAGCCCCGCCCAGCCGCCCGAAGGGGCTCGTTCCCGCTTGGCGGCACCGCACACAGTGGGCAGGGTGCCCCGATGAGCCTGCGCAGCCCCATCGCCGTCACCGGCCTGGGTGTCGTCTCTCCCCACGGTGACACGCCCGAGGCGCTGTTTGGCGCCCTGATGCGCGGCGAATCGGCAGTGCGGGCCGTGTTCCCCGAGCTGCCCAAACCCACGGCAGCCGCCACCGTGGCCTTCGATGTGCTTCGCTGGTTCACCAAGCTGCAGCTCGCCGGCGTAGACCGTGTCAGCCAGCTGGCCGTGGCCGCAGCCGACCTGGCCGTCAAAGACGCCGGCTCGCTCGATGCCGACCCCGAGCGAATGGGGGTGTATGTCGGCTGTGGCATGGGCGGCGCCGGCTCGCTCGAAGCCGCCTACCGCAGCAACAACGGGCGTGTGCCCCCACTCACCGTGCCGGCCTTCATGCCCAACGCCCCGGCGGCCCATGTGGCCATGCGCCAGCACGTGCTCGGCCCGGTTCTCACCTATGCGGTGGCCTGTGCCTCGTCGGCAGTGGCAATTGCCGAAGCGGCCAAGGCGGTGCAATGCGGCGAGGTCGATGTGGCCCTGGTCGGCGGCACCGAAGCGCTCATCGTGCCCGGTGTGGTGCTGGCCTGGCAGGCGATGCAAACCATGGCGAGCTTCGCGCCCGGTGCCGCTGCCGGCGCGGTGCGCCCGTTTGCCGCCGACCGCAGCGGTTTTGCGCTGGGCGAAGGGGCCGCGTTTCTGGTGCTCGAATCGGCCGAGCGGGCCAAGCGCCGCGGCGCACGTGTTTACGCCACGCTCTCCGGTTGGGCGCTCAGCTGCGACGCCACCCACCTGACCAAACCCGACGTGCCCGGCCAGGCCCGCGCGCTGCGCGCCGCCCTGCGCCGAGCCGACTTGCAGCCACATGACGTGGGTTACTGCAACGCACACGGCACCGCCACCCGCATTGGCGACGTGATCGAGCGTGATGCGCTGGCCGAGGTCTGGGGCAGCGATTTTGATCGGCTGCGTGTGAGCTCCACCAAAGCCTTGCACGGCCACCTGCTGGGCGCCGCCGGTGCGCTGGAGGCCGCCATCACCGTGCTGGCCTTGCACCATCGGCAACTGCCGCCGAATGCGCACTGCAACGAGATCGACCCGGCTTGCCGCATGAACCTCGTCACCGAAACCGGCTTGGCAGCGCCTCAGCTCAACGCGGCGATCAGCAACTCATTTGCCTTCGGCGGCACCAACGCGGTGTTGTTGTTCGAGCGCGCCTGAAGGTTCGTTCGAGCGTGGTTCAGGCCATGCCGCCGTTGATCGAGATGACCTGGCCGGTGATGTAGGCCGCGTCGGCCGAGGCGAGAAACGCCACCAGGGCCGCCACCTCGTCGGCCCGCCCGGCGCGTTTCATGGGCACCATGCGGTCGATGGTCGCCTTGTCGAAGCTGCCCTCGGCCATGCCCGAATCGATGATGCCCGGCGCCACCGCGTTGACGGTGATGCCACGGCTCGCCAACTCCAGTGACAGCGCCTTGGTGGCGCTGTTGAGCGCGCCCTTGGCGGCGGCGTAGTTCACCTGGCCGCGGTTGCCGGTCAGCGAGGCAATCGACGAGATGTTGATGATGCGGCCCCAGCGGGTGCGGATCATCGGCATCGTGAGCGGCTGCGTGACGTTGAAAAACCCGTTCAGCGACACGTCGATCACACCTTGCCACTGCGGCTGCGTGAGCGCTGGAAACGCCGCGTCGCTGTGGGTGCCGGCGTTGTTGACCAGCACCTGCACCGGCCCCGCTTGCAGCAGCGCGGCAAGCGCCAGCTGCGCCGCGTCGCGGTCGGCCACGTTAAAAGCCACCGCTTCGGCGTGGCCACCCGCCGCTTCAATCTGCGTGACCAGCTCCTGCGCCGCAGCGAGCCGGCTGTTGGCATGCACGATGACGTGAAAACCATCACGCGCCAGCCGCAGCGCAATGGCGCGACCGAGGTCACCACTCGCGCCGGTGACGAGCGCACGTTTTGGGAGAGTGGTGTCTGTTGTCATGAAGCCAAAGGCGTGTTGAGCACCACCGCCGCGCGCCCCTGGGCGAGCGGGCGGCCGGCGTGGTTGACCTGGAAGGCGTAAAGAATCTGCCGCGCATCGCCACTCAGGCGGGTGGCTTCGATGCGCAGTTCGTCGGGTGTGTCGGTCACCGGCAGGTCATCGAGCCGCAACACATGCAATTGCACCCCACGCGCACTCGCCAGGTAGCCGGGGGTCGCGGCGGTGCCGGCCTCTTGCCCGATCAGCGCACCGTGCAAGGCCATGGCCTGCGCGGCATATTCGATCGCGCAAGGCGACAGCAGGCCGCTGCGGGTGCGCAGCGGGTGGTCGGTGTCACGGTGGTTGGTGGCGATGCAAACGATGTGCTGCGCGTCCCACTGCGCCAGCCGCGCCAGCAGGCACATGCTGCCGCTGTGCGGGATCAGCGCGGCGATGCCGGCGTGGTCAAGCGTGCGGGTCATCACGCGAGCGGTTCCAGGTCGACGCGCAGCCCCACCTCGGGCAGGTAATCGAGCACCAGGCCGCGCTGCGGTTTGCCCTGCGCCAGCGCCACCAGCAGCGGCAAGGCCGCGGCGGCGGGAATGATGCGCCGCAGGGTCTCAAGCGAGCCTGATGTGAGCGCACGGGCGGCGGGTTGCGAGCTGGCCAACTCGATGGTCAAGGCAGCGAGCGAGCGTGCGGTGGCGGTGGGCGTGAACAACAGCGCCAGGCCAAAGTGGTCGGGCAAGGGCCGCGCCGAATGCAAGGGCTCGGGGTAAGGTGAATCGCTCGCCACCAGCAGCACCGGCTCACCACTCAGGCAGACGCTGGAGGCCGCTTCGATCAGGCCCGCACCGAAGCTGCCGTTGTAGGCACACAGGCTGGTTGACGGCGCCCGGCTCGCCACCGCGATGTGCCACGCACCGGACGACGCGTTGTGAACCGAGTTGGTGAACTTGGTCGGCGACACCACCGGCGCCGGCATGTCCAGCGCCTCGCACATCGCGTGGCAGTTGCCGCATTCGCCGCTCGACGAGCTGAACACCGTGGCCAGCACCGTGGGGTCGATCTGGGCCTGAGCCACCGCCTCGTCGGCCACGGCCATCGCCAGTTTGACGGCGGCACCCGCGCGCCGCCGCTCGGCCGCTGGCAGCCGAGCGGGCGCAGGCAATACGGTCAGGGTGTTGACGTGGGCTTTCACGCCGCGCAGCACATCGAGCGAGCTGGCCCACGAGCTCAACCCGGGCCCGAGCAAACCGACACCTTGTACCCACACACGCAAACCGCTCATGTTGCAGCTCCAAACACCAGACTGGCATTCGAGCCGCCAAACCCGAATGAATTCGAGAGCACCCGCTTCACGTTCGCGCTGCGGTTGGTTTGCAGGTAGTTCATCAACAAGGCCGGGTCACACGTTTGTACATTGAGCCCCGCCGGCATCAGACCCTGCTCCAGCGCGAGCAGCGACACCAGCGCCTCCACCCCACCGGCGGCACCCAGGGTGTGGCCGGTGGCGCCCTTGGTCGAGCTGCAGGGTGTGGCGGTGCCGAACACGCTGCGCACCGCGTTGTCTTCGGCGGCGTCGTTGCTGGGCGTGGCGGTGCCGTGCAGGTTGATGTAGTCGATGTCGCCCGGCTGCAGCTGCGCGCTCGCCAGCGCCGCATGCATGGCGGCAATGGCGCCTGCGCCCTCGGGGTGGGGTGTGCTCATGTGATACCCGTCGTTGCTCTCGCCGACGCCGAGCAGCCAGCCTTGGGGTGTGTCGACCTCACGCTCCAGCAGCGCAAACGCGGCCGCTTCGCCGATCGACAAACCCTTGCGCGACGCGTCCCAGGGCCGGCAGATTTCGGTGGACAACAGCTCCAGCGAGTTGAAGCCATACAGCGTGCTCAGGCACAGGCTGTCGACACCGCCCACCACGGCGGCGTCGATCAGGCCCAGATCCATCAGGCGCGCCGCCGTGCCAAACACCTTGGCGCTGGACGAACACGCGGTCGAGACCACCCAGCTCGGGCCTTGCAGGCGCAGCGCCCGCACCACGAAGCCCGCCACCGAGTAGGTGTTCTGGGTGGGGCCGTAGAGGAAGTCGGCCGGCAAGGCGCCGTTGGGGCCCCGGCGGCGGTAGGCCAGCTCGGTCTGCAACAGGCCCGAGGTGCTGGTGCCGAGGAACACACCCACCCGGCCCGCACCCCAGCGTGCCCGCGCCGTGGCCACCGCGTCGACAAACCCGTCTTGCTGCAGGCCCAGCCAGGCGAGGCGGTTGTTGCGGCAATCAAACTCGCTCAACGCCGCTGGCAACGCCACGGCGTCGACACCCACCACCTCACCCACCCAGGTGGGCAGCGACAAGTCCATGAAGGTCACTGGCGCGAGGCCGCTGCGCTGCGCTTGCAAGGCTTCGAGGTTGGCCGCGCGGCCTGCGCCCAGCGCAGTGCTCAGCGTGCTCGCGGAAATGGCGACAGGTTTCATACGGCACGCACCTTGGCCACCAACAACACATTGGAAAACAGCGTGCCCCGGCTCATGGGCTGGCTGCGTACTTCGAAACCCAGCGACTCCAGCTGTGCCACCCATTCGGCCAGCGGCCGCCCGGCCAGCGGCACCACGCGGTGCACGCGCACCCAGGCCACGGCGGTGTCGACCCACTGGCTGAGCCGAAAGCCCAGCCAAGCCGTGGCATCGCCCACCCGCAGCAGCAAGGTGCCCTGCGGGTGCAAAGCGCGGCGCACACGCGCCAGCACCTCGTTTTGTTCGGCCATGCTGATGTAGTGCAACACGTCAAGAAGGATCACCGTGTCGGCCTCGGGAAAAGGGACCAGGCGCATGTCACCACACACGAACTCGGCCGCATCACCGAGCGAGGCTTTGGCGCGCGCGATGTCGCACGGCCGCAGGTCGATGCCGGTCACCCGCGCCGCCGCCGGCGCTGCCGCCCACTGGCTCGGCCAGCGGCCTTGTTGCGCCAACTGGGTGCAGGCGCGCAGCAGGCTCGCGAGCAGGCCCTGGCCACAGCCGATGTCAAGCACACGGGCACGCGGCGCGATCAGGCCCTGGCTCAGCAGGTGTTGAAACACCGGGTCGAAGCCGAGCTTGCCGCGCGCGAAGCGCCACGCCAAGTGGCCGGCCTGGCGGTAGGGCTCGCTGGCGGCGTCGCGCAAAGCCGACCAGTGTTCGTGGGCCAGGCGGGGGTTGCTCATGCGAAGGCCTCGGGCAGCGTGACCGTGCGCAAGCCGGCCTGCTCGATGCGGCGCAGCAGCTCGGGCAGCACCTCCAGCACCACGGGTTTGCCGCTGAGTGCGGTTTTGGAGTTGGCGTCGTGCAGCAGCAAGATGTCGCCCGCACTCAGGCCCCGTGTCAACCGGGCCAGCACGCCAGCCGGGTTATGGGTGGCGGTGTCAAAACCACGCCGTGTCCAGCTCACGAGCTGCAGGCCTTGTTGGTCGAGCACCGGCGCGAGGAACAGATTGCGCAACCCCGCGGGCGCACGAAAGAAGGCCGGGCGCTGGCCGGTGATCTGGCTCAGCGTGGCCTGCGCCACGCTGATCTCGCGGGCGAAGGCACGCGGCCCCCACAAAGAGAAGGTGTGCGAGTGGCGGTGGCTGTGGTTTTGCACGCTGTGGCCACGCGCGACGATCTCGCGGCACAGCTGCGGGTGCAACGCGGCCCGGCTGGCAATGCAGAAGAAGGTGGCGTGTGCGCGGTGGGCATCGAGCAGGTCGAGCACGGCAGGGGTGACGTCGGGGTCGGGGCCGTCGTCGAGGGTGATCGAGATTTCGCCGCGGGCCGCCGAGGCCGCGGGCAGTCGGCGCAGGTTGCTGCCGAGCCAGGTGGAGCGAGGCCACAAGCCGGCGCCGACCAGCAGCGCGTGGTCAATCGCCAGCGCACCCAGCGACCACGGCCACAGCGCCGACTCGACCAGCACCGCGGCGCCCGCACCCAGGTGGCAGGCCACACTGGCCTTGACCAACACCGGCGCGTGCCAGCGCACGGGGCTGGCAGAAGGCATCAAGGGCGTGGAAGATGGCATGCGCGGGAGGGGCTGAAACGGCCCTGATTTTTGCATAGGGCCCTTGGCAGGCACCCCGGGATTCACCGCCTGGACGCAGGGATGAAAGCCGCCGACAGCAGCAGGCTGATCAAGATGCCCGGGGCCACCACCTGGCCCACCGCAAACAGGGCCGGGATGCTCGAAAACGCCAGCAACAGGAAAGACACACCCGAGGTGAGGTTGGCCAGCGCCAGCGAGGCCAGCATGTCGCGGTCGGTGGCCGTCACGGGCGAGCCGGCCGGCTGCGCTTCTTGCTGGCTGCGCAGCTGGTCAAAGAAGAGTGCGTAGTTGGAGCCAATGGCCACCGTGAGCAACAGCCCCACCAGGTGCAGGATGCCCAAGGCGATGCCAAGAGCGCTCATCACCGCCAGCACGATCAGCACCGCCGCCACGATAGGCTGCGCAATGCGCAGCAAGCGCCGCCACGAGCGCAGGTGCACGCCAAGCAACAGACACACGGCCAGCGCGCCCAGCAGCGCCTGCAGCGTGGCCTCACGCAGGTAGCGGGTGTACATGCTGCTCAGCTCGCCGGCGATGTTGACCACCTGGGTGCCGGGCAGGTCGGCCAGCGCAGCGCGCAGCTTGTTGACATCAACACCTTCGGGGCCGGCCTGCACCCGCAGCAGCGCCCGCCACGGGCGTGTGCCGTCGCCGGGCAGCAGCTGCGCCGCCAAGGCGGGCCCGAGCGGCGTGCCTTGCAACGAGGCCGTGGTCAGCACGGCTTGTGTGCGAGCCGCCTGCACGTCGGCGATGAAACCCGCCAAGCGTGCCGCCGGCAGCGGGCCGTCGGCGGTTGCCTGCGCCAGGCTGGCCGACAGCACGGCGGCCTCGGGCAGCGCCGCCTGCCGCCGCTGCTGTGTGGCCGGGCTGGGCAAGAGGCGCGCAGGTGATTCGTAGCCGCTGATCAGGCCGTCACTCACCAAACGGTCAAGCCGCAGGCCGGCCGCTTCGGCCTGGGCCAGCACGCCGGCTTCATCAGCGCCGGCCACGGCGACGATGGTGCCGTTGTCGTTGGCGCCGATGTCGCGCCGCAGGGCTTCGTCGAGCTGGATCATCTCGGCCCCGACCGGGTTCAGCGAGGCCAGGTTGGCGCGCCACGGCGAGGGCAGCCACACCAGCGTGACGGCGGCCACCAGGGTCAGCGCCATCAAGGGCCAGCGCAAGCGCGGCAAGGTTTCGGCACACCAGCCCACCCACTGGCCCAGGCGACGGCGCAGGCCCACCCCCGGCGCGCCATCGGGCGCCAGCACGGGGAACACGATGCGGGTGGTGACGGCCGCCGCGGCCAGCCCGGCGACCGAAAAGAGGCCCAGCTGCGCCAGGCCGGGGAAGCCTGAGAACAAAAGCGCCGCAAAACCGCAGATCGACGTCCACAAGCCCAGGCGCACGGTGGGCCAGTTGTCGGCCACCCAACGCCGCGCGCCCGAGCCCGGGGCCGCGCCGGCCAGAGGCCGCGCCTGGATCAGGTAGTAGATGGCGTAGTCGACCGCTTCGCCGATCAGCGTGGTGCCAAAACCGAGCGTGATGCCGTGCACGTTGCCAAACACCAGGCTGACGGCCGCAATGCCCGCCAGCACACCCACGACCACCGGCAAGGTGGCACTGGCCAAGGTGCGCAAGGAGCCGCCGAACGACAACAACAAGATGCCGACGATGCACACCGCGCCGGCCACCGCCAGGCGCTCAACCTCGCTCTTGATCTTGGCGCGTGAAGCCACTGCAAACGAGCCCGAGCCCGACATCAGTAGCGTGAGCCCCTGGGCGGCATGGGGCGCAAACTGGTCGCGCACGAGTTGCAGGTTGCGCTCTTGGGCGTCGATGTCGGCGCCTTGTGCGCTGGAGGTGGCGATCAACACCGCACGCTCTGCCGTGCGCGAGACCCACACCCCGCCGTCGCTGCGTGGCGACTGGGCCGGCAGCATGGCCTCGGCCATGCGCACCGTCTCGCCGGTCGGGTCGCGCAAGATCACTTGCTTGATCGCCGCACCCGCTGGCGTGCCCAGCAGCGAGGTGGTGTCGGCAATGCCTTCGCGCAGCCCCTCGGCCGTGAAACGTTGGGCATCGACCGCCGGGCTGAGCAGGTAGCGGTGGTCGAACAAAAATTTTCCGGTGGCTTCGAACTGCGAGTTGTCGCCGTTGTGCACCGCGTCGAACTGGCCACTCTGGCGCAAGGCCTGGGCGAGCTGGCGCGACGCCGCCGTGCGTGCCTCGCGGGTGCCACCTTCAATGCCGATCAGCACCAGGCGCGAGGCCACGCCACTGCGCAGCTGGTCGAGCAACACCGCCTGCTCGGCGCTCGGTGTCGAGGGCAAAAACGCCGACAGGTCGGCCACGTAGGTGGTGCGCGCAGCCACCAAGATCGCGCCCAGCACACAGGCCAACCACAACAGCACCGCACCGCGCCTCAGCCGGGCGAGCGCACGCTCCACGAAGCCGGGCATCGGCGCGCTCAATTCGAGGCCGGAGGGCTGGCGGGGCGGGGCGAGGCCAGCGACGGCTCGGTCTTCGGCTCGGTCTTCGGCTCGATCTTCGGCTCGATCTTCATCACCGAGCGGTCACCGTCGGCCATGGCGATCGTCACCTCGCGCACCAGCGACTGCTGGCCACTCAGCTGAACAAAGCTCACCAGCTCGCGCAAACGTGGCTCATGGGGCACCAGCTCCAGCACCCAGCGCTGCGCGTTGCCCGATACCACGGCGGCGAAGTGGCGCTCCAGCACCTGGCGGTTTCCGGTGAGCGTGCCGCGGATGGCTTCGACGATCACGGCCGCTTCGGGCACCGAATCGAGCGGCACGGTGCGGCTGCGGCTGCCCGAGCTCAAGGTCACGCTGTTGCCGACCACGGCCATTTTTTCCTGGCGCGGTTTGAGCGTTTCGCGCACAAAAGTGTCAGGCGCGGTGAATGACAGCCGGCCAGAGGATTCGAGCGTTTGCGCGAGGATGCTGACCATGCGCTTTTCGGTGAACCCCGCTTCGCTGCTTTTCACCTTGGACAGCAGCGTGGTCAGCTGGGTCAGGTCGAACGCGGCTTGTGCATGCAGGCTCAGCGACAGCAGCGACGCTGCTCCCAGCGCCAGCAGCCGGGCCAGCACGCGGCGGCGCGTGCGGGTGGGCGCTCGGGTGGGCGCTCGGGTGTCATCAGTGCATGGCAGTCGGTTTGGCATCAGTGGCCCAGAAATCGTAGAAGTTGAACCAGTTGTAAGGCGACTCGATGCACAGCGCTTCGAGCAGCGCCACGTAGCGCAGCAGCGTCTCGCGCACCAGCCGGTCGGTGTCTTCGCGGGTCGCGCCGGCCCGCTGGCGAAAGTCAGCCAGCTCGACGAAGCGCAGCTCATAACGCCGGCCCCCATGGTAAAGGCCGGTCACAAACACCAGCCGGCGCTGCAGCATGGCGGCCAGGCGGAAAGGGCCATCTGAAAACGGCGCCGGCTGGCCAAGAAAATCGAGCCACAGCGTGCGCGAGCGGCCCGATTGACCGGGCAGCGTGCGGTCAGCAAGCAGCCCAGCGATGCCACCTTCGTCGAGCCAATGGCGCAGCTTCAACATGGCCCCCGGTTGGCCCAGCGCAATGGTGTGCAGCTGCGCCTGGGGCGCCACGGCCGCCAGGGTGGCGTTGATCATGCGGGCGTTGTCTTCATACATCAGCATGGCCACACGTTCGCCGCGGTTTTGTGCATCGGCGCGCAAGGCCTCGAAGCTGCCCAGGTGCGCGCCCACAGCGATCACACCTTCACCTTGATCGAGCGGCACGTGAATCACGCCGCCCTCGGTGATGGCCACTTCGAACTGGTCAAAACGTTCTTGCAAAAAATAGATGCGGTCGAGCACCGTCGCCGCAAAACAGTGGATGTGGTGATAGACCTCGCGCAAGCGCGCCGGCCGCTTCAGCGCGCGGCCGAGGTAAACAAGCGACGCACGACGCGCCTTGCCGTTGAAGAGCACGAAGTAGAGCGCAATCGGGTGCAGCAACAAGCGCGTGGCGCGCCGGCCGGCGCCGAGCGCGATCCAGCGGATGAGGTGCAGCATCCACGGGTGGCTGCGCTCGGGTTCGGCAGTCCAGGCGGCAGCGCCGCCGCGATTGGCCGGCGTGCTCACGACGGGCGCTCGAAAGTCCCTGACGCGGCCAGGCGCTCGCCCATCCGCGCCTCGAAGCGCAAGCTGCCAGGGCCAGCGTCGAAGCGCAGCGTGAGCGTGGCACCCGGGCGCACCGGCGCCAGGAACTTGGCCACACCGATGCGCGGCGCAGGCCCCACAAACGCCGCCAGTTCAGGCGCTTGCATCACCGCTTCGAGCACCTCGGCCAGCAGCGACACACCCGGCAGCAGCGGCTGCCCCGGGAAGTGGCCGGCAAACGCCGGGTGATCCGGCGCGATGTGGATGTCTACGTTGTGCATGTGAACCCTGCGAGCTCAGCGCGGCGACGTGCCAGCCAGCACCCGCTCGGCCCAGGCCGCAAACGTGGCGGCCGGCAGCTTGGCGGTGCCCGGCACACGCGGCAACTCGGGCACCGGCACCACGCGGCGCGGCACAAAGGCGGTGTCGACCCGCTGGCGCATGGCGGCCATCACACGCTTGCGCAGCTCAGCGGCCGGCACGTCGGGTGCGACCACAAAGGCGATCAGGCGCACCACGCCATCGGCCGGCACGTCGGGCGGCAGCCAGAAAGCACCGTCACGCACACCCTCGATGGCGTTGAGGTGGTAGTTGAGGTGGCTGAGCGAGTTGCGCTTGCCGGCGATGTTGATGAGGTCGTTGGACCGCCCGAGCAGGCGAAAGCTCGTCGGGTTGATGACCTCCAGCACGTCGGCCACTGTGGTGGCCAGTGGCACGTGGCCACCTTGCGCGACGGAGTTTTCGCCGTTGCCTGTGATGTGCACACCGTCGAACACCTGCCACTCGGCGCCGGCCACCGTGCGGCGGGTGGCCAGCTGGCCGGTTTCGGTGCAGCCGTAGATCTCGATCAGCGGTGAGGCCAGCGCCGCTTCGGCGCGCGCCGCCAGCTGGGGCGACAAGGGCGCGGTGGCGCACAGCGTGAGGTCGATCGCGGGCAGGGCCACACCCGAGTCGAGCAGTGATTTCAGATGGAACGGCGTCGTCACCAGCATGCGCGGGCGTGCCACACGCGACAAGGCCGAGGCAATGTCGGCCGGGTAGAACGGCCGCTCGGTGTCGACCGCCGCGCCGCCCAACATGGCCAGCAGCGCCGTCGACTCAAAGCCGTACATGTGCTGCGAGGGCACGGTGGGCACCACGGTCACACCGACCAACGATTGGCGCCCCATCACATCGGCCAAGCGCTGCGCTTCGGCGCGCACGCCCAGGCGCAAAAAGCCCCAGGCCTTGGCGTGCGGCAGCGGCGCGCCGGTGGAGCCCGAGGTGAGCACCTGCACGGCATCCGCCTGGTCGTCGATCAACGGCACCACGTCATCGGCCTGCATGGCGGCGTGTTCATCAGGGTGGCGCAGCACGAGCAAGGCCGACTCATGGTCCAACAGGTCGGTCAGCACGTAGATCGACGGGTACGGGCCCCGCAGGCGCTCGATCATGTCGGGCGTGTGGTTGGGCGGCAGCAGGCTGTTTTGCCCACGCACCAGCGCAGCACCCAGGCCGACCAGAAAACGGTAGCGGTTGCCGGTCAGGTTGAGCATGGCGCCGGCCTCGGGCAAGCGCGCGGCGAGCTGGCGCACGTCGGCCAGGTACTGGCGGCGCGAAATCGGCTGGCCCGCGTGCCAGGCGATCGGCAGCGAAAGGTCGTCGGCCCAGATCAGCGGGGTGGCGCTCACTGCGGCACTTTCGGCGCCGAGGGTTTGGCGGTGTGCATGTAGGCGCGGATCGCGTCGGCCACAGTCGAACGCTCGAACTCGGGGTGCAAGCGGTAGCGAATCAGGAACTCGCCACCGAACAACACACCCGTGGCCACCGGCGTCACCAGGTTGGCGAACACCGCCCAGGTGTCGAAGCGGGCGCCGAAAAAGAGCGCGAGCGAGATCAGCACGATGGCGCTGAAAAAGAGCACCCACACCAAGGTCAGCTTGTGGGTGTAAGCCGCATGGCCCGCCGAAATGTGGCCGCCGTGCACACGCAGCGCGAGGGTGGTGATGAGCGGCGTGTGACCCGCGCGCAGCGTGCTGCCGAAAAAGAGCGCGAGAAAGAAGTTGATGCCGGCGTGCTGCGCCAGGTACAGCTCGTGCGACGACACCTTGATGCCCAGGAGGGCCTGCACACACAGCACGGCGAGGGCCAGTGCGGCGCAGCCGCCCACCCAGCGGTAACCACCGCGCCACGCGCCGACGGCGACGATGAGCAGCATGGGGCTCAACACACCGACCACGTTCCAGGTCGAGGCCTGGGTGCGGGTCATCAGCCAGTGCGACGCCGCCACGTAGGCGGCGCTGGCGAGGGCAAAGGCGGCGACGCGGGCGGCGGTGCGCAGCTGCATGCCGATCTCAGCCGACGCGGTTGGCAGCGATGTGGTCGCTCAGGCTGGCCAGCGAGGTGAAGATGCGCACGTTGTCTTGGTCGTCTGAGCGCAGCTGAAAGCCATAACGCTGCGACACCACCAGGGCCACTTCGAGAATGTCGATGGAATCCAGGCCCAGGCCTTCGCCATACAGCGGCGCTTGCGGGTCAATCGACTCGGGCGTGACCTCGAGGTTGAGCGATTCGACGAGCAGGGCAGCCACTTCGCGCTGGAGTTCGGTTTGAGGAGAGGTCATGCGTGCGCGGCTCGGTAGCGGGGGCGTGAGTTTAACAAAGGGGTGCCTTGTGGCGGCCGCACACGGCGCTCGGCCGCGGGTGGCTCAGCGCTCAAAAGGTCGGGTCAGGGCAAAGCCACTGCCGTCGGTCACCCCGTCCCCCGGCGTGGCGGCCGGGCCGCGCGTGGCAACGTTCAGGCGGTCGATCTCGGCATAGGCAAAACGCAGCTGCCCTTCCAGCCGTGTGACCGAAGAGCGCTGCTCGGCGGTAAACGCCATCTGGCGCTGCTGTGACGCGGTGCGTTCTTTTTCCAGCTCGGCCTGCAAGCGGGCGTTGACGGCGCGCATGTTTTGCGTGCTCGCGGCCACCTGCTCGCGCGCAGCCGCCACCAGGCGCGCATGGCGGGCCTTGGCGCGAACACCGACCAGGCGCCACGCCACGCCCGCACCCAACACGGCACCCAGCAGCACGGCAAGCAGTGCCGAAGCGATTTCCATCATGTTCATCGTGAGCCCTTTGCCAGCGTTATGCGCCGGCACAGATCTGGCGCCGGCCGCACAAGACTGTGAGCGTACCCAGCATCTTGCCGCTTGTGTGCGCCAACTGCGGCAGCGCCGTGACATACCGCACGCGAGTGCCACCGAACAGCCGTCTCAAGCAACAAGTGGCATCACGCCACCCGTGGTTTGACCTTGGCCGCCGCGGCCTTGGCGTTGATGCGCGCCACTTCCACGTCACCATCAAACGCCAGCGCCACACCCATGCGGCGTTTGACGAAGCTCTCGGGTTTGCCGAACAGGCGCAGCTCGGTGTTGGGCACACGCAGCGCCTCGTCGACACCGTCGAACACGATGCCCTGGGCCTCAACGCCGCCGTAGATGACGGCGCTCGCACCCGGGCTTTTGAGCGTGGTGTTGACCGGCAGGCCGAGGATGGCGCGCGCGTGCAGCTCAAATTCGTTTTGCCACTGCGTGATCATCGTCACCATGCCCGTATCGTGCGGGCGCGGGCTGACCTCGCTGAACCAGACCTGGTCACCTTTGACAAACAGCTCGACGCCAAACAGGCCCTGGCCCCCGAGGTTGTCGGTGACTGTTTTGGCGATGTCGCGCGAGCGTTGCAGCGCGGCGGCAGGCATGCGGTGCGGCTGCCAACTTTCAACATAGTCGCCGCTGACCTGCACGTGGCCGATCGGCTCGCAGAAGTGGGTTTCGATCTGCCCGTCGGCACCCACCGCACGCACAGTGAGCTGGGTGATCTCGTAGTCGAAATCGATGAACCCTTCGACGATCACCCGACCGTGGCTGACACGGCCGCCGGCCATGGCGTAATCCCAGGCGGCGTTCACATCGGCGGGGCCATCGAGTCGGCTCTGGCCTTTGCCCGAGCTGCTCATCACGGGTTTGACGATGCAGGGGTAACCGATTCCTTGGTCGATGCCCGCTTGCAGCTCAGCCAACGAATCGCAGAAGACATACGGGCTGGTCGGCAGCTTCAAGGTCTCGGCCGCCAGGCGGCGAATGCCTTCGCGGTCCATCGTGAGGCGCGCGGCGCGGGCGGTGGGGATCACACGCACGGTGCCGGCGGCTTCAAGCTCTTCGAGCATCGGCGTGGCAATGGCCTCGATCTCGGGCACCACCAGGTGCGGGCGCTCGGCCTCGATCAAGGCCTTGAGCTGAGCCGGGTCGCTCATGGTGATGGTGCGCGCGTGGTGGGCCACCTGCTGGCCGGGCGCGTGCTCGTAGCGGTCGACCGCAATCGTCTCGACCCCCAGGCGCTGCAAGGCGATCAGCACCTCTTTGCCCAGCTCGCCGCTGCCCAGCAGCATGACCTTGGTGGCCGAGGGAGAGAGCGGGGTTCCGAGCGAGGTCATGGGCGGGTTCCAGGGGGCGGCAGCAGCCGGCCATTCTAGGCAAGCGGTGGTCAACGAAGCTTTATCATCACGCCCATGCACACCGGCCCCCGTGATGTGGCTCAGACGCGTCTGGACAACGCGCTGGCCTTGTTTGACGAGTTTGTCCGCGCAACAGTCAAACACCCCGATGCCGCCACGCTGCGCGGCCTCGAAGGCCGCTTTGCCGAGCGCCTGCAGATCCAGCCCAGCTACTGGAGCCAGATCAAGGGCCGCTCGCGACAGATCGGCGAGCGCCTGGCGCGGCAGTTCGAGCAGCTTTGCCACAAACCCGCCGGCTGGATGGACGTGCCGCACGGCGCAGCAAACCCCCATGCGGCCCCACCGCCCGGCCCGGCAGACGACGACGCCGTGCGCACCGTGCCGCAAGACGACGACGAACGTTTTATCGTCGGCCTGGTGCTGACCTACTACCGCCGCCACCCACAACGCGCCCGCACACGCTTGCTCGACCTGCTGAGCGAGGTGCTCTCGCCCTCGCCCCCTGCACCGCCCAAAACCGCAGTGCCTGCGACAAAGGCCGGCGAAGCACCCGACTTGTGGGCACGCACCCAGGCCGGTGTGGCGCCGCTCAAACGCAAACGCTGAATCGCGGCAACCCCCTAGAAAAAAGTGCGCAAGACCTCTTGCGCAAGATAATCATTTGTTTATCATCTGCGCAAGTTGTGGGGCTGGCCCATCCCGCAACGACACCCCGATCGACCCACCCTTCACCCGGATCCTCATGTCGCTGACCTTTGCCCTGATTTCAACGAAGCCGCGCCGCACGTGCACTTCGTTTGCAGTTGTCAACGCCATGCAGGCGCCACCCGGCGCATCGCCACCCTGAGTGCTCTGAATGCAGAGCCTCAAACGGCCCGGGTTGCGTCACTGCCCCGGGCCGTTTTGTTTTTGTCGCCGCCCTTTGACCGCCACAGGAGACCCCTCATGAAGATGACCATCACCCCCAACAAGCCCCGCAACCCGCTGGTCGCCGCAGCGCACTTTCGACGCGCTGGCAGTCACCGCTCCCGTGGCGGCGCGCTGCGTCAGCAAGTCGGTCGCACTCTGCGACGCGAGCTCGACCAGCTCACCCCACGCAAAGACAGCCCCTGAACACATGGCCCCACCCCGCACAGACCCAGCGGGCGGCCCCTGAAGGAAAACACCATGACCAGCCTGAGACCCCTTTCGTGGCGCCCTGACACCGTCACGCCCCCGTGGACCTACCCCGTGCGCCGCCTGCTCGCCGCAGGCTTGGGGCAAACCAGCCGCGCACTGTCGCGCTTGGCACAACACCTGTCTGTGCCCGTCGTGCCCGCCATCCAGCAAGCCCCCGAGGTGCTGGAGTTCTACGCCGACGCCGGCGCGCCCGAAGGCGCGCTGTACCTCGACGGCCAACTCGTGGGCTACCTGCCCGGCGTGAAGCGCCTGTGATCCCCGCCCGGAGCCGGCCCACTGAGGCCGGCTCCCCCGTGTGCAGGCGTTACCCTCAGGGCTGCGGCGCCACCCTGAGGACAGCACATGACACAAGCCACCGGCTTCATCGTCGATCGCAAACAACTGCGCGAGACACGCTTCATTGACGACACCGCGGCCCTGGCGCCGCTCGGCGAAGGGGCGGTGCGCCTGCACATTGATGCCTTCGCACTCACCTCCAACAACATCACCTACGCCGCCTTCGGCGATGCGATGAAGTACTGGGATTTTTTCCCCAGCGGCGTCGAAGGCTGGGGCCGCATTCCGGTCTGGGGCTTCGCCAATGTGGTCGAGTCGCGCTGCGAGGGGGTGGCCGTGGGCGAACGTTTTTACGGCTACTGGCCCATGAGCAGCCACCTGGTGGTGCAACCGGAGCGGGTGCGCGAAAGCGGCTTTGTCGACAGCGCCGCGCACCGGCAAGGCCTGGCCGTCGTCTACAACCAGTACACACGCTGTCGCACCGACACGGCCTACAGCGCCGCGCAGGAGGCGCAGCAGGCTTTGCTGCGGCCGCTGTTCATGACATCGTTCCTGATCGACGATTTTCTGGCCGAAGAAAACTTCTTCGGCGCCAGCGCGGTGATCTTGTCCAGCGCATCGAGCAAGACCGCCTATGGCACGGCCTTTTGCCTGGCCCAGCGCAAAGGTGGTCAACGCGGCAGCCTGAAGCTCATCGGCCTCACCTCGCCCGCCAACATCGCCTTCACCGAGAGCCTGGGCTGCTACGACCAGGTGCTGAGCTACGACGCCTTGTCCTCGCTCGACGCCTCTCAGCGCACGGTCTACGTCGATTTCAGCGGCAGCGCGCCATTGCGCTTGGCGCTTCACACCCACTTCAACGACCAACTCGCCTACAGCTGCGCGGTGGGCGGCACCCACTGGGAGCAGCGCGGCAGCGGCAAGGGCCTGCCCGGCCCGGCGCCGGTGCTCTTCTTTGCACCCTCGCGCTCGCAAAAGCGCATTGCCGATTGGGGCGGTGCCGGCTTGCAGCAGCGCACTGCGCAGGCCTGGCAGGCGTTCATGAAACCGGTCACCGACACGCAGCAGCCTTGGCTGCAGGTGGTGCGCGGTGCCGGCCCGGCCGATGTGCTGAAAACCTACCTGGCCTTGCTCGATGGCGAGGTGCCAGCGCGCGAAGGCCACCTGCTGTCGCTGTGACAAGCATGCCGGTCATCCGCCTGGAGCACATCGAAAAACGATTTGCCAGCGGGCTGCTGGCGCTAAAAGACGTGTCGCTGCAAGTCGGCGCCGACGAGTTTGTGGCCTTGCTCGGGCCCTCGGGCTGCGGCAAGAGCACGGTGCTGCGGCTGGCCGCCGGCCTGGAGCAGGCCACGGCCGGCAAGGTCACCGCACCGGCCCTCGCGCCCAACGCAGCAGCCGACACCGCCTGTGTGTTTCAAGACGCCACCTTGATGCCCTGGGCCAGCGTGTTCGACAACGTGTGGCTGCCGCTGCGCCTGGCCGGCGTGTCGCGTGCCGAAGCGGCCGAGCGCATCAACGCCGCACTGGAATCCGTCGGCCTGAAAGACTTTGCGCAAGCCTTCCCCGCCGAGCTATCGGGCGGCATGAAGATGCGCGCCTCGATCGCACGCGCCTTGGTCACTCAACCGCGTGTGCTGCTGATGGACGAGCCCTTTGCCGCGCTCGACGAGTTCACCCGCCAAAAGCTCAACGACGATTTGCTGCGTTGGTGGCAAGCCCGGCCGTTGGCGCTGCTGTTTGTCACCCACAGCGTGTTTGAAGCGGTGTTTCTGAGCCAACGTGTGTTGGTGATGGCGGCGCGCCCCGGGCGCGTGCTGGCCGAAGTGCACATCGACGAGCCCTACCCACGCAAAGTTGCGTTTCGCACCTCGACACGTTATGCCCAGGCCTGCGCCGAGATCACGCAGGCGCTTGAATCGGCGCAGACCACCGCATGACGATGCAGCGCCTCACCCCGCTTTTCACCCCACTTCTCACCCTGCTGGCCCTGGTCGCCGCCTGGGAGTTGCTGGTTCGCCTGGCCCACATCCCGCACTACACCCTGCCCGCGCCCAGCCTGGTGCTGCAAACGTTGTGGCTCAACTTCGGCTCGCTCGCCGGCAGCTGGTGGTTCACGCTCAAGATCACCTTTGGCGCCCTCTTGCTGGCCTGCGCCGGTGGGGTGTTGATCGCTGCGGTGTTTGCACTCTCGCGGCCGATCGAGGTGGCGCTCTTTCCCATTGCCGTGATGCTGCAGGTGACCCCCATCGTCGCGGTGGCGCCGCTGATCCTGATCTATGTGGAGAGCACCACCGCCGCGCTGTTGTTGTGCGCCTGGATCGTGGCCTTCTTCCCGATCCTCTCCAACACGGTGATCGGTCTGCGTGCGGCCGATGCCAACCTGCGCGACCTGTTTCGCCTCTACCGCGCCACGCCGCTGCAGCGCCTGCGCTGGCTGCTGGTGCCGAGCGCCTTGCCCTACTTCGTGGCGGGGCTAAAAATCTCTGGCGGCCTGAGTTTGATCGGCGCCGTCACCGCCGAGATGGTGGCGGGCGCCGCGGGCCGCGAGACGGGGCTTGCCTCGCGCATTCTGGAAGCGAGCTTTCGCACCGAAACGCCCAAGATGTTTGCCGCACTCACGCTCCTGGTGTTGACCGGCGTGATGATCTTCTGGGGCTTCAACGCCTTGTCGCGCGCCTTGCTCGGGCGCTGGCATGCAGTGGAGTCCCCTCGTTTCGACTGAACCCGGAGTCATTGCATGTTGAATCGCCTTGCTCTCATCGCCCTCGTCTTTGCAAGCGGCAGCGCCAGCGCCCAAGACAGGGTCACCTTCGCCACCAACTGGAAAGCACAAGCCGCGCACGGCGGCTTCTACCAGGCGGTGGCCGATGGCACCTACAAAAAATACGGCCTCGACGTGACCATTCTGCAAGGCGGCCCGAGTGTCAACAACCGCCCGTTGCTGCCGGCCGGGCGCATTGATTTTTTGATGACGGGCAATCTGCTGCACAGCTTCGACAACGTGAAAAACGGTGTGCCGACGGTGGTGGTGTCGGCCATCTTCCAAAAAGACCCGCAGGCCTTGATCGCCCACCCCGGGCAGGGCTACGACAACTTCGCCGCGCTGAAAAACGCGCCGCTCGCGCTGATCGCCAAAGACGGCCAGTTCAGCTGGTGGCAGTGGCTCAAGGTGACCCACGGCTTCAAGGACGAGGTGCTCAAACCTTACAACTACAACCTCGGCCCCTTCCTCGCCAACCCCAAGTCGATTCAACAGGGTTACTCGGTGGCCGAGCCCATCTACGTGGAGAACCAGGGCAAGTTCAAGCCCGTGGTGCACCTGCTGGCCGACCATGGTTTCAGCACCTACTCGACGCTGATCGAAGCGCGTGCCGACACCGTCAAGAACAAGCCCGATCTGGTGCAACGTTTTGTCGACGCCTCGGCGCTCGGCTGGGTCAACTACCTGTACGGTGACCGCCAGGCCGCGGCCGGGCTGATGATGAAAGACAACCCCGAGATGACAGCGGCCGAGATGGAAGCTTCGGTCACGCTGATGAAGCAGCAAGGCATCGTCGATTCGGGTGAAGCACTGCAAGGCGGCATCGGCGCCATGAACCAGGCGCGCATTCAAAACTTCTATGCACAGATGGTGAAGGCCGGGTTGTACAAGGCGGGTGAGGTCGACCTCTCGAAGGTGGCCACGCTGCAGTTCGTCAACAAAAAGGTCGGGCTGGACGTGAAGGCCAAACTGGGCGGCAAGTAGCCCCCACTCAAGTGGGCCATTCAAGTCGACCAGCGCCACAGCCGATAACCTCGGTACGACCCCTCGGATTTTTGAAACGTGACCACGCCCACCACCCCGGTTGTTCTCGCCCCGCTCACGCAGCCCCTGCGTGACCTGGCAGCGTGGGTGAGCTACTTCCGCCAGGCCGAGATCCCGGTGCTGGGCAACACCTCCGATGCACTTGAGGCCATGCGCGTCAACGAAGACGACGTCGACGCCAACCTGATCGGCGAGATGGTCGCCGACGACCCGCTGATGACGCTCAAGGTGCTGGCCTACGCCGCCGCACACCGGCCGCCACGGCTGGTCACCGATGTGGAAACCGTCACCGCCGCCGTGGTGTTGATGGGCATCTCGCCCTTCTTCAACGCCTTTGGCGTGCAGCCCACCATCGAAGACCGCCTGGCCGACCAGCCCGAAGCCCTGCAAGGCCTGAACGAAGTGATGCGCCGCGCCCACCGCGCCGCGCACTTTGCACTGGCATTTGCCATTCACCGCATGGACCACGACGCCGCGGTGATCTACGAAGCCGCGTTGTTGCACGACTTTGCCGAGATGCTGCTGTGGTGCCACGGCCCCACGCTGGCCTTGCAACTGCGCGCAGCCCAAAAGGCCGACCCAACGCTGCGCTCGCGGGCCGCCCAGATTGCGCTGCTGAAAGTCGACCTCACCGAGCTGCAACAGGCGCTGATGAAAGCCTGGACGCTGCCCGAGCTGCTGATCCGCATCACCGACGGCAGGCACGCCGACCACCCGAGCGTGAAGAGTGTGGTGCTGGCCATTCGCCTGGCGCGGCACACGGCCGGGGGCTGGGACAACGCGGCCATACCCGACGACATCGTGGAGCTGTCGCAGCTGCTCAACCTGTCGCTCGCAGCCACCATGAAGTTCGTACGCGAACTCGACAACTGATTCCACCCGGGAAAAGCGGTCTTGCAAAAAGCCCGCGAGCCGAGAAACTACGATCCTGGAAAGCTCAAACAGAGCGATCAGGAGCACACCATGCAATTCACCCCCTGGGACAACCCCATGGGCACCGACGGCTTCGAATTCGTCGAGTACGCCGCACCCAACCCGGTGGCCTTGGGCCAACTTTTCGAGACCCTGGGCTTCAAGCCCATCGCCCGCCACCGCCACAAAAACGTGACGCTGTACCGGCAAGGCGAGGTCAACTTCATCGTCAACGCCGAGCCCAATTCTTTTGCACAACGTTTTGCGCGTTTGCATGGGCCGAGCGTGTGCGCCATGGCCTTTCGGGTGCAAGACGCCAACCAGGCCTATGCCCGTGCGCTCGAGCTGGGCGCCTGGGGCTTCGACAACCAGACCGGGCCGATGGAGCTCAACATCCCGGCCATCAAGGGCATTGGCGACTCGCTCATCTACTTCGTCGACCGCTGGCACGGCAAAGACAACGCCACCCCCGGCGCCATCGGCAACATCAGCATCTACGATGTCGACTTTGTGCCCATTCCCGGCGCCCCCGCCGAGGTTGATGGCCATGGCCTCACCTACATCGACCACCTCACGCACAACGTGCACCGTGGCCGCATGAAAGAGTGGGCCGACTTTTACGAGCGCCTGTTCAACTTCAAGGAGGTGCGCTACTTCGACATCGAAGGCAAGCTCACCGGCCTCAAGAGCAAGGCCATGACCAGCCCCTGCGGCAAGATCCGCATCCCCATCAACGAAAGCTCCGACGACAAGAGCCAGATCGCCGAGTACCTGGATCTGTACCACGGCGAGGGCATTCAGCACATCGCGCTCGGCAGCGACAACATCTACGCCACCGTCGACCGCATGAGGGCGCAGGGCGTGACCTTCCAGGACACGATTGCCACCTACTTCGACCTGGTCAACAAGCGCCTGCCCAACCACGGCGAAAACCTCGACGAACTCAAGCGCCTGCGCATCTTGATCGACGGCGCCACGCACCAGGGTGCACCCAACGAGCTGCTGCTGCAGATCTTCACGCAGACGGTGATCGGGCCGATCTTTTTCGAGATCATCCAGCGCAAGGGCGACCAGGGTTTTGGCGAAGGCAACTTCCGCGCGCTGTTCGAAAGCATCGAGCTCGACCAGGTGCGGCGCGGCGTGCTGAGCGACGTGCCGGCCCCGTGATGCCCGACAACAAGGCCGTCAATCAGGGCGTGGCCCCCGTCACCTACGGCGACGGCACCCGCCCACCGCGCGGCGACTACGCGGCAGCGCGCGCCGACTACACCTGCGACCAGCACTGGGAGCGCTACACACCGCAAGAGCATGCGCTCTACCAGCGCCTGTACGAACGCCAGGCGGCGCAGCTGCCGGGGCTGGCCTGCGAAGAGTTCATCGCGGCCGTGGCGAACCTGGGCACACCGCACGAGATCCCGCGGTTTGATCTGCTGTCGCAGCGCCTGCGCCAAGCCACCGGCTGGGAGGTGGTGGCGGTGCCCGGGCTCATCCCCGAAGAGGCGTTTTTCGGCTTGCTGGCACAGCGGCGTTTTCCCATCACGGCCTGGATACGCCGGCCCGAAGAGTTCGACTACGTGGTCGAGCCCGATGTGTTCCATGACCTCTTCGGCCATGTGCCACTGCTCTTCAACCCGGTGTTCGCCGACTACATGCAGGCCTATGGCGCAGGTGGCTTGAAGGCGAGCCGGCTGCAAGCTTGCGAGCACCTCGCGCGGCTGTACTGGTACACGGTTGAGTTCGGCCTGATCGCCACGCCAGCGGGGCTGCGGGCCTATGGCGCGGGCATCTTGTCGTCCACCGGCGAGCTGCGCCACAGCCTGCAGAGCCCCGCGCCGCAGCGCCTGGGCTTTGATGTGGAGCGCATCATGCGCACTCAGTACCGCATCGACAGTTTTCAGGGCACCTACTTCGTCATCACCGGCTTCGAGCAACTGTTCGAAGCCACCGCACCCGACTTCACGCCGCTGTACGAACGTGTGGCCGGGCAAGCCGAGTTGAGCGCCGACGACCGGCTTGCGAGCGACACGCTGTATTGATGCCCCTCGAAGGGGTGTCATCCATCGGGGTGATTGAAACAGCGGCCTGCGCCGACCACACTGTTTTGATGAATCCCAACGATGCCCTCAACCGCCGCTGCGCACTGTTCATGCTGCTGGCGATGACACTCGCCATCGCGATGGGCCTGCTGGCCTGGGGGCCCCTCCTGCCGCAGGCCGGCGCCCACCACTTCGCTGACATGCGCAGCCTGTTTGGCCTGGCCGCCGGCGTCAACGCGGCGTTCTGCCTGCCCATGCTGGCAGCCGGTGTGTGGGGATGGCTTGCCATCAACCGCGGCGACTGGCCAAGCACGCTGCAAACGCCGTGGCGCTGGTGCTTCGCCTGCATCGCCGCGACCGCCGGCTCGGCCGTGGTGTACCACCTGGCGCCTGGGGACGGCACTTACCTGGTGGCGCAAGCGCTGGTGGCCGGTGCCTTCAGCCTGCTGCTGTGCGGTTTTCTGGCCGAGCGGGTGCATGCGGGCTTCGGTTCGCAGGCTGCCTGCGCCACGGCGTTGGGCGTCGCCGCGTTGGCGGCCACGCTGTCCTCGCTGGCTGCCAGCACCGACCTGCGCCCGCTGCTGCTGTTGCAACTGCTGCCGGTGTTGTTGATTCCCGCCGGCGCGCTGAGCCTGCCGGGCCGCCATACCCGCAAAGCCGACTGGCTGCTGGTGCTCGGCCTGTATGCCCTGGCCCGCGTGAGCGACCTGGGCGACGACTCCGTGCTGCTCGCCACCGGTGGCGCCATCAGTGGCCACGGCTTGATGCACCTGTGCCTGGCCGGCGTGGCCGCCTGGTTGGCTTACCGTGCGGGCAGCGCGTCAGCCGCGTCGCCAGAGTTTGGGAAGAGCGGCACCCTCGCCCAGGCCAACACCTCTTTGAGCACGTCAGGGTGATCCATCAGGTGCACGTGGGCGATGCCCACCACGTGGCGGTTGTCAGCTCCCGGCAGGGTGGCGCTGGATGCAGGGAAGACGATGTTGTCGCAGTGGCTGTAAAAGCAGGTGAAGCGCGCGGCGTCCAGCGCTGATTCACGCGCTTCGAGCGCACGTTGCCAATCGGTGCCCTGGGCCATCTCGCGGGCGTTCTGGCTGGTAGCGAAGCGGCCCAACCAGGTGCCGCGGTGCGGGCTGCCGATGGTGATGACACGCTGCACTCGCTCGACGCCCCCAAAGGCCACCAGCCAGGCCCGGATCGCCAAGCCGCCCATGCTGTGGCCTACCACCACCGGCGCCAGGCCGGTGGCCTGCTCGATGCGCCGCACCGCTTGTTCGACGATGGGCGCGTAGTCGCTGATGGTGCCGAACACCGGCTCCAGGTTCACCGCGATGAAGGGCACACCTTGTTCACGCAGGCGAGGCAGCCAGCGGTTCCAGAAGCCACGGTTGCAGACAAACCCATGCACCAGCACGACACCGCGCCGGCCCGACTGCAAAGGCAAGAAATCGGGCTCGCTGTTGGAGCGAAACGGCTGCTGCCAGCAAAACACGCGCGGTGCCGTCAACACTTCGCCAAACCATGCCTTGAACAACTGCCCAGCACTCGCCTTGGGGGCCGGGTCGTCGCCGTTTACCCACCAGACGAGCACAAATTCAACCGCCAGAAACAGCGCGTAGCCAAACACGATGAGCAGTGCGCCCGCCATGGCCCAGACGGGGTGGCCGGTGCCGATGAACCATGCGGCCCACACACTCGCCGCAATCAACAGGAGAAAAGTGATGAACTGCTGAAGGCGAGCAAGCATGCCGCGATGCTAGGGCATCAAGCTCACTTCACGGCCGCTCAGCCGCTTGGCCAGGCCGGTGGCGAGCTTGTTGGCAAAGCCGTAGACCGAAAGCTGCGGGTTGGCGCCGATGCTGGTGGGGAACAGCGAGCCGTCGTGCACCGACAGGTTGTTCACCTGCCAGTGCGTGCCGTCAGGCCGCACCACACCTTGCCCTTCGGTGGCGCCCATGGCGCAGCCACCCATCACGTGCGCGCTGACCACCCGCGTGAGCAGCGGCTTCATCGGCAAGGCCTTGATCGCCGCCTGGGCCGCGGCCCACGTGGTGTAGACGCCAGCCAGCTCGTGTACTGGCACCACGGTGCGGGCACCGGCGGCAAACTGGATCTCGGCCATGCTGAGCAACGCCCGGCGGGCACCGTCCATCACAAAGTCGTTGAGCGGGTAGTCGAGCAGCGGTGAGCCATCGGATTGCAGCTTCACCTGGCCTCCCGTCGACTGCGGGTGGAAACCGTCGCGCATCAGCGCCAGCAAGCTGTGCATGTGCGCAAACTGCTTCAACGAATCGGCCTGCGCTTGCCCGTAACCCGCCAGCGTGCTGGCGAAGATCACGGGGTGCATGGGAGGCGCTTCGAGCTTGTAGCCAATGGGGCCGTCGATGGGCTGCGTTTGCAGGAAGTGATCGCTGTAGAGCGTCTGCGGCGCGCCGTCCCAGGCCTCAACCTTCTGCTCGAAGGTCGAAGCCGAGATCACCACCGGGTGCAAGAAGGTGCGTGCACCCAGTAGGCCATGCGGGTCGGGCAGATCGGAGCGCTTGAGCAAAGCCGGTGAGTTGATGGCACCCCCCGCCACCACGTAGTGCTTGGCGACGATGCGGGTGGGCCGGCTGCCCGCGGCCACGCTGCCATTGGCCGAAACCGGCACGCACACCAGCGCGCTGACCTTCTGATGCACCAGCTCAAGCGCATGGGCGCGGGTCTGCACCAGCAGCGTGGCGCCCCGGTCGAGGGCCGCCGGGATGGTGGTCACCAGCATCGACTGCTTGGCGTTGGTCGGGCAGCCCAGGCCACAAGAGCCGAGGTTCCAACAACCCTTCACGTTGCGCGCGATGCCCGATGCCGCAATGCCGAGACGGGCCGCACCAATGCGCAACAGCTCGTTGTTGGTGTTGGGTGCTGTCAGCCACGGCCCGATGTTCAGCCGGCGCTCGGCCTGGTCGAACCACGGCGCCATCGCAGCCTCACTGAACTCGGTCAGGCCGAAACGCGTCTGCCAGTGCGCCAAGGTGGCAGGCGGCGTGCGAAACGAGCTGGTCCAGTTGACGGTGGTGGAGCCGCCGACACAACGGCCCTGCAAGATGTTGATGGCCTTGTCGGCCGTCTTGCGGGCAGCACTTTCTTGGTACAGCCCGGGGTAAGCATCGCTCTCGCGCTGCTTGAAGTCGCTGCTGCTCTTGAGCGGCCCTTCTTCCACCAGCACCACGCGGAGGCCGGCCATGGTCAGCAATTCGGCGGTGATGCCAGCGCCGGCGCCGGAGCCCACGATCACCACATCGCAGCTCAAGGTTCCGGGCAACGCCGCGTGGGCACCACCGAACACACGCCAGCCACGGGCGAGGCCATCACGAATCGGGTCGGGTATCTGGCTCATGGCATTCGTTCAGATGACGCGCGGGCCGGGGTAGCCCATCAAGGGCCAGATCTGGGCGTCGGCGTAGTAGGCGGCGTTGGTCAAGTCGCGCAGTGCGTGGTAGGCCTGTTTCCGCAGGGCCAGCGACGAGGTTCGCATGCCTTGCAGGGCCGACTGGATCTGCGCCGTATTCGCTGCGGCCCATGACACATGCAGGCCCGCCAGCGCGGCTCGCCCCGGCGCGGCAGCGAGGATGGCAAGCAGCTGCGACAACTCGGCTTGCACCGCCGGCGGGAAAGCACCGAGCACATCGTCAAGCCGCGCCATGTGCGCTTGCAGGGCTGCGCTGCGCTGTGTGGCGTCAGTCGGCAGGCTGCCGTCGAGCACACCCCGCGCGACCGCGAAAAACACCTCGCGGCCTGCCGCGGTCAACCGGCCCTGCTCAATGCCTGGGTGAAAGAGCGCAACACCACCGCCGACCAGTGCGAGCACGGCAGCGGCACCCAGGCTCAGTTTGAGAAAATTTCGTCGTTGCATTCCGGTCTGACGCGAGCCGCGCCGAGTGTTGCATCATTCGTTCAGCGATCCGTAGAGGCGAGCGACTAACTCGTCCCAAGACAAACCCGCATTATTTTGCATGGCAGCCACCGTCGAATCCATTCTGGGCCATCTTGATGTCGTCGAACGTGAACGAGCAGCGCGCGCGGCATCTCCTTCGTTGTCGAAGAAGGTTCAAGCGATCAAGCGCTACCAGCAGCGCCGCTTTTCTCACACGTACGCGGATCTGTTGGCCACGGCGCGCTACGCGGGTGCGGCGCGGTTTTTTCTCGAAGAGCTGTACGGCCCGGGCGACTTCAGCCAGCGCGACACCCAGTTTGCACGCGTCGTGCCCGCGTTGGTTCGCCTTTTTCCGCGCGATGTGGTGGAAACCGTGGACACATTGGCGCAGTTGCACGCACTCTCAGAGCGGCTGGACAGCGCGATGGGGCGCCATCTCTCGCAAGACGCCGTCGATGCGGTGGCTTACGCCGCCGCTTGGCAAGCGACAGGCCAAGCCGTTGAGCGTGAGCTGCAGATTGCACTGACCTTGTCCGTGGGGCAGTCTCTCGACGAACTCACCCGCAAGCCACTGCTGCGCCACACCCTGCGCATGATGCGCGGGCCCGCGCGCGCCGCCGGCCTGTCCGCCCTGCAGCAGTTTCTTGAGAACGGCTTCGCCACTTTTCTGGCGATGCGAGGCGCGAAGGAGTTTCTGCTGATTGTGAGTGCGCGCGAGCATCAGCTGGCGGCAAGCCTGTTCGGCCAAGCTGTGGCGACCGACGAAGGTGCACGCGAAAGAGCGCTAGGACAATTACCGTAGCCGCAGCGGAGCTAGGCTGGGATCATCCGCCGTCTGAACCACGTCGGAGATTCACTACACCATGCAAAAACCTTGGCTCAAAAGCTACCCTCCTGGAGTCCCCGCCGAAGTTAATCTCACCGAGTACAACTCCTTGGTCGAGTTGCTGGAGACGGCTTACGAAAAGTATGCTGAGCGCACTGCAGCGATCTGCATGGGTGCCAGCCTGAAGTTTCGTGACATCGACCGCATGTCGACTTCACTTGCCGCTTGGCTGCAGGCCAAAGGTTTGAAGCCTGGCGCGCGGGTCGCGATCATGATGCCCAACGTGCTGCAGTACATGCCGGCCATCGCAGCCATCCTGCGCGGCGGCTATGTGGTTGTGAACGTCAACCCGCTCTACACGCCCCGTGAACTCGAGCACCAGCTGAAGGACTCGGGTGCCGAGGCGATCTTTATCCTCGAGAACTTCGCCAAAACGCTGGAGAAGGTGATCGCCGAAACCAAAATTCGGCACGTCGTGTTGGCGTCGATGGGCGATCTGCTGGGCGCGGCCAAAGGCGCAATGGTCAACCTCGTCGTGCGCAATGTGCGCAAGATGGTGCCTCCGTTCCGCTTGCCATTGGATCAAGGGCGTACGGTCACACGCTTCAACAGTGCGGTATCTCAGGGGTCGCGTCAGACACTGCAGCGCCCCTCTCTAGGGCCGGAGAGCGTCGCCTTTCTGCAATACACCGGTGGCACCACTGGCGTCTCGAAAGGAGCAACGCTGCTGCACCGCAATGTGATCGCAAACATCATTCAATCGGAAGCTTGGTTCAAACCCAAGCTCGACACCGTTGGCGACAAGCAGATGGTGGTTGTTTGCGCGCTGCCGCTGTATCACATCTTCGCGCTGACGGCCTGCTACATGCTGGGCGCACGGCTGGGCTCGCTGAACCTGCTCATCCCCAACCCCCGCGACATTCCAGGGTTCGTCAAAACCTTGCATGGCTACAAGGTCAACATGTTCCCCGCCGTGAACACTTTGTTCAACGCATTGGCCAACCACCCCGACTTCAGCAGCATCGACTTCTCAGAATTGGCCGTTTCCAACGGGGGTGGCATGGCGGTACAGCAAGCGACGGCCGAAAAATGGTTGAAGGCGACCGGCTGCCCTGTGGTCGAAGGCTATGGGCTCTCGGAAACGTCGCCTGTTGCGACCATCAATCGTTTCGACATCACGTCTTTCACCGGCACCATCGGGTTGCCAGTGCCCTCCACCGAAATTGCGATCCGAGACGATGAAGGTCGCGACGTCGCATTTGGCCAACCTGGTGAAATCTGCATTCGCGGGCCGCAGGTCATGGCCGGCTACTGGAATCGACCGGACGAAACCGCCAAGGTGATGACAAGCGATGGCTTCTTTAAGTCCGGAGACATCGGCGTCATGGACGAGCAAGGCTACGTCAAGATCGTCGACCGCAAGAAAGACATGATCCTGGTGTCCGGCTTTAACGTCTACCCGAACGAAATCGAGCAAGTTGTTGGCATGCACCCCGGCGTGCTCGAATGTGCTGCCATCGGTGTGCCTGATGAGCGTTCAGGAGAGGCTGTGAAGCTCTTCGTGGTGCGAAAAGATCCGACCTTGTCCGAGGAGACACTTGCGACCTACTGCTCCGAAAACTTCACGGCCTACAAGAGACCGAAGTCGATCGAGTTCCGTGAAGACCTCCCCAAATCGAATGTCGGCAAGATATTGCGCAGGGAGTTGCGTAGCAATTGATCCTACTTTCCTCAGTTGCCAGAGGCGAAGACCAGCGCAAAACAAGCACTGGTGCAGCTTCCAAGCAGATTCATGTCGCTGCGTCGCAGTTCCAGATTGGTTGCTTTGCATCCCCGGGAATGCTGAATGGCGACAACGGCTTAGCTGATCCTCATGCCGTTAACTGAGGAAAATAGGTTGATTCAATGTTGGGGTGGGAATTGCGGCAGGCAGGCAATAGATCAACTGGCAGTCGCAATTGATTTCAAGTTCAATTCAATTCCAGAAGACAAAACAAAAAACCCCCGTCACTTTCGTGACGGGGGTTTCTCTATTAATAGCCTGACAATGTCCTACTTTCACACGGGAATCCGCACTATCATCGGCGCTGAGGCGTTTCACTGTCCTGTTCGGGATGGGAAGGAGTGGGACCACCTCGCTATGGTCATCA